>NZ_CP085442.1:2914285-3227321 GCF_023824195.1 Priestia megaterium
CAGCTGCTTTTTTGTTTGTATTAAAAACAAGTGGATGAGATAAAAATAGCTGAATTGGCTGGCCTTTTACATAATTTCTTCCTGTATACTTTGTAACTAAGGATATTCGCACTTATTTAGTTTCTATACTTACTCGAGGTGATTACATGAAAAAAGGCTGGCTGGAATGGATATTATTATCCGTTGCGTTAATTTGGGGAGCCAATTATACAATCGGAAAATTTGGAGTTGCTCATATGTCTTCCATTCAATTTAGCGCACTGCGTTTTATAATGGTTGCTCCTATTCTTTTACTTATTACAGGAATAATAGAGCGAGGCATTCGTATCGAAAAAAAAGACTGGGGACGTTTAATAGCGGTCAGTATAGTAGGCGTTACGCTCTATCAAACGCTGTTTATGGTATCTGTTAAGTATACGACAGCTACAAATGCTTCTTTACTTATTTCGATGTCTCCTATTTTCACAGGAATCTTAGCTATATTATATAAGCATGAAGCTTTTTCGTTAAAAACACAGCTAGGCTCTGTGCTTGCTTTTTTCGGGGCTGCGTTTGTACTGCTGTTTGGTCACTCTAGTCATGCGCTGTCGCAGCTTGCATGGTTCGGAAACATCATGGGGATTGTGGCAGCCATTGCTTGGGGCTGGTACCCGATTTTAGCAAAACCTTTAGTCGTAAAATATTCTGCTTTGCGAGTGACTGCCTGGTCTGCTTTAATCGGAGCTATTCCGCTTACTGTCTACTGTCTTTTCACCTATCAAACGCTTATCTGGCCAACAGATATAGGCAGCTGGAGCTCTCTGGCATATTCTATTTTGTTCGTGACGGTGTACGGGCTGGTGATGTGGTATGTAGGAATTGGAAAAATTGGCTCTACAAAAGTAATGGTTTACATGTATGTTATTCCTTTGTTCGCCGTTGTTTTTGCTGCTGTAGCCATTGGAGAGACCATCAATGCTATGCAGCTGCTTGGAGGACTTATTATTTTTAGCGGTTTGTATATTGTTAAAAAAAGCCCTGCTCCTAAAACAGCTCTTAAACTTAAAAAAGCAAACTAAAAAGAGTAACGGGTTCGGTTGATGCATGGTAACTAATAACGCTCAGATTTTTTCTGAGCGTTATTAGTATACTATTTTAATGCCCTAATTGAATTAAACACCCGTTAGTTTGATTAATGAACATTTAGTATATTGATTTTTAGTTTATATTCATGAGTGATTTTATGCTGATTGTATACGCATTGAAAGCCATTTCGTTCATAAAATAACTTCGCTTCGTCAGTATCTGTATAGAGAACGAGGCTGTCGTAATAATTCTCTGCATAGTGAATGACTCCTTTTAAAAGTTGTTTGCCTATACCCTTTCTGCGAAATTGAGCTGAAACATAAAACCTCCTTACTCTTCCAACATTAGCATACTGGCTGTAAGGATTTCGATTAAGGCCGGCTACGCCAATTAATTTGTTTTGTTCACCGTAAACTCCCCACAATCTTTCGCCCGTTTTGTTAAATACGTTTTGCCCGTTTTTATACTCCGCTACTAGCCTTGTAAGAAAGAAAAAGCCTTCCTCCTGGCTTTCTATTAACAGCTCTTTTATATCATGCTCCATCAGATCCGTTAGCCTGATGATTCTCATAAGTGACGGCCATTGTATAAAGAACAAAACCTAAATTTGCGGTTACTTGACTTGCTGCTAAAAAATAAAAACGCTGAGTCAATTCTTTTCTCCTTTCTGTTAGACGTAACATGCAAAAAGATAATCTGTTTTTGTTAATTTTTCCCTTTTAAACTATAACACTATTTGACGAAATCCAAAACTATCTATAATTTAGTAGATGGAGGTTTTTATGTTTAAATATAGTTTTCTTATTGTTCTTATCGCTTTTTTACTTATTAACTTTAACGGTCAGGAAAATCAAATTGTAGGAGGCAAAATAAAAAAGGAACGAAGTGAGGTTTTCTTTGGCGAATACGACAGCTTTACAGGCCGCTACTCCCGGAGCATTAAACTCAAAAAAGGCGTAACCTACGCTTTTACGCTATCTAAAAACACCAAAAGCGGAGACCTGTCCCTGTATGTAGAAGATCCAAGACATACACGTTTCTTTGAAATGACTAATAACTCTCTTTATTTAACACCTGAAAAAACGAAAAGATATCGCGTTAACTTTATAGGCTCGGAGCATAGAGGCTCTTTTCAGCTTTACTGGAAAGGCAGCGTTCAAGAGAAAAACGAAAGATCTGTATAATACCGTTTTAAACAACGCTTAAATGAGGAGGAATGGTTTATGATTATTAATCAAGCTGTCCTGTACACTCATCTACTGGACGAAATGAAGGATTTTTATGTAAATTCTCTCGATTTCCCATTAACCGCCGCTTCACCGCGTTCTTTTTCCATCAAGGTTGGTGAAAGTGAGCTAACCTTTAAAGAAAGTTCTCTACATACGAAGCCCTTTTACCATTTTGCTTTTAATGTTCCAGCAAACCGCTTTATGGAAGCAAAGCAATGGGCTACTCAGAGAGTCTTCCTCAATACAGAAGAGAAGAAAGATGAGATTTATTTTGAAGCATTTGATGCTCATTCGTTTTATTTTGAAGACCCTGCTCATAATATTGTTGAATACATTTCAAGACATTCGGACTGCCCGGTATCCAAGAACCCCTTTTCTTCTAAGTCGCTTTTAAGCATAGGAGAAATCAACTTGACAACTCCTCATGTCCACTCTGTAGGGACACAGCTTATTAACTCCGGTATCACCGTGCGCAACAACAGGCTATTAAACGAGACCTTTAACTTTTTAGGAAGCGGCAGTGCGTTTTTTCTTGTAGGGACGCCTAAAAGACGGTGGTTTTTTTCGAACCGCGACTCTGAAGTTCATCCATTAATGATAAAGGTCAATCATTCTCTAACAGTTGCGCTCGACGAAAAAGGAATGTTGAAGATTACGCAAGAATGATTGTTTTTTCAATAAAGCCACGTAACAAGCGAACTTGTTACGTGGCTATTTTTGTTCAAAATTTAGCTCATACTCCCCCTATAGGTTTTGTATATAGTTCTCGATGTCCTTTCTATTCATCAGCATAAAAACCTTGCAATCCTCATCATTTCTAAGCTTTTCAAACCGGTTTCTCATCTTTTTTTGCCGCTCTCGATACGTAGTAAGAATAAACGTAAAAAATGAGCAATCTACTTTTTCAGGGCATCCTTTTGCCATATCTTCACGCGTTTTTCTTGCATATACGATTCTCCGCTTTATTACTCGGTACACACAAACGATTAGCGGCAGCTCTAAATAAATAATGGTATCTGCACGCTTCACTCGCAGGTCATACGAATTGCTGTAGTTCCCATCGATAATCCAGCTGTCTTTTTTTACAATGTGCTCCTGCAATTCTCTAAAGCTATCATTGTCTCTTTCCGTCCAGCCAGGCTGCCAATACAGGCTGTCTAAATGATGTACTTCTAGATCAAGCTTTTTCCCTAATTTCTTGGCAAATGTAGACTTTCCTACTCCTGGAGAAACGCCCATTACCAGTACTCTTTTCATCTCATCACCTTACCTTTTTAAGAAATAAAGCTGATTGAAGAGAAGGCAACTGTTTATAGCTGACTCGGTGCACTCAGTGTACTCGGAGCGGGCTGCTTTATAAAACAGTTTCATGTTAGCATCTTTATTTCCGTGATTTTCAGGCAACCTATAAACATTCATCATAAATTCCTATATTCCTTCTTGCTTTGTAGTAAATAGGTTGCTTTTATTAATCGTTTCCTTTACCTTAAATGTGAGTATATAAAAGTAAGGTGAAAAAAATGAATGCATCTATGCTAAAGAGATTTTTACGAAACCTCGGTATTTTTATTTATATTGTCATTGCAGCTATTAATATTTACTTAACGAGAAATGATCTAGGCGATATGCTTACCCGCCTTGTGCTGCTGACTATTTTACTTCCTTTGTTTTTTAGTTTTGTGTATGCATTAGGAAAATCACATTTTAAAAGACAAGAAGAACTAGCTGAACAAGAGAAGAAAAAAGAGTAAAAAAAGCCTTTTGGCCAAGGGGGATTTCCCTTGGTAAAAGGCTTTTTACTTTTTTTCATATAACTGAACATCAACTACATCAGGATTAACGTGATACTGCTTGGCAAGTTGATTTACCATTTGCTGAATTTCTCTCTTTTTATGGTAAGAAAGGTGTTGGCGGGGCAGAAGAACCAGAATTTGAGCTTCCGCATAGTTATTCAGCACCCTAACTTCTTGAAAGCCATGCTGCGTCAAAAAAACTTTTAACGCTTTTTCAAAGTCTGTGCTTTCTTTTTGAACAACTATAGAAGGCTGATCGTAAGAAAATAGCGAAACCTCTTTCTCTTCAGGCTTTGTATACACCGCCCAAGCAGTTATAAGCACTGTGACAGCAATACCAACATTTAACATCCACCTTTTCATACCACGAACGCTCCTTTTAATTAAGTTTGTTCATGATATGAAAGAATTCGCTCATTCATGCGTTATCTTCCTAGCCATCCTCCGTCTACAGCAAGTAAATGCCCATGAATATAAGCAGATGCATCAGATGCTAAAAAGACAATCGCCCCTTTAAAATCATCTGCTTGCCCCCATCTGCCTGCGGGAATACGTTCAATGATTTGTCTGCTGCGCGTTTCATCGTTAATAAGTGCTTCATTCATATCAGTGGCAATATACCCTGGTACAATTCCATTAACATTTACGCCCTTTGCTGCCCATTCATTAGATAAAGCCTTTGTAAGCTGAGCAACTCCGCCTTTTGCTGCAGCATAGGCGGGAACGGTAATACCTCCTTGGTAAGAAAGCAAAGATGCCATATTAATAATTTTTCCGCTTCCTTGTTTAAGCATTTGGCGGCCCGCCTGCTGACATAACAACCATACGGTTTTTAAATTAACATTCATAACAGCATCCCAATCTTCTTCTGCAAAGTCTACAGCAGGTGAACGTCTTTGAATACCCGCGTTGTTCACTAAAATATCGAGCTTGCCAAAATAAGCAACAACCGATGAGATCGCTTCGCTTACTTCAGAAGCGTTTTCTAGATTACAATTAACAATAAAACATTTTCTTCCGAGACGTTCAATTTCTTCTTTTACTCCAAGAAATTCCTTTGATCGCTGCAGCAGAGCGATATCCGAACCTGCTTCTGCCAAAGCAATCGCCATTGATCTTCCAATTCCTCTTGTTGCTCCCGTAATCGCTGCTACTTTACCATCTAAAGAAAACAAATCTACTGTCATTGTTCATTCTCCTCTCCGTTTGGTGCAAATAAAATTTTAAGTGATTCATCAGGCCGCTGCATAAAATCAAACCCCGCTTGAATATCTTCAAGCGGCAGCTTATGAGATATCAAAGAATCTGCTGATATTTCACCGCTTGCCAGTAAATCAATAGCCGTCTGAAAATCTTCCTTTGTATAACATCTCGTTGTAGTTAATGAAATTTCTTTAAAGTGCATCGCTGCCAAATCCACTTCTGGGGCGTTTTTGTATACGCTCACCACAACAATCTCTCCTTGGATACGGCTTGTTTCCACCATTTGTTTTGCTGTAGTTTGATTTCCTGCTACTTCAAATACAACGTCTGCACCGACATCATTCGTAAGCAAACGCACTTCTTTTACTACGTCTTTTTTCGCTGCATCAATTGGTATAAAGCCAAGTTCTTTCGCTTTAGTTAAGCGATAAGAACTAATATCTGAGATCATTACTTTTTTTGCTCCTGCTCGTTTCGCAATCATCCCGATCAGCAGTCCAATAGGTCCTGCCCCTAAAATGACAGCTTGGTCCCCTACTTTCAACCGCGAGCGTCGTACTGTATGTACGGCAACCGCTACAGGTTCTGCAAGAGCTGCATGTGCGCTAGACAGTTTCTTTGGCAAGAGGTGAAGACGGCTCACTGGAACAGCCACGTACTGCGCGAACCCTCCATCTTGATCAATGCCGATTAGTTTTAACTTCTTACAAACATGAAACTGTCCTCTTACACAGGCTTCGCATGTTCCGCAGCTAAGCGTAGGTTCAACTGCTACGCGGTCACCTAGAGAAAATTCCGTTTCCCCTTGGATCTCCTCTATAACTCCGCTGAATTCATGTCCCATAATGAGTGGCGCTTGTGCTCTAGGGTGTTTTCCAAAATAAATCATCATATCCGTTCCGCAAATTCCAGCATGAGATACCTTTACAAGCGCTTCTCCTTCTTTTATGACCGGTTTCGCTTTCTGCTGCATGACGGCTTTTGTTTCTGAAACGTAGACACCCGCTTTCATTTCCCCATCCCCTTTGTATACTTGTCGATAAGTTAAAGACAAAAAGGTCCAAAAACATTTTGGATCTTTTATCCCCTTTTTTATGCTTCATTCACTAGTGAAGCTGTTATCGTATTTCGCGTATCTTTAAAATGACGTTTCACTTCATCTTGAATACGTTTTATATTTTGGGACTTTAACGCCTTAATCATTTCATGATGCTGCTCAATCAGTGGCATAACAGCTTTTTTGTCATCTCGAAATCTTTTTTCAGTGGTAATTAAAAGAGCGGCTAAAATAATTTCACGGATGCTTTCCCATAATCTTAATATCCGCTTATGGTTTGCTTCGATAATCACGAGCTCATGAAACCGCAAATCTTGATAAGCAAATTCTATATAGTCATCGTATTTAGCTGCCATATTCATTTGATCAATACTTTGCTCAAGCTTTTTAATAAGCGAATCATGATTGACTTCAGATAAACGTTCTAAGACAAAATGTTCTAAAAGCAGACGAACATCGTACAGCTCGTGTAAATCCCTAGTTGTTAAACCAATAACAACTGCTCCCATTCGCTGTAAGTCAATGAGCCCTTCGTTTGAAAGGGTCCGCAGCGCTTCTCTTATAGGAGATCTACTCATTCCAAACTCTGCCGACAACTGATTTTCGGATAGTATGGTTCCTTTCTTCACCTCGCCGCTCATAATTTGAATTCTCAATTTGCTTACAACTTGTTCTCCTAGCGAGGCTCCGCGAAGCCATCTTTCCGGGTAGGTTACCTTTTTAATGTGTCATCACTTCCTTAACCAACTTGTATACAAGTATTCAAGAACTAGTATATAGATAAGAAACCTTATTGTAAACGTTTTCTTTCTGCAAATGTATATTTTTACAATTCTTTCTTACACTAAGAACTACTGATAAATAAAAGGTGGAAAGATGAATGAATCAAATTATATTATGGGGGATTCTTGTTATTCCATGGTTTTTACTGCTACTGCTTGATAAACAGCGTGTTAAACGATTTTTTACTGTAGGGTTATTTGCTGCATTAATGATGACAATCGCCTATCAAGTAGCGGAAAAAATGCACTGGTGGACGGTTCAAGAAAACGTATTTTTTCTTACTAGTATGGGAGCAACGATTTATTGCCTTCATATTGTGATTACTATCTTTGTCTTTTACCTTACATATCCCGGGTTTATCTTGTACATAATTGTTAACATTATTTTGGATTTGATTCATGGTTATGTTATTGTTCCTTTTCTCGCTAAAATTGGGCTTTATAATCTGTATGATATCAGTCATTTTGGGCTTTTCCTTGTCATGACTACCGTAGCCATTATCCTTTACTTGTTTCAACGGCTGCTTGACTTTATATTTGAGGAAAGCCCTGCATAAAAAGCCACAGCAAACGCTATGGCTTTTTAATCAATAGAAAAATGGAATAACCGTATCTCCGCGAATCGGTTCAACAGCCGTATGAAACTGAATTCGCAAACTTTTTGAAGTTTCGATGTCAGAAGCATCCATGACGTGAAAATGAATGTGTGGCTCTGACGAATTCCCGGAATTTCCACACCTTCCGAGCAGCGTTCCTTTACGAACCACGCCTCCTTTTTTCACAGAAACCGACCCTTTCTTCAAATGTGCAAGCACACTGTATTCTTTTCCTTCATGCTCAATGATAACGTGATTTCCTAAAGGATTTTTTTTATTCGTGTGTCCAATTTCATTATCTTCTTGGCCATCAACTGCTGAAACGACGACCCCTTTTAGCGGAGCTACAACTTTTTTTCCATAGGCATAGTAATCTTCGTTTTTCATTCCATCATTTTTATAGCTTTGCTTTCCTTTTCGCACGACTAAATCATACGCATACCTTTGGTTTTCGACTGGATGGTGATAGTTCAACACCTCATGCTTTCCTCCCCAATAGACAAACCATTCACTTTGAATCGGCATCGTATATTTGTTTGTACTCCATCGATCTCTCTCTGAAAATGATTCTATAGGAGCAATCACAAGTGCTTGTATAATGTTATGTTCATCAAACATAACGCTGATGGCTTTTGTCTGCGTAGAATTTAACCAAATAAACTGCTCAATTTGAGGAGTTAAATAGAGATTTGTTTCTAGTCTGTAGAATTGTTCTTCTTCATTAAACAATTTGCTCTGCTCCAAAAATTGCTGAAGCGAAACTTGATGTTTAAATTCTTCGCTTACACAATCATAAAGCTTCTTAAAATTCCCTTCTGCAAATAAAGTTCCAAACTCTTCTCTGATGTTCACTTTTTTCTCTGTATCCATCATTGTAATCCACCCTTTTATATGTATTTCAATTTGTTTGAATTATCTATAAGTAATACGTTTTATCTTGTAAAAAGGTTTGATTTTCCAATTATTCTACCTCAAAATCTTCTTCTATGCCGTATTTACAATTTTCTCAATCCATTTTATACTTATTTTACAAATATTTGAAAGGAGGTGCAGCATGATGAAAATAACGTTAAATAAGAAAATCAAGCTGCGCCGAGTAAGTGTTTTTGGCGCTTAGATTTTAAGGAGAGTTCACAATGAAAGTAGCATTAGTACGTCATTACAAAGTAAATAAAGGTCTTCCAGAAAACCACCGCTTATCCACCAATGAACTAGTGGCTTGGTTTCAGGAATATGATGAATCAGATATTACGTATGGAGAGACTGAATTGAATAATATCGAATGGAAACGCTGTTTTTCAAGCGATATGCCGCGAGCACACAAAACGGCAAAGCATATTTATAAACAAGAGATCACTCTTCTTCCGGAACTTAGAGAAATACCTATGCCTATTATTCCATTAAAATTTAAACTTCCTTTTATCCTCTGGGCATTACTGTTTCGCATGTCCGGACTCATCAACAAACAAGCTCGTAAAGATATGGCTGAGACTAAGAAAAAAGTCGCAGCAGTGCTAGATCGCGCTATTTCCGAGTCAGAAGACGATTTATTGATTGTCAGCCACGGAGGCATTATGAAGTTTATGCGTAAAGAACTTATAAAACGCGGCTTTAAAGGGCCTCGGTTTGATATTGCTGTTAATGGAAAGCTTTATCTTTTTGAAAAGCAATAGAATGAAGCTTACTAGAAAAACATTCCTAAAAAAAGTCGCAGAGATCAGTCCCTGCGACTTTTTAATAACCATTTTCTTCAATTGTTAATGCTTCACGCAAAGCGATATCTTTTCGGATATTATGAGCGATTTCACGCGTAATTTCTCCTTTTTCATAAAGCTCTTGCACCGTTTCCCGCTCAGTATGAAACGCTTTATAACATAAATCTCTCGTTGCTTTTTTACGTTTGCGTGAATTGTACTCCGTACTCTCTTTTCTAAGTCTTGCCATGGATCTATGGTATTCACTAATAATAGCAAGTGAAATCATTCGATTTTCTTCGTTCATATTTTCTTTAATGACCTTTATCGCTTCTTCAATCATTTGAATACGTACTTTGTTCACTTTGCTTCTTCTTCGCAAGCTTTGTTTTCTTAACGCCTGCTTATTCGGTGAAAAAATTCGGACTAGTAATAATAAAACTTTTTTAAACCTCATCCAGCTCACCAATAATTTGTACCTTACACGATTGGTTACAGCCATTTCAAGCTTGTGCGTATGTTCCAAACAAATATACGCTGTCTCACGGTCTATTTTTTCCTCTTTTAATAGCTTTTCCACCAATTTCCCCTTGGTCTGAAGAGCAAGCAATCGAATTTCTTCTTCATACTGTTTGTTTTCAGAGGCTTCTAAAGGATGAGTTTTAACGATGATGTTATTAATCGTTGTATTATACGTTGAAATTAACGAAAGGGCTGCTCCACGATTTTCCTCGGTCATTTCTCTTTTTAACCGCTGAATAGCAGCTTTGTGCACTTTAATGCGTGCTTTAACCTCTTTTGTATTGCGCTCAGGCTTCTTCGGCGCCTTTTCTGTTTTCGCAATGACAGGTAAAAGAATACTTGCCGCAACTAAGGTTAACAATATAACGCCTGCTGCTAGAAAAATAATCAGAGAGCGTTCCGGAAAATCACTGCCGTTATCAAGCGTATATGGAATCGAAAACGCTCCGGCTAACGTAACAGCTCCCCGTACACCTGAAACCGTAATAATGCCAATAGACCGGGGCTCAGGTTTTAGATGCTTGTTATTTTTGTAATACCAGCCTACTGACCATGACACCATCACCCAAATAAATCGTAGTACAAGCAAAAAGACAGTAATAATCAAAATATAAAGAAGCACTTGTCCATTATTAAAGTTTGGATCTTGAATAATTGCTTTCGCCACCTTTGGTATTTGCAGACCAAGCAGTACAAACACCAAGCCATTTAACAAATATAAAATAACCGTCCAAGTACTTTTTGATACTACTTTAAGCTGCTGGTTAGGTGATTCCTCTCGGTCACGCTCAATCGCATGCACAATGCCGCCTGCTACAACTGCCAAGATTCCTGATAAATGAAAATGTTCAGCAATGTAGAAGACAACAAATGGAGTTAGAATTTGTATTAACATATGAATCGTAATATCTTCCATTCCTAAACGTCGAACAAGTACACGCAGTCTGATAATCAGAAAAGCGATAAATGCTCCTACAAACAAACCGCCCAGCGCTACCCAAAGGAACTGAAATGTAGCATCTACTATCGAAAAGACGCCCGTCACGGTAGCAGCTACTGCTACTTGAAACGCTACAAGACCAGAGGCATCATTCATCAGCCCTTCGCCTTCAAGCAAATGCATAATTCGCTTAGGCAGCTTCACTCGGCTCGCCATAGCTCCAACAGCCACTACATCTGTTGGGGACAAAATAGCGGCTAGTGCAAATGCCGCCGGTAACGGAATGGAAGGGATGAGCCAATTGATTAGATATCCCCCTACTGCCACGGTTACAAAAACCAGTCCCAGCGCTAGTAATAAAATAGGTGTACGAAGCTTCCAAAGAGCAGCTCTTGACACGTTTTTCCCATCATTAAATAATAGCGGGGCAATAAATAAAATAAAAAATAACTCAGGCTCTAAATGTACATCTCCGCCAAATGGCAAGATAGCAAGCCCTGCTCCCAAAGCTATTTGAACTAATGGAACAGGAATAAATGGTACAAAATGATTAATGATATTAGATAGACCAATCAAAGCCAATAGGACTAATATCGTCAGAAAAAATTCCATAGAAACAATCGACTCCTACTTCTATCTACATCCTTTTAAAGGGATCACGTTATCTCTTTTCATTTATTTTATAGTGTTTAGTTTACGCTTTTTCTGCCAAAAAATGTTGCAGGTTATTAAAAAGTGCTCTTTCTTTTCGGTAAGTTTATTTCTACTGACATTAAGGGAACAGTATACATGATATTCTTTATTTACCATATAAATCAGCTCAGCAAACTTTTATAAGGGAGGTGTTCCCTTATCCGTTTCAACGGAGTAAGGAGATAAATTTGGAAACAGTAAATGTCATTTTATTCATTGTATTAATCATATTAACAGCCTTTTTTGTTGCAACGGAATTTGCCGTCATCAGGGTACGGTCCACTAGAATCGACCAGTTAATTGAAGAAGGAAACCGGAACGCTTTAGCAGCAAAAAAAGTAGTATCAAATTTAGATGGCTATCTTTCAGCCACACAGCTGGGCATTACGGTTACCGCGCTCGGTCTAGGCTGGATAGGTGAACCTACGGTAGGGCATTTATTAGAGCCGCTTATTGATATGCTTCCTTTTGCTGCATCCCTTTCACATGTGATATCGTTTGTTCTTGCTTTTTCGATTGTCACATTTTTAAATGTGGTAGCTGGAGAACTTGCGCCCAAAACAGTGGCGATTCAAAAAGCCGAACAAGTGACGCTGTTATTTTCCCGTCCGCTTATTCTTTTTTCTAAGTTACTTTATCCGTTTATTTGGCTTTTAAACCACTCAGCAAGAGGCGTTGTCGGATTATTTGGACTGAAGCCAGCTTCTGAAAATGAAGTGGCTCACAGTGAAGAAGAGCTTAGAATTATCTTATCTGAAAGCTATGAGAGCGGTGAGATTAATCAATCAGAATTTAAGTTCATGAATAATATTTTTGAATTTGACAACCGAACGGCTAAGGAAATCATGGTGCCTCGTACAGAAATTGTTAGCGTATCCGCAGACGAAACGATAGAAGAATTCTTAAAAATGGCTAGAGTAGAGCAATATACTCGCTACCCAGTAGTTGTAGATGGCAACAAAGATCAAGTGGTGGGATTAGTGAATATTAAGGAAATATTGGCTGATTACATAAAAGAAGATGATATCAAACCACGTAGCGTACAGACGTATATGAAACCCATCATCCAAGTCATTGATTCCATCGCCATTTACGACTTATTGCTTAAAATTCAAAAAGATAGAATTCACATGGCCATCTTAATAGACGAGTACGGAGGAACAACAGGGCTTGTAACGGTAGAAGACATTTTAGAAGAAATTGTTGGTGAAATTCGTGATGAATTTGATGATGATGAAATACCGGATGTACACAAAATTAGTGAAAATCACTACGTGCTAGACGCCAAGGTGTTAATCGAAGAAGTGAATGATTTACTCGGAACAAATATTGAACAAGAAGATGTTGATACCATTGGCGGCTGGATGCTCACCGAAAAGTTTGATCTGGCTAAAGGTGATAGCATCACACACGAAAGTTTTTCATTTAAAGTCATTGATATTGAACATCACCATATCAAACGAATCGAAATAACGAAGGAAAAAAGTACGGATAACAGCTGATTATCCGTACTTTTTTTGATGCTCTTTTTTAAATTTCAAGTACTCTTTATTCTCTCGTACCTCCTTCCATTTTTTCATAAAAATAGCCGCCGATTCTGCTTTTTGTTCATCAATTTGCCGTTCGTTACGCTCTCCGTCTTTGCTGTATTTCTTTCCGCCTTTGTAGTTCGCGTAGCGCCTGGATCGCGTGTATCCCATTTGGAGAAATTTCCGGGCCATGTCCATTCCAACAAAATCGCTTTTTTCTTTGTAGGTTAAAAAAAGCTGATAAATGGCGTCCGCGGATTCCTCAGCAATTTCAGGTGTTCGAAAACGCCAATGAGGAAGAATTTCACTTTTATATGGCTCAACAAGGAGAACTCCTTGTTCTCCTTGTTCTCCTTTTCCTACTCTATACTTTTCAGGATGTTTTCTAAAATCGATATGCTCAAAGTCAAGTGAATAATCAAATGCCACGGCTCTCCCCTCCTTTTTGATCTCTACCCTTTACAAATGAATGATAAAACTTTTCTTAAAGAAGTTTTTCACATGCAGATGCGGGTAATAATAGGTAGATAAGTATGACTAACTTTTTTCTCCATGCTAAAAGAAGTCCGAACTTATTAAATCATGGTACGGGAGATTTCTATCAAATTCGCCATTATGGAAAAGAAGATGTTTCCGTGATGTCTGCTGTCATTAAGGCATTAACCGTAATCGCTGAAACAAATCGCTCTGCCATCAAAAACGACGTGTGGGTTTTTTCTTCCTATATCGTAGAAGGGCTGCAAAAAGAGGAGTGGCTTAAAATGGACAAAGAGTGTCTTAATCAGCTTCTCAAAAACCTTGCAAAAGCTTGTGAAAAAAATGCGCTTCTATGCTGTTAGAATAAAAACAAAAAAAGCCGCTCATCAGCTGAGCGGCTTTTTCCTACGATATAAAGTGCTCTATCTCTTCTCTCTTTTTCACTATTATAAGTTTATCGTTATATGACGTACGAAGGATATGCAAAATTTCAGGTTACTTTGCTTTTCGAAATCCGCATTCCACTGAAACATTTTAATGAAAATAGAAAGCGTCGGTGCATAATTTGCTTTTTCTATTTTAGCCTTTTGCAAAACATACCTTCTTAGAATAAACCATATTCTTTTTAGATAATGCGTGTCGAGAAAAATAATAAGATCAGCTCTATCAAAACTTTCGCTCACCCACGTATAGTGTACGCCTTCTATGATCCATTCTTTTGAAGCTGCAATATGATGTAAACACTTTTTTCTATCCGCTTCACTTCTTCTTTTATCTCCTTCATGTGTTCGTTCCCACATAATATTATCAAGTTCGTAGTGAGGAACTTTTAATTTATGGGATAATAAACGGGCAAGAGTTGTTTTTCCACTTCCAACAGATCCAACGATATGTATTTTTTTACACGGAGCGCTTTGAATACTTCATCTCCTCCTACTTCAAACCTGTTTTTTTACACATATTGTATAATTCAAGTTCTTTTTCTCTAATGCAAACCCGAACGTTTTATGCTAGTATTTTATGGTACTTGACTGACAAAAGGAGTGAAACCACAGTGCCTAAAACCCTTTTTGGAAAACTTACGCTGTTTTGGATTGGACTATTTTTATTGATTACAGGTCTATTTTTTTATTATAAATATACAAACCAAGGGTTTACCGCTGCAGATTTATTCTTTCGCGTCTCTCCTCCTTTAGCTACTATTGGCTTCCTTTTAAGCGCAGCCGGACTATATGAAGAACGAGGAAAAAACAAGCTAATTCCTCTCGTTGTACTCAGCATTAGTTTTATCATGCTCTGCCAAGCAGGCTATCATTTTATACATATGCATACTCCACCGCCGCGTCCCTGACTTTTTCTCATTCTTATTTATAAAAAAGCTCTTCGTTTAGTATATTAAACGAAGAGCTTTACTCTCTATTCAAATAAACGCACAAGCTTTTTTGTATAGGGATGCCTGTTTTTATCAAATAGCTTTGCACGGTCAAATTGATCGATAACCTCGCCTTGCTGCATGACCATCATGCGACTGCTCATAAATTTTACTGCTGCTAAATCATGCGAAATAAACAAATAAGATAGCTGAAACGTCTCCTGCAAATCTTTTAATAAATTTAAAATCTTTGCTTGTACCGTAACATCAAGACTCGCTGTTGGTTCGTCTAATAGCACCAGAGACGGACCTACGCTGATGGCACGCGCAATCGCTACACGCTGAAGCTGTCCTCCGCTGAGTTCATGAGGATAATCCAACGCATATTCTGCGCTAATCCCGACTTTTTCTAACAAATAAAAAGCGATTTCTTTTTCATTTCCGCTCACATGAGATAAAAATGAAGGAACGGTTCGCTGCTGCCGCAAAGGCTCGAGCAATGAATCGATGATTTTTACTTTCGGATTAAAAGAAGCGGCGGGGTTTTGAAATACAACTTGCATGCCTAGACGAGCTTGCTGCAGTTTTTTTCCTTTTAACCGGTGAAGAGGTTTCTCTGCAAACCATACTTCTCCCTGCTGAATCTCTGTTAACCTTAGCACACTTTTTACAAGCGTACTTTTTCCGCTTCCACTCTCTCCGACAATCCCTACACATTCCCCTTTATCGATATGCAGGGAAACATCATTTAGCGCTGTGACCTCTTTATACTGTTTCACCAGCTGCGTGACGCGTAATATACTTTTTTCTTTCATATCTCACTCCTATATCAACACTTTTTTCTGCGTATCTAACAATCGATCAGGCGTTTTCTGTAAAGAAGGAATGGCGTTAAACAGTTTTTTTGTATAAAAGTGATGCGGAGCGTGAAACAGAGATTCGATACTGTTTTCTTCCACGATCTCTCCTGCTAACATAATGGCTGCTCGGTCTGCATATTTCCGCACATGACGCAAATCATGGGTAATAAACAAAATGGCACAGCCTGCTTCTTCTTTCAGCTTATGCAGCAGCTGAAGAACTTCAGCTGCTGCCACGCTATCTAAAGCCGTGGTTGGTTCATCCGCGATAATCAAGGCAGGCTTCATCGTCAACGCTAAAGCAATCGCTGCTCGCTGAAGCTGTCCTCCGCTCAGCTGAGAAGCATAGCTTTTATATACACGTTCATTGGGTAAATTCACAGCTTTTAGAGCCTGAAAAATGGCAGCAGTCCTGTCTTTTTTAGACAGCTTACTATGTGTACGAATCGTTTCATCAAACTGCTTTCCAATTGTTAAAAAAGGAGTAAAGGCGCTTCGATAATCTTGAAAGATATACGAAATATCTTTTCCAAGGATAGGCTGATGATGAGAAGCGCTTCCTTTTCGCTTAAAAGTAATGGAGCCTCCTTTAAGCGTTACACCTGAAGGCAGCAGCCCTCCTATCGAAGCAGCAGTGATGCTTTTCCCGCTTCCGCTTTCTCCAACGAGTGCTATCCACTGTCCTTGTTCGATTGTAAAAGAAACGTCTTTTACAATTTGTTTTGTTTTATTATGAATAGCTAGATGTTTTACTTCTAAAACGATGATCATCACCTCTTTTACCGATTAACTTGATATTTTCCTCGAATATATTCACCTAAAGCTGTAAACGCCAGCACAAACAAAATAATGGCCGCGCCTGGTATAAACATTAGCTGCGGAGCATTGTAAAAGTAGGCTCTGCCTTCATTTAGCATCGTTCCCCATTCCGGAGCCGGAGGCTGAGTCCCTAGTCCAATATAGGATAATGAAGCCATCATTAAAATAATTTTCCCTATATCCAGCGTAGCAAGAACAAGAATCTGTCCTCCCACATGGGGAAGAAAATGACGTAAGATTAAATGAAACACTCCAACTCCGTTTAATTTAGCAATCAGCACATATTCTTTTGACTTTTCTTGAAGCACAGTACTGCGCACTAGCCTTGCATAACTAACCCACTTTACAATAACCATCGCGGCAATTAAGTTGAATAATCCGGGTCCTAAAAGCCCGCTTAAAACGATGGCTGCAATATAATCAGGAAAAGCTAAAAAAGCATCTACAATTCTCATTAAGAAGCGATCTATCTTTCCTCCAACATACCCTGAAACTAAACCAACAGGTACTCCAATCAAAAGAGAAAGAGCTAAGACAAGAAAACTAGTCCCAATTGTGGTCTGAGCTCCAGCTATGATTCGTGAAAAAAGATCTCTGCCTAAGTGATCAGTCCCTAGCCAGTGATCACTGGTGGCTTTTTGAAGCCGATCTTGCATATTGACTTGTGTGGGATCCATTGGTGTTAGCTGACTTCCAAACAGACAAAATAAAATAAGCGCAATACCACACACGCTTATTACTACAAAAGGAAGCTGCGGCTTTTTCACGTTTTATCCCCTCCCTTTACATAGAGCTGGGGATTTACATATTTGTAGCTCAAATCCACAAGTGAATTGATTAAAACAACAAACAGGCCCATCCACAAAATATACCCTTGAATTACAGGATAATCACGATTCATAATCGCATCAATAACTAATTTTCCGATTCCAGGATAAGCAAAAAGCACTTCAATGATGACCGTTCCTCCAAGTAAACTGCCTAAGCTCGTCCCTAAAATGGTAAGGATAGGTGTTAAGCTATACCGGAACGCATGGAAAATAAAAATGCGGCTTTCACTGATTCCTCTTGCTCGAGCAGATCGTACAAAATCTTGTTTCAACCCTTCTAGCAGACTAGCTCTAATCATTCGCATATACACAGCGGACATGGCAAAACCAAGCGTTAAAGAAGGCAGCACAAGATGAGCTGCTGTGCCTGTCCCCATCGAAGGAAGCCATTGAAGACGTACAGAGAACAGCTGTATAAACAAAAGGCCGAGCCAAAAGCTTGGAATAGACGCTCCAATTAAGGAAATACTTCTGCTGAGATAATCAATCCACTTATTCGGGTATAGTGCTGACAGCGTTCCGAGTGGCACAGCTATTAACAGCATCACAACCAAAGATGCAACCGTCAAGCGCAGCGTAGCTGGAAACTTCTCCACCAATTCGTCGATGACAGGCTCTTTTGTCATATACGAAGATCCTAAATCAAACTGAAAAAAGCGCTTCAGCCACTTTCCATATTGAATATATACGGGTTCATCAAATCCTAGCTCTGTTCTCAAATTATTCATTTGTTCCTCAGAAACTGCCACGTCATCTACGCGAAGCATTTGCTTAACTGGATCTCCTGGAGCTAACTTCATTAAAACAAAGCTGAGAAACGATAGTATAACTAAAAAAATGAGTAATTCTATTATTCTTTTACTAATTAATTTCATATCTACTTCACATCTAAGTCCTTTGTTATCACATAGTATTCACTTTTGGTTGTGACCCAATTTTTCACATTGTCTCTATAGGCCACAAAATTATTCGGATGAACAATCGAAGAGTGCAGCGTTTCCTTCTCTACTATTTCTCCGGCTTGTCTCGCTAACTTGTTGCGCTGTTTTTGATCAACGGTTTTATTAAGCTCGTCAATAATGGAAGTTAATACTGGTTCATGAAAATGTCCTACATTAAATGCTCCTCCCTCCGTATAAAGAGCATTAAAGAAATATCCTGCGTCTCCTCGAGGCGACGTCACTAGACTGTATGTAACGATTCCCCAATCATCTTTTGTTGTCATATACTCGTCCATATTTTCCACTTGTTGAATGTCTATTTTCACACCAATCTTTTTTGCTTCTGACTGAAGCATTTGTGACATTAAAGGCAGTTCTGGACGATAAGGGTATGTAACAAGCTTAAAGGAAAGCTGTTTTCCATTTTTTATTGCTTTTCCATCCTTGAGTATATAACCGGCTTTTTCTAAATATTTTTGCGTCTCACTTGGTCCATAGGTTTTCGTTTTTTGATCGTTCGAAAAATCCAAACTATCTAAAAATGGACCTGTTGCTGGTGACCCTTGACCTGCGAGCGCTGTGTTGACAACATCTTTTGGATTTAATAATACATCAAACGCTTTTCTCACATTTTTATCTTTAAACGCTTCTTGCCTTGAATTATAGAAAAGCATTTGGTTTCTGAGGCTCGGCTGTATATCTACTACAATAGAAGAATCTTTTTTTAACGTGTTTAAGCTTTCAATAGCCGGACGGTACACAATATCGGCTTCACCTGATTGCAAAGCGGACGTTCGTGCATTTTCATCATCATTAAATGTTAACACAACTTCATCCAATTTTGGTTCTCCGCCCCAGTATTCTTTATATTTTTTTACTTTCATTTCATTATCCGGTTTAAACGAAGCTACTTTAAATGGCCCTGTTCCCACGGGTTTACTTTTTATATCTGGAGCATCTACATCAATAATTGCCGTGTTTGGATGAACAAGTTCAGAAGGCAGCGTGGCAAGCGGCTCTGTTGTTATAATAGTTAAGATTTGGCCACTGGCTTTCATTTCTTTAATTTTAAGTGCACTTTTCATTGCTTCGCTTTCTTTTATCGTTCTTTCTAACGAATGTTTCACGGCTTCAGCATTCAAATCCTTGCCATTTTGAAACGTAATCCCGTCTCTAATCTCAAATACCCAGGTCGTCCCATCATCTTCTGTTTTCCACTTTTTTGAAAGCCACGGTTCAATCTGTAATTGCTCATTAACTTTTACTAACGTTTCGGCAATACCGGCTCGTACAGTTGTATAATTTAACTGTGGATCGAACGTGTCACTTGGAAAATTCGATACAAAAGTAAGTGATTTCTTTTCGCTCTTTTCTTCGGTACTCGCAGAGTTACCCAAACATGCCGCTAGCATACCTATCGTAGCAAGCGTTAAGCATAGCAGACTTATCTTTTTTCTCATATAAACCCCTCCTTTATTCAAAACTATCCTTCTTTTATGTACTGTCTCTAACTATAATTTTCCTCCTTTAAATCGTAACGATTATTATTATCATAAAAAGTTTAATTTGTTTACCTTACTTTGTCAACAAAGGTTTTTAAAGGATACAGGCGCTCTAACACCTGTTTTCACCCGTTATGATGATTGAATTTATTGATAACGCATACAAATGAGCATAAAAAAACAAAGCCTTCTCGGGGCTTTGTTTATGCAGCGTGTTTTTTTCTTTTATATTTCCACATCATATATCGATAACGAATCGTGCAGCCTATACAATATCCCATCAGCGCTACACCAGCAGCAAGAATCACCATTATACTAAATACATAGCCGACAAGCGTATAACTCAGTAAAAATGAAATGAAAGCAACTCCCATACATATCGTTGCAATCCACTGGTTAAAAAGCTGCTGATCCCGGTCTTCCATTTGATAAGAAGAAGCAGGCTTTTTGAGAAGCTTTTTCCCTGCCATAATTACGGGATTACGCTTTGTTGCAAGTGTGACTACTCCAACGAGAAAAGGCAAAAGTAAAAGCCACTTTGCCGCAAGTAAAGCGATCAAAACCGTTATAACGATAAAGAGTTGATTAAGCTGAACTAATGGTTTGGGAATGCTCATGGAACTCCTCCTTCTTAAAACCTATTATACAAATTGGTTTACTAATTTAAAAGAAAAAGCACTCCAAATGAGCGATAAGACTCATATAAAAAAGTTACATAATTTCACTAACGTACTTTAAGATCAGTATCGTAAATAAAATCAAGACAACGTATCGTAAAGAACGAATTCGACGTTGAAGAAGACGTTTTACATGCCTTTTATTACGCATATGGGTTCTTCCTTTCGTATATTGAATTGTCTTTAGACACACTTATATCATACTTTTTCGGAAAACACCAACGTCAGAAAAAATTGCCAAGAACCACAGTTTTATGCGCTTAGAAAGCCTTTTCCAATTACATCTCGTACATCGTGCACAATAACAAATGCTTCATCATCAATTTTTTTAATCAGCTTTTTAAGCTTAATGAGCTCTTGTTTGTTAATGACCACATACAAGATTTCTTTTGATTCTTTTGTATAGTTCCCTCGACCGTTTAGAATCGTTACTCCGCGATCAAGCTGTTCATTAATTTGATCCGCTACTTCGTTTTTGTTGCTTGAAATAACGGTAACGGCCTTTTTGGCATCAAATCCTTCAATAACGAAGTCAATTACTTTTGTTGTAATGTAAAGCATGACAATCGTAAATAGTAGCTTTTCGATTCCAATAATAAAATAAGAAGCCAATACCACTAGTAAATCAACAATTAAAAGTGCATGATTGACTTTCCAGTTTAAAAACTTATTTAGAATTCGAGCAATAATGGCTGAACCTGCTGTTGTTCCACCAACTCGCAAAATCATCCCAATTCCAACACCTAGCAGTACACCGGCAAAAACCATGCCAATGAGCTCTTCATGAAGATGAAGACCCCAGCCTTCAGTTACGTGAAGAAAAATAGATGTAGCGATAATCGTAATCATCGTATAGACGATGGTTTTTTTCTCTAAAAATTTATACCCTACGATAAGCAAGATACCGTTTAAAATAAAGTTAGTGATGCCCGTTGAAAGATGCGTTGTATAATATAAAATAATTGATATACCCGTAACGCCGCCTTCACCTAGTCCTATTGGAATGACGAACATGTTAACTGCAAGTGAAAATACAAACGAACCTATTAATAAAAAGATGACATCTTTTACTGTTTTACTCATCGTTTAAACCCTCCTCGGCATAAAAATTCACATAAAAAAGCCCCTTCTCCAAAAGAGAAGAGACGCTTATGTTTAGTTTTTATATTACGTATTCTTAAATTGCCATGTATGACTATAATATGTTCACATACGTTTGTCAAACGGAAAGTTTATGCATTATGTGTAACCAAGGCTATGAGTCATTTATCTTTTATGTATACTAGGAATGTTTTAATTTATTTAAACAAAGACGGATGCAGGAATTAGTCGACTCAATTAATTCTTTATCGCCTTTTTTCAATCGAATTTCTAACGCGCGTTGAAAATAGTGATGTGCTCTGGAAACAACCCGCTGATCAAGTAAACATTTTCCATAATGCTGATAGACAAAGTCTTCATATATGTGAAGGTCTTCATCTGCTTTTAATTGTTCAATGAGTAGCTGAAACGTTTCATTCGCTTTATCCCACTGTTCTTGCCAGTGATATGTATGTCCAAGTCGGATCGTATTCAAAAATTCACCTAGTATATCAGCATGTCGGTCATATAGATAAATGGCCAGCAGCAGATGTCTTTCACTGCTCGTTAATTCTCCAAGTATGCGCTCATATACACCAATATGTCCATATGTTTTAGCAGCGGCACACTCATCCTCTTCAAGAGCTCGTTTCTTTAAATAGATAATTCCCTGCTTCATTTGGTGTGGGTTAACCGGAACTTCTCGAAGCTGTTCGTTAAATCGATAACTCATATTAAACGGAAGATCTCTGATGTTCATGCACGCTCCTTTCATGTGGCACATCAGCAAACATACTTTCATGACCGCTTGCTTATGGTCCATTGGATGTAGGATTCTTTCCATTTTGATACGTTTACGCGATTTACAGGAAAGCTCAGCAAAAGTGCTGAGCTGTTGGTTCTTATTATTTTACTTATATATCCATTTTATCACAAAAAATACTACCGTAAAGATGATCAGGCAGTCTTCATATAAAAAAATGGTTTTTTATCAATAAAAATGGTTTTATGCTCTTGAAAGCCTATACGCTGATACAATTTTTTGGCTTCTACGTTATTATATTCAACGTTTAACGATAAAAACATCTTACGCTTTTTGGCTTCTTGCTTGGCTACATTTAAAAGAGCCGTTCCTATCCCTTTTCCACGGTAAGCTTCATCTACACATAGAGAGTCAATATAATAATCTCCATGTTCAGTTTCTATATCAATTTCCCACGCTGGATTATTAAGTTTAGCACGTACAAAACGCTTAACTGGTTCATAAAGCGTTTGTAACATACTTCCTTCGTAGCAAAGCATAAGTCCAACTACCTTCTCATCGACCTCCGCGACTGTAATATGATGATAGCTATAGCGATTCTTCTCAGACAGAATAAACGCTTTAAGTCTTAAAAGCGCTTCTTCATTCGTTGTAGCCGCCGTATGAGAGCGTGCAATACTGCCAAGCATGTCATAAAGTAATTCCGTTACAGCAGAAGCATCTTCTTTTCTTGCTTTCCTTATTTTCACGATTTTCAAACTCCCTTTATTCTCTTCGCTTGCGTTATTTGTAGCAAAACTTCTTACCTATCTACTTTAACACGAAAAAGAAAAGAAAGAAAAAATTAACTCCTAATCTTCCTTTCATTGTATAATTAATGTATATTTTCAAATGAATGGATGATGACTATGAAAAAACGCCGTCAGCAGAAAGATACTACGATGAGTGGATAGGAAGTTTTAGCAGAAATTCTTTTTCAAGTGCCTCAGCTGCTCATATGGCCACTGCGTATTCTTATACGAATTGGTCGCTCTTTGTTGGATGGTATTTAGCCACTCCTATACAAATACTTACTGAACTCACAAACAAAGAAACTCAGCAGTTACTGAATTTCTTTGTTAGTTTTTTGCTTTTTTGTATCCTGCTTCTTGCGCATCTTTTTCGGTACAGAACCAAATGACGTTGTTCATGGTTTGGTTGTAGTGTGCCCCTGTTGGCACGTGATAAATTTTAGAGTTTTGATTTCCTTTTATTTTACCTTCACAGCTTTTGGCAGACTGAGTATCCTTTTGATTAGAAGAGGACTGATTTTTTACAGCATCCGTGTTATACCCTTTTTCTTGTGCATAGTTTTCAATACTCCAGATGCCTTTTTCGCTTTTTCGAGCCTGCTCCTGTATTTTCTTAAATTCATCTACGTACTTTGTATTGGGAGGAAATACTGCTACGCGGGCTAACCCTTTTGCTAGCAGCTCTTCATTATATAGCTCATTGTCTATCCATACATAAGCAAGCAAGCGTCCATATTGATCACGCTCTTGCACATCAAATTCAAGGGTAATTTCCTGTCCTTCTAGCCTTTTTTTTGTGTAAGCAGATGCTTCAGGACCAAAGGGCTGTACGCCTAGTTTGGGATGCTTTGTTTCGGGGGTATCAACAAGAAGTAGTCGCACTCGATCCGTCTTTCCGTTCAGCATTTTCACTTTAAGCGTATCACCGTCCACCACTCTTTCTACCGTAGCTGCTTCACCTACTACATCTTCACGACTTGCTTTAGAAGGACTATGATCTTCTTCTTGATCTGATGAACCTTCTACTTGAACTGCTTGTTTTGTATCGGTAGAAGATGTGCTTGAATGACTTGCTTGCTCATCACTGCATCCAGTAAGAAGCAGCATAAACATCGCGATCATGATGTAAATAATTGCTTTTATTTCTTTCAAAACCCGGGTCCTCCTTTAACACATTCACTATCTACTATATAAAAGTCAAATCATTTTATAAATAGTGTAAATCACCTAAAAACAAAAACTCGTGAAAATACCTTTCACGAGTTTTTTCGTGCAACTGTTATAAAAATTGGTTACCTGTTTTAAAGTCATTCTTTTAAATAGCCTCTATTTTATTTTTATCTCACGAACACATTTTTCGTTTTAGTGTATCCAGATTTTTAATCATGAGGATATTTTACACTACAAATACATTTATCGTCTACTAGCTTATAAGAATAAGGAATAGCCGCACAAATAGAATAAATGTGAATATTTCAATATAATAACTGGCTAACATGATTGCTATTTTTTGTAACATAAATAAGAGCCCTCACTAACAATAGCTAATAGGGCTCTTCAAACCTTTGTTTTTACGATCGAATTTTTTGTTTGCGCATCCACTGGGTAGCGACCCACTTTTCTCCTTTTATAACAGGAGCTCCACCGTGGAGAGTACGATCATTAAGTTCAGCGTCACTATAAAAATATTCAAAGTACACGGCCATTCCTTTTGTCGGAGATACGGAAAGACCCAGCTTAGGAAAATAAGTTTCTCCTCCTTCTTCCACATCGTTTAAGTACATAACCAATGTACTAATACGGTTATTTTTAGATGCTTTACTTGCAGAAGTGAAATAATCGTGATGCGCTTTGTATTCTTGATCAGGCAAGTATTTTAAAACTTGAAGACCTTCAGCATATTCAATAGACGGTCCCATTATTTTAGAAAGTCTTCTTTCAATTTGATGTACAAGCTCGTTTTCGCTTTCTTCAAAAAACATGCCGCTGCTCGTTCGAATACTGTTTACTTCACGTTCAGCGCCAATTTTTGATCGCTGCATTTTATCTTTGGATAGCTGTATAAGTTCGTCACATTCTTCGTTACTTAGGACATTTCCTAAAACTAGAACAAGCGGCTCTTCAAATCGAGCAACAATATCAATCTCTCTGTCTTCTAATTTAATTTTATTCCCTGAATGGTTAAAAATCGTTTGTTCTTTCGTTATTAAAGATGTATTAGTTAGAATCATCTTTTACCGGCTCCTCGAAATAGCTATTTTCCAATTCTTCACTTCATTATATGTAAACGCTTACTAATAAGAATTATATCATGTATACGAAGTAAATTCTGCTAGTAAAGGAAATAAATAAAAAGAAGCCCGTAATATAACGGAGCTCTCTCATTTTTTCTTATAGATTTCACCTATATTTTAAATACTTTACAACAGCTATCTAAAAAATTCTTTTAATCTAGAGCATACGTGTCAAAGGCCACCTAAAATCATCGGTACACAAGTTCTTTTTTACTTAAATCAAGCGTTTGGGCTGTAGAAGCGGAAATTTCGTTAAAAAGCACTGGATGTTCTACCAGTGACAAGCCGTAAGAAGGAATCATTTCTTTTATTTTTGGTTCCCATTTCTTCATATGCTGCGGGAAACACTTTTCTAGCACTTCAAGCATGACATGAACGGCAGTCGAAGCACCTGGCGAAGCCCCGAGCAATGCAGCAACGGAACCATCAGCTGAACTCACAACTTCTGTACCAAATTGAAGAGTTCCTTTACCTCCGGCTTCCGTATCTTTGATTACTTGTACACGCTGACCCGCTACGACGATATCCCAGTCTTCGCTTTTTGCGTTTGGAATAAACTCGCGAAGTTCTTCCATACGCTTTTCATTGGACAACAGCACCTGCTGAATCAAGTATTTCGTTAAGCCCATCTCTTTGACGCCTGCTGCTAACATCGTCAAGATATTATTCGGTTTTACAGAATTGATTAAATCCAAATTTGAACCCGTTTTTAAGAACTTTGGTGAAAATCCGGCAAAAGGTCCAAACAGCAGTGTTTTTTTGCGGTCGATATAGCGTGTATCAAGGTGCGGAACCGACATCGGCGGAGCACCAACCTTCGCTTTTCCGTACACTTTCCCATGATGCTGCGCTACAACTTCGGGGTTATTGCATACCATAAATAATCCGCTTACCGGGAACCCTCCAATATGTTTGGACTCAGGAATACCCGTTTTTTGGAGTAAAGACAGACTTCCGCCTCCTCCTCCGATAAAAACAAATTTCGCCGTGTGATATTCCTGTTTGCCGCTATGAATATCATGTACTTTTACTTCCCACGAGCCGTCTGCGGTACGTGTCAGATTTTCAACGCTGTGGTTATAGTTTATTTCTACGCTTTTACTTTTTAAATGTGTAAACAACATACGAGTTAAAGCCCCAAAGTTCACGTCCGTCCCTGAGTCGATTTTGGTTGCCGCAATTGCTTCAGTCGATGTACGGCCTTTCATGACAAGCGGCATCCATTCTTTTAGCTTTTCAGGACGATCCGAATACTCCATTCCTTGAAACAACGGATTATTTGATAGCGCTTCAAAACGTTTTTTCAGAAAGGATACGTTCTTTTCTCCTTGTACGAAACTCATATGAGGGATTGGCATAATAAACTCTTGCGGATGATGAATTAAATTACTGCTTACAAGATACGACCAAAACTGTCTTGAAAGCTGAAACTGTTCATTAATTCGCACTGCTTTCGTAATATCTATAGATCCGTCAGCTTGTTCAGATGTATAGTTCAACTCGCACAGTGCAGCATGGCCAGTCCCTGCATTATTCCATTCATTCGAGCTTTCTTCTCCTGCATCTGCGAGTTTCTCAAATACTTTGATTTCCCATTCCGGCGCTAACTCTTTTAGTAAAGATCCCAACGTTGCGCTCATAACTCCGGCCCCAATTAAGATAACGTCTGTTTTTTTATATACATTGCTCATCACAATCTTCCTTATCTTTTATATTTTAAAAAAGCACCTTTTAGCAACACGCCTGTTCTACCTGACTCTCTATAGATTAAGTATGTCTGACAAGTTATCTGTCTTACATAATGGGAGTTTTTATACATACCCTTTCATCTTGTCCTTTTTTAACATGCTCAATATCACTTCAGCGGTTTCTTCAACTGCTTTACCTGAGACATTAACAATAGGGCAACCAATGCGCTTCATAATTTTCTCAGCATAGTCCAGCTCTTCAAGGATTCGATCTACATTGGCATAATTGGCTTGAGACGCTAAACCTAAATTTTTTAATCGTTCTTTTCGGATTTCATTGAGCTTATCCGGTGTAATAACTAAACCAATACATTTATTTTTCGGAATAGTAAAAAGTTCATCAGGAGGCGTCACTTCTGGAACTAACGGTATATTCGCTACTTTAAGACTTTTATGAGCTAAATACATAGAAAGTGGCGTCTTAGATGTTCTCGAAACACCAATCAACACTAGATCAGCTCGCTTGATACCTCTGAAGTCTTGTCCATCATCATATTTAACAGCGAATTCAACTGCTTCTACTCTTCGAAAATAGTTATCGTCTAATTTTCTCGTTAATCTCGGTTGAAGATTAGGTTCCTTATTAAAGGTTTGGCTAAAGGCACTCATAAGAGGGGTCATTAAATCAATGGCTACAATTCCTTCTTCTTGTGCCTTTTGGTCAAGATACTGTTTTAAAGGTGGGATGACGATGGTATACGCAATGATGGCCTCGTTACACCTTGCTTCAGCAATGATATTATCAATATTTCCCTCATCTTCTACGTAAGAAGTATTTTGAATTTCAATATCTTCTCCACTAAATTGAGTTAAAACTGCTTTCACCATCAGCTCAGCCGTTTCACCTACTGAGTCGGAAACTATATAGACAATTTTTCTTTTATTCACATTAAATCTTCCTATTCTTTGATTTTAATAATTTAATAACGCTAGTATTTTTTGTTCAACTATCATTTAGCAGCTTGCAAGATACATATTTTATGGGTAATGAATGGACTAATATCCTGGATACTGTGATTATAAGACTTCAAAAAAACGATCGACTTCAGGATTTATGTCATACTAATTATAAAATAACATTAAATATGTTATACTATTTTCATCAAATGTTATATTAGCATTAAATATACTTAGATACAATCCCTTTTCTCAGCATTTTATAAAAAGTTTGAAGAAAGAAAAAGTTTAAATGTTAAAAGGATTTATGCTTTTAGATGATGGGACTCACCTCGCCGAGCGTCGTTTTATAAAGATGGACACGAGGATAGTTATATTTATTTATAACATGATTTGAAAAAGAACATTATGGAAGGTTTAATCTCATCTATTCTTTTTAACTAAGAGTGCTATAACTAATAATAATGAACGGTTTACTTTTCACCTTATATATACTAAAAAACACCGCCTAAACGACGATGTTTTGAATAGTTGGTTCTATCTCACCGTTGCTTTATGCTTCGGCAATCCATGCATTAATTCTTATAAAACGGGCGTACTATTAGTAGATTTTTGCAATAAAAATTTAGAAAGATAATGATAGACGCCGTTTTCGTCACAGTTAAATTCCGTTATGTCATCGACAATTTCTTTAATATGATCCGGCGCATTTTTCATCGCTACAGCATAGCTGGCAAACTGAAACATTGGTAAATCATTGTTGCTGTCGCCAATTGCTAGAATGTCTTGCTGGGGCAAATTAAAATGTTTTAGCATTTGCTGAATCCCCGTTGCTTTATTTACGTTTGCCACCATCACTTCGACATTGTGTTTAGATGAAGTAGAAGTTGTAAAGTCGATTTCTTTCTTAAGTTCTTCAAGCTCCTCTTTCCAGTTATCGATATGCTCGTGCGTTCTTGCAAAGAAATAGAACTTTGAAAATTCGCTTCCTTCTACGGAATCTTTCCAGTCAATTTCTTCTTTAATTGCTTGTTTACGGGAAAGCCATTCGTTAATTTCCACACTGTCTGGCTTTGGATCTCTAATTTCATTTTCAACATACGGCTGATCTTGTTTTAACGTCACGCGAGATGTGCCGTACGGGAAAAGCTCGTAGTATACCTTGTTCGCTCTTGCTTTTTCAATAATGGTTTCCACCAATTGAAGCGAAAGCGAATGCTGAAAGACTGATTCTTTTCCTACGTACCCTGCCATACCATTTGACGTGATAAATCCATCCACTTGAAAGCCTTCAGGAACTAACTCTTCTATTTCATCAAACGCTCTTCCCGTAGCAATAAAAACAAAAATTCCCTGTTTTCGTAATTCGTCAATGATTTCTTTTGTTTGAATACTTACTTTGTTAGCACGGTTTAATATCGTGCCGTCCATATCTAAAAAAATTGCTTTAGGTTTTAATAACATACTTATTCCCCCTACTTGTAAAAAGAGTGTACTTGGCAAGTATAAACTTTTCCATTTTTAAACTCAATGAATGTACTTTGCTTTTCTCTTTTATAAAACTACTATAATACTCTCCTTACATCTAAAGTACGTACTTATATTGTACAAGCGCTATAAAGAAAGCATTTTATATTTGCAATAAGCCTTTATATACTAATAGCCGGCTAGGCTAATTTGATATAAAACAGCATTCACAAAAACGAATTTTCCTTTTAGCCTTTAGAGTATCGTTCAAAAAAGATATAATAAGATTGTTACAGATTAAATACATACAGAGGAGGTCAACATGAACGAACCATCCAATTTTTCTCCTTACCTTATTAAACAAATTAGCGATGCGATCGATGACAATATCAAAGCAAAGTGCATAGACTTTTTATATGATTCTCATTCGTTTTTTTCGAATGAAAAAGATTTTATAGAAGACTACATTTTAAATATATTGCAAGATACGTTTGTTTTAGAGAATAAATTAATAAATCCTAAGGAAATAAGAAATCCCGCTTACAAAAGAAGACAATCGAATAAGAAAAACTGGCTGCAAACGTTAAAAAAAGATATTAAAGCAGAAAAGCCTAATCCTATTTTTGAAGACATTGAATTGGCCAAAAAAGTGATGGATAAAAAAGTGGATACCGAACACTTAAAAAAGCTGTTTGGCGTGGAAAAACCTGAAGATATTTTAAAGATAAAGTTAAAAGAAGTAGAGACATGGGCTAAAAGTAAAAAAACAAACATTACCGATTTTCCTTATTTAGATTCAAAGATGAATTATCAAATAGAGAAAGCATTTCACACAGACTTTACTTTTTTAATTGCTGAAATCATACTAGAAAAATACAATGGAAATTTGAGTAACTGGATTGATAAAAGATTGAATTCGTGGGTAGAGGCCCCTATCTTCTCAAATGAAAGTCATTCTCTTAAAACCAATATGGAAGTTAAAACAAACTCCCAAGAAGTCGTTTTATATAATGACTATAAAGTTGATGAAGAATATTTCATTCGCACCATTATCCCTGTGAATGATAATCAAACGGTTCTTTCCAAACGAAATATGGTTTTAGATCCAAAAGATTCCCAAATTATCCAGTTTGCTCTTTCACAGCGCGACGAGATGTTTTATAAAGAAAAAACGGTGACTCTTGATTTAGCGGATATCGTTAAAGAAATTTATAATTCAAAAGGTGTAAAAAACTATGAAGCGGTTGAAGCCCGCATTATGAAAATTGCCAGATATCACGTAGAAGGTGTAGCGAAGAAGAAAAATTCCAGAGATACAAAATTTGCGATAAACTTCTTCCAAAAGGCTGTTATTGAAACCGATGAAGTAACGGGCAGACGATATGCAACCATTGTATTTAGCGACGATACGCATCAAGGCTTTTTAAATCAGCAGTTTGTACAAATTTACAGTGACGTTATTAAAAAGTTTAAAGATAACTCTCTGTCTTCTCTACTGCTATATGCATTTCAAAAAGAGCGATTAGATTGTTATTTACAAGAGAAGTCTTACACCCATTTTTACCCATATCAATATTTTGCTTCAAAAGTTCGTTTTCGTTCAAAGAAAATTGATGTCAATCTAAAATTAATTAATGAATCTCTAGCAGAGTTTGTTAGCAATCAAGTACTGATCCAAAGTTATCAGCAAAAACTTCAAGGATTTGAAATCTCTTTTATTCCTCTTCAAAATTATGAAATTCAAGACTATTTTGGAGGAGAACATAGAGAAACATTGGAAGGGTAAATTGTTCCCTTCCTTTTTTATTTGATATTTTGCCACTTTCAGCTTATAAATACAAAATATCCCTCTACTTTTATTTCATAGTTTGGAAGTTTTGTCATTTTTAACGTACTAACCAGAAGCTTTTGCCGTTTTTTACGTACCTCTTTGCTTCTTTTGCCGTTTTTAGCGTACTAATTACTACCTTTTGCTGTTTTTGACGTACCACTCTGATTCTTTTGCCGTTTTTGACGTACTAAATGCATTTTATTTACTAGTAATCACTTATTAATTGTTAATTATTCTCTTTTTTTCGTAAAACAATCCTACCTTTTGCCGTTTTTGACGTACTCCTTCACTACTTTTGCCGTTTTCTGCGTATTAAACATTGCTTTTCCCCTTGTTATTGCCTTTTCAAACCCCATTTTTTATTTTTTTCGCAACATATATAAAACTTTTGCCATTTTTGACGTACCAAACGAAAACTTTTGCTGTTTTTGGCGTACTACTACGCCTTTTTTGCCGTTTTTTACGTACTAAAAATAGCTTTTGCCGTTTTTGGCGTACCAATAAAATTCATTGTGTTATTTACAACGATCATGGAAGCGATTTTTTTACCTTTTTTTAGGTGAATCGAGATGACTTTTGCTGTTTTTGGCGTACCACTCTTTACTTTTGCTATTTTTGGCGTACTATACTGAGCCTTTTGCTGTTTTTTACGTACTAAAACGCATAAAGTTTTTTTTGATTTTTACTGATCGTAACAAACACTGTTCTACCGGTGCTTGCTTGCTTTTGCCGTTTTTGGCGTACTAAAAAACCTATACGCTGAACCCCTTGATATGACAGCATTCTTTGAACCTTTTGCCGTTTTTAGCGTACTACTCGTTCGTTTGCGATTCTATTTCTTATTGATATAATTTTCACAAGGTATTCTTTGTTATTTTACCCTAATAAATTATTGTTGATATGAAATAGATTGGAGGGATTCTCATGATAAAAAAAGAATTTGCGAAAATTGGAAAACAAATTATTCGCCAATTGTCTAGCACCGTAGAAAAATATAAAGATATTGAAGATCACATGGACCTAGACGCTCATGGGAACCCTACAATCAAAACAGTGGCAGAACATCACCGTTTATCTAAATCTCAAATTTCACAATTAATTTTTTATCACTTCCTTCACGTTGATGAAAGAGGTATTATTTGTGATGTTTCTGAAAAAGAGATTGCAGCCACTTTGAATTGTACAGTTCGAACAGTTCGCAACAACAATGTAGTATTAGCAGAAACAGAATTAATTTCCTATTCTCGCAGCGGCAAAGGAATCAATATTTGTATTGTTCCCTATCCTCAATATTTTGAAGAACACGGCTTTGGGTTTATGGAATTAGAATATACTCGCTTTGAAGAACTTATTCTAATTGAAAACGTAAACGCCCTTCGCTTAGAGCTGCGCAAAGAATTGGTTTATGACAACGATACGATTAAGCGTCAGTTTAATCCTGGAGAAAACACTTCAAAAATTAGCTTTAATGACTATAAAATTTTTACGCCGAAATATACTCACTACAAAGGTATGATGCAAAAAATAGCTGAAACGCAGACGAGTGCATTTAAAACCGTTGTCCAAGGATCTACTATTTTCTTTGTTTTAAAAGACGGAGCTAAAAATGGCAAGATGTCAAAACAAGAAAAGAAAGATCAATACGATGCGGCGATTCGACGTACTATTGAAGAGACTTTTGTAAAATTATCTGGACACAGCACAGATTCTACAGGAATTGTCATGTCTTCATTCCAAAACGAAGACATCGCTGATTTGGTTCAGCTTTCTTTTGAATATGGTATTGAACGAGTGAAGTCTGCCCTTTATTCTCTGATTGAACAGGCCTTCTTCAGCCATGATGCTCAAGTCGTTGAAAATTACGGTGGAAAAATCCGTACGCTCATTCGAAAAGAGCTTTCAAAAAATCTTCAAGATCAAGCCCCTGCCGAACTTACAGCTTCATAAGGGGCTTATTTGGCATGCCTTTTTTTATTTTTTCTCCCTTCTCTTCTCTTTTTGATACAAATAGCGCAAACAAACACCCATTTTTGCAGCTATCCAATTCCATTATCCTATCTATATAAACGTAATGAGTTCAAATAAATGATATTTCTTGTGTATAACTACGGAATATTACTAAAAAAACACCTTCATACTTATCCACAAAAGAAAGAAAACATATTCAATGACTGTTATATCATCCTCTTTGTTAATAAAAACATCCTTTTTATTTTTTTATTAACGATGATTTCCAGGTTATTTACTCTTTAACACGACTACTTTTATCCACAGTGGAAATAATTCATACTTTTAACAGCAATCTTCATACCATGAGTTTTAAAATCCATCTATTGCAGAAGAAAAAACATAGTGAATAAAATAGATTACATATCTGTTGTTATAAAAAACATCCTTTAGCTAAAGGATGCTGTTCACAAAAAAGGTCTATTTTCCACACAGTTATTTATTGAAAAGCTATTTCCTTTCTAACCCTTGATATCATTGGGTTTTTAGAGGATTTTTCTTTCTCTAATATCTGTATATAATGTTTGCTGATAAGATCTATACTAATATCTGCTATAAGTTTTTATTTAATATTTGTGTAAAGAAATGTTTTAAAAACCTCTATGCTTGAGGATTTTCGCTTTTTCTAAAATAAGGAGCTTTCATTACTTATACTAAATACAAATAAATTAAAATAAATAAATACACTCACTCAGGCGTATCTTAATAAATTCTAGTAGTATATTTTAAAAAATAAATTATACTATTCAGTAGAGAAAATTTTATAAAAGCAAGAAAGGGACTTAGTAATGAAAGACATACAGTGGGTGCAGCAAACTTTATTTAACACCGGTAAGTGGATTGAAATTAGTGAAGTAATCATAAAGATTATCTTGATTTTTATCATTGCTCAAATTGTCATACGGTTTGCTCGTAGTGCAATTAATAAAATCTTTGATTTCAGATTTAAAACTAAGCTGCTGAGGTACAACGAACGAAAAGAAATAACGCTGAAAAAGCTTTGTCTGAGCATTGTCACGTACGTAGTGTATTTTATTGTACTTATTACGTCTTTAGAGGCAATCGGAATTAATATGAAAGCACTTTTAGCTGGCATTAGCGTAGCAGGATTTATCACAGGCTTAGGTGCACAAAATTTGATTAAAGATATTTTAAACGGCTTTTTTATTCTATTTGAAGATCAATTCTCAGTAGGAGATCACGTATCCATAAACGATACGGAAGGAACTGTTGAAGAAATTGGATTGCGCACTACAAAAATTCGCGGTGTTGACGGAGAGTTTTACTTTTTTGCTAATAGTAACATTACAAAAGTAGCGAACTACACGCTCGGTGAAATTCCCGAAGTACATAAAGCTGAACAAGTAAAAACTCGTGAAGAATAGCTTCACGAGTTTTTATTTACGACAGTTGTAAAGAATTGATCGTATGATGTAAGGTGATAATCTGCTTCAATGTCGTCATTTTGAAATGCACATGTTTTGATGCCCAGTTCACGGGCAGGCTTTAAATCAAGCTCCCGGTCTCCAATTACTAAATCAAGCTGATACTTATCGTGAAGATAGGCATAAGCGCCGCTGTCAGGCTTTCGTTTGTAGCCATCATCTTTTGTAATAATCTCCGTGAAGTAGTGCTCCATATTAAAAAATGCAAGAATATCAAGAGTAGACTGTCTGGATTTATGCGTAACAATTACATTTGTATCCGCAAAGCTCAGTACATCTTCTACGTGGGGAAAAGCGGGCTTATCTTTTGGATTGATTTTTTGCTCGAGCACATGGAAGTGATTATCAAACAAAGACTTTTCAATATCAAAGTGCTTAATTGCTACGTCAGAAGATATCTTCATTTGTTTTAAAATATCATCTTCTGAGATTGTTGGATCTGTTAGTAATTCTTTGAATGCTTTTACAATCGTTGGATAGGTATCAAAGATGGTTCCATCGAAGTCCCATAAAATATTCATTTTCGCTGTCTCTCCTTTTTAAAAACGTAACGATTATACCAAATTTTTCATTGCTTGTCAGTGAACCTTTTTGCCATCGTTGCATTTAAAGTAAAAAAACTCGTTTTATACGAGTTTTTTTACTTTATTAACTGCTGCTGCAGCCACTCCCACAGCTAGAGCTTGAACAGCTGGAGCTGCTGCAGTTTGAACTAGAACAGCTGCTACCGCTGTCATGATGGTGATGACCTCCATCGTGGTGGTGATGGTGGCGATTGTCTTCCCATGGACTTGAACAGCTGTAGCCACTGTAAGAAGCTGTATCTCCCGCATACATCGTCTTTTTATATAGCAGCAGTTCATTCATATGTCTTGAAAAGTCGGTAGCTTCGTAAAGTGAATAAAAAACAAAGCCTTGAAAAAGAAGTTCGGTTGATACATTCCCTTTTTTTAATGCTTTTTTAAAGTACGACGATCCTCCCGATTTCATTCGTTTTTTTGCATCCTTAATTTCTTCTTTTAACGCTTGAATCAAATGTCTCTTCTGTTCTTCCCATTTGCCGTTTCTTAAAAAATAGCGATCTAGCAATTCATCTTCTGATAATCTTTGAAAATCTTGAAGCGTACTTTTATCAAGCGGATGCTGAAAAAATTTTCCCCAAAGCAATCTGCTGTTGCCCGTTATGTCAAACAAATGAGCATACATCCAATCAAAGAAGGCGCGCTTATCCGGCTGTGGGGATGGAGCTGTCTCTACATTTGGCTGGTGATGCAAAAAGCGGTTGAAAAAACGGTCTGTAAAACGCTCATAATCCACTGTAAACATGATCATTTCGTGCCACACTTCATCTACTTTTGCACTAAACATCGGTACGTCCTTGATGACTGCATTTAATAAAAAGTAGCGCTTTATCTCAAAGAACGTCCACTCCACTTCATCGTCTTTTATGCTGCTCCCTTTCATACGCTGTTTTACTTGCTGAACATAAGCTGTCGGTAACGAATCTTCTAGTGAATGAACAATATCTTCAAACCCCTGATCTTTATGTATTCCAAGCTCACCTGGAAGCTCCTCTTTGTACAAGCGAAATCCCCTTGGCTTTGCAATCCCTTTAATAATTACGGCTAAAAGAATTATCGCTCCTACTATAATGGCTGCTATCATCTTCTTCCCCCTATATCGTATCTATATATTCAATATTTTACCACATTCGTAAAATACAAAAAAAGAGCTCAATTAACTTGAGCTCTCGTCATCATCGGGTATCTCGTCTACTTTTTCTACTTTGACCAGACCTTTGGTGCTATATTCAAGGTCAAAGTATGCTTTGACGATATCCCCTTTTTTTAAATTGCTTGGAATCGGTTCATTTAAATTTTTATCGGAAAATTTAATGCCCGTTCCTTCCTTTGTTGTTCCGCTGTATGTACCGTTTTCGATTTTTTCAATAGTAATATAATACACTCGATATTTATGCGCTTCCTCGTCGCCTTTCGCTTTCTCTTTAACGGTTTCTTGTTCAGGAAGCTTACTCAGTGTTTCTTGGGCCTGTTCAGAAGTCGGCTCTGCTGATCGATTTATGAATTGCATCACAACTAACACTAAACATATAACTACTAAAACTAATAATAATATCTTTTTTGCTGATAAAGACAATGAACTGTGCCTCCTTACACCTTTATGTATATCATGCTGCACACAAGAGATTATACACGATAAAGGATTAGAAATTGGAATAAATTCTATAAAAATAGTAAAAATATGAGAAAGTACCTAGAATTTTTTACGCTTTTCTGCACTTTTTTGAGATAGAAAAGAAATTTGGTACCTTATCCTTAAATTGTAACTGATTCACTTCATTTTCGAAAAGAGTTTTGCCCATATTGTCGTAAAAAAGTCATAATAAGAAGGAATATCACACCATATTGTCGAACGTATGTATATACTTATAATGAACTGCCGAACTGCTTTTCTCTACCCTCATTGTTGAGGCAATATGGCAACTGAAACAGCTTGCTGTTAAATTCAGATTACACATCTATACTCAGGAGGTGGAATACAAAATGATGTTTGCACTTATTGTTGTGGTTGGTATCGTAGCACTTGGCGTAGCTAGCTTCTACGTCATTAAGCGGCCTCAAGGCGCTGTGGATCCTGAGGATCGCAAACCGCTTGTTTCTGTAAACGGACATGTTAAATTTGCAGAAGGAATTAATCAAATTTCCATATCCAAAATCGACATGTACGATCAGCGTCTTGTTATCAATCAAGTAGCTATTATTCCATTTAACCGTATTCAACGAGCAGAATTTTCAAAGGTTGTCAAAAATGAAAAAGGCCTTCACGGAGCTCCTGTTCAACGCTATTTCGGTGAATTAACCATTCATTTCACAGACAAGAATGGACAAGAAACATACATTCGCTGTGAAACACCGAAAAAAAATCAATTTCACCTCATCTACCAGTACGATTTAATGAAAAGACAATTAAATAAGCGTCTTGGTCTTGAAGATCAGCAGCCTTACCTTACTCTCCAAGAACCATACGAACTATAAGAGAAAACCTCCCTTTTTCACATATTATTTCACTTCCCTGTACATACTAGAAGCGAAACTGAAAATGGGAGGTCATTCCAATGGATTTCGTCCGTTTTTTGCAATATTTTTGTTCAATCGCCGGTGCTCTATGCTTAGGGTTTACCTACTATCACATGTTCAAGCGTGACGCTCCGGTTAAAAAAGAAGAATCACAGCAAGGTGGAACTGATTGAAGTTCTACTTGCTGTGATTCTTCTTTTTATATCAAAAGATTATCCCTTTTCTTAAAACGCCCAGTTCCCTTTTCTAAACACAGGCTCGCTTGTACCGTCAGCTTTAATGCCATCGATGTCCATTTCAGCTGAGCCAATCATGAAGTCAACGTGGGTGATGCTGTCGTTTGCTCCGTTTTGTGCTAGCTCTTCTTTAGACATCGTTTTTCCGCCTTCTAAACAGAAAGAGTACGAGCTGCCGATCGCTAAGTGGTTGGATGCATTTTCATCAAACAGCGTATTGTAGAAAATGATGTTTGACTGAGAAATTGGCGATTGATGCGGTACTAAGGCTACTTCTCCTAAGTATTTGGCACCTTCATCTGTTTCAATTAGGTGCTTTAATGTTTCTTCACCTTCTTCTGCTTTTACATCGACAATTTGTCCGTTTTCAAATGTTAGCGTGAAGTTTTCAATTAAGTTCCCTGCGTAGCTAAGCGGTTTTGTGCTTGTTACTTGACCGTTTACGCCGTCTTTTTTTGGAAGTGTAAATACTTCTTCTGTTGGCATGTTGGCCATAAACGAGTTACCGTCTTCATTAACACTGCCTGCGCCAACCCAAATATGTTTGTCAGGAAGCTCAATTGTTAAATCTGTTCCTGGCGCTTTATAGTGAAGTTTAGAAAATTTCTTTTCATTTAAAATGTCTACTTTTTTATGTAATGAAGCGTTATGCTCTTCCCACGCGGCGACTGGATCTTCTTGGTCTACGCGCACGGATTTGAAAATAGCTTCCCACAGTTTTTCTTGCTGTTGTTCTTCTGGAACGTCAGGAAATACTTTAGCCGCCCAGTCTTTTGAAGGAACAGCTACAATGGACCAGCTGATTTTATCGGATTGGATCGCTTCACGGAATTTTTTCATTGCTTTTCCACTTACTTTTTGGAACGCAGCAATACGTTTGCCGTCTACTCCTTTTAGTAAGTCAGGACCGCTTGAAATTACAGATAAAACAGCGCCTCCGTTTTTAACAAGCTCTTCTCTTGCTTGAGCTTTCCAAGCAGGAAATTCATTAAATACAGATTCATCCGCTTTTTCATATTTCAAACGAACTAAATGATCGTCATGCCAGTCTACCTCAACAGACTGTGCTCCGGATTCATACGCTTTTTTCGCAATTTCACGAACAAAATCAGCGGAAGAAATATCGGCATTAATGTTTAAAATTTGCCCTTTTTGAATGTTTACACCGACTTTTACAGCTAGTTCGGCGTACTTTTCAATATTGCGCTCAAACTGTTCCATAATTTATCTCCTTTACGTATATATTCTAACAACTTCATTGTATCATGAATAAAACGCCAATTAAAAATGCCAGCCTATAGTTTACATAATATAATTACGTTATTTTACAGATTATTATATAGCAAAAGTTTGTTCTCTAAGAATCAGAACAAACTTTTGTCTTTCACAGATTCAGTTTTGTAGCCGAGCCGCTCCGAAATGTTCTTGCCTATATCAACCATGCGTTCTTGAAGATAAGTTAATCGCTCATTTGTCATACGCATAGTAGCACCAGAAATGCTGACTGCAGCAACGACTTGACCAAGGTGATCAAAAATAGGCGCTGCGATGCAGGTAATTCCGTATTCATTTTCTTCTAAATCCAGCGCATATCCTTTTCGTTTTACTTCTGAAAGTTCTCGAAGAAAGCTTTCTTCATCTGTAATGGTGTGATCGGTATGAGCTGGTAAACCTTTTCTTTCAAGAATGCTTGTTACCGTGTTAAGCGGTAAAAAAGCTAGAATAGCTTTACCGACAGACGTACAGTGCATAGGCGCTCTTTTCCCCACTTTTGAATGCATGCGCAGCGTCTGATTGCCTTCTAATTTTTCAATATACACTACTTCACCTTGATCGTAGACAACAAGATGAATAACTTCATTTGTTTCACTTTCAAGTTCTTGCAAAAACGGTTTTGCTTCCGTTCGTAGATCAATAGAATCTAAAAGTTTTGAACTTACTTCTAAAAACTTATACCCAAGCTTGTACCGCCCGGTTTCTTGATCTTGTTCAATATAGCCGTACTGAGCAAGAGTAGTTAGAATACGATATACGGAGCTTTTGTTGATATCCATTTGCTTTGCAATTTCTGTGACGCCTACCCCTTCTCTTTCCATGCTGACAATTGTGACGATATCCAACGCCCGGCTTACAGACTTCACCATGTTTTCTCTCTCCATTTTTCTCTCTCCTTTATGTGTCGTGTTACTGCCGGGCATTTTTTATCACTCTTATACGTTTACACGTTCTTTCTCTGCAACAAACGGATTTTGGAGGGTCCCAATTTCTCGGATGGTGCATTCAATGACATCGTTTGCGCTTACCAGTTCCGCGCCGACCGGACTTCCTGTTAAAACCACATCTCCCGGCTTAAGGGTCATAACAGTAGAAAGGTAAGCAATCATTTGCTCAACGGAAATAATCATTAAATCTGTCGAGCTGTTTTGTTTTTCAACGCCATTTAAAAACGCTTTTACATGAATGGATTTAAAATCAAGCTCCGTTTCGATTACGGGGCCAAGAGGCGTAAATGAATCAAAGGATTTTCCAATGGTCCAGTGCCCGTCTTCATGAAAATAATCCGGAGCCGTTACATCGTTTCCAATTGTATACCCAAATATATAGTCCAGCACGTCTTCTTTTGCGATGTTCTTTGCTTCTTTTCCAATAATAACTGCAAGCTCAGACTCAAACTTGACGTGCTTAATCGCAGTTGGAATGACAATGTCCTCGTTTGGACCGATCACAGAAGATACGGGCTTAAAAAAGAAGACAGGAATAGAAGGCAGTTCTTTTGGAAGCTCCACCTTTGCGGCTGCATAATTTGCGCCTATTCCAATAATTTGATTTGGCTCTAAAGGAGCCAAAAGCCTTACTTCACTCAGTGAAAAAGTCTGTCCTGTATAGTCCCATTTCTCAAATATATTTCCTTTAATGACGCTGATCGTATCCTCTTTTAGTACACCTGTATGACGGCTATCTTGTACAGCGAACCTTACAAATTTCATGACATAACTCCTTTTCCCATTTGCTTGATTTTAATAAGGATAGTGGATAGTCAGATTCTTAAGATGTAAGTACAGCCTGCCATCCCTATGCTGACAGGCCGTTTCTTTACTGTTTTATAGCTGCTTTTGCCTTTGCTTCGATACGGCGGCGGTGTAAAATGGGCTCCGTATAGCCGTTTGGCTGATCATAGCCTTGAAATACTAAATCGCAGGCTGCCTGAAAAGCAATGGATGTGCTGTAGTTCGTTGCCATTGGCTGATACAAAGGATCATTTTCATTTTGTTGATCCACTACTTTTGCCATTCGCTTTAATGTTTCCGTTACTTGTTCTTTTGTACAAATTCCATGATGAAGCCAGTTAGCTACGTGCTGACTGGAAATACGCAGCGTTGCCCGGTCTTCCATTAGCCCTACATTATTAATATCCGGTACTTTTGAGCACCCTACTCCTTGGTCGACCCATCTTACTACATAACCAAGTATTCCTTGAGCGTTGTTGTCGAGCTCCTGCTGGATTTCATCTTTGCTCCAATTTGGTTTTTCTGCTACAGGAATTTGCAAAATGTCATCTTGTAAATCAGTAGACTGAGTAAGCAGTTCATTTTGAACATCTCTTACATCAATTTGATGATAGTGAAGAGCATGAAGCGTTGCTGCAGTTGGTGAAGGCACCCATGCCGTATTCGCTCCTGCTTTTAAATGCCCTACTTTTTGTTTAAGCATTTCCGCCATCATATCCGGCATTGCCCACATTCCTTTTCCGATTTGAGCGCGGCCTTGGAACCCGCTTGCTAATCCTACATTTACATTGGACTGCTCATAGCCTTGAAGCCATTTAGACGCTTTCATATCATTTTTACGAATAACAGCGCCTGCTTCCATTGAGGTATGAATTTCGTCACCTGTTCGATCCAAGAATCCAGTATTAATAAAAGCCACTCGGTCTTTTACTTCTTTGATACACGCTTTTAAATTAAGCGTCGTGCGGCGCTCTTCGTCCATTACGCCAATTTTAATCGTATGACGCTCAAGCCCTAGCATATCTTCAATTGAATTAAATAACGTGTTGGCAAAAGCCACTTCTTTGGAGCCGTGCATTTTCGGTTTAACGATATAGATAGAGCTCTTTTGAGAATTTTGATACGTACCGTTTTTAAGCAAGGTGTGTTTGGCAATTAAACTAGTAATCACGCTGTCTAAAATACCTTCATAGATTTCGTTGCCATCTCGATCTAAAACAGCGCTGTTTGTCATTAAATGCCCAACGTTTCGAACAAACATAAGCGAACGGCCAGACAGTGAAATCTTTTTCTTGTCGGGAGAAACATAGGTACGGTCTGGATTTAAACGCCTTGTCATGTTTTGACTTCCTTTTTTAAAAGTAGACGTCAAATCACCTTTCATTAATCCTAGCCAGTTGCGGTAAACATCTACTTTATCTTCTGCGTCTACTGCGGCTACTGAATCTTCACAGTCCATAATCGTCGTAAGAGCTGCTTCCATTAAAATATCTTTTACACCCGCATCGTCTGTTTTACCAATCGAATCCGCACGATCAATTTGAACTTCAAAATGCAGGCCGTTGTTTTTGAATAAAAGAGCATCAGGGCTTTCTTCTTCTCCTTGATACCCTACAAATTTCTCTTCTTCCTGTAATTCTGTTAAACTGCCATCGTTTAATTGAGCGACTAGCTTTCCATTTTCAAGGCTGTACTGAACCACTTCCGCATGAGAAGACTGAACGAGCGGAACCACTTCATCAAGAAAATTCTTCGCAAACGCAATAACTTTTTCTCCTCGAATTGGATTATAAGAACTCGTACGCGAAGCTCCATTCTCTTCACTGATTGCATCAGTGCCGTAAAGAGCATCATAGAGACTTCCCCAACGTGCATTAGCAGCGTTGATAGCATACCGAGCGTTATTCACTGGTACAACAAGCTGTGGTCCTGCTTGATAGGCAATTTCGCTGTCTACTCCTTCTGTACCAATAAGAAAATCTTCTGCCTTGTCTTCTAAATAGCCAATTCTCGTTAAAAACGATTTGTATTCGTTAAAGTCACCGTCAGGATTTTCTTGATGCCACGCATTAATTTGAGCTTGCAGCTGATCACGTTTTTCTAACAAACGTTTATTTACGGGTGTTAACTCTGTTACTAACGCTTCAAAATCAGACCAAAAATTTTCTGTACTTAGGCCGCTGCCCGGAAGAGCTTCCTCATTGATAAATTGATAGAGAACTGGAGCTACTTTCAGATTTCCAACTTGTTTGTAGTTTGTCACCGTCTGTTTCCTCCTCTTACTCTTTTACATTTTAAAATTGGACACGCTTTCATTCCTTTTTGCTAAAATGGTTAAGATGAACATATGCGGTTCTGTTTCTTATTGCGAAACAGCGTTTTATTTTTGTTAAAAAAATCATATCATCGAGCGAATGTATTTTCAAGAATTTTCTAAAAATATTCTACTTTTTTCTTTTCTTTTTTGACTTCAGCGCAGCGGCTCGGACTTGGAAAAAGCTTTCCTGCATTTAATAGATTTTTAGGATTAAATACTTCTCGTATATTCATTTGTGCTTGAATTTCATCTTCATTGAAAACAAATCGCATTTCTTCTTTTTTTTCAATGCCCACGCCGTGTTCGCCGGTAATCGTTCCTCCTACTTCTGCACATACTTGCAAACATGCGCTTCCGGCGTCGAGTGCTTTTTCAGTTTCCCCTGGCTTTCTAGCATCAAATAATACAAGCGGATGCAAGTTCCCGTCTCCAGCGTGAAAGATATTGGCAATGCGAAGGCCAGATTCTTCGCTAATTTTGTTGATTCGCTTCAGCACTTGAGGCAGTTTACTTCTTGGAATGACGCCGTCTTGTACGAGATAGTCAGGGGATATAGCTCCCATCGCTCCAAACCCTGTTTTACGATTTGCCCACCACCTCGCGCGCTCTTCTTCACTTTCAGCTACTTTCACTTCTCGTACGTTTTGTTTTTTACATACGTCTAAAATACGAAGGATTTGCTCTTCTATACCGGCTGAAATGCCGTCTACTTCAATTAATAAAAGAGCTTCAATATCTCTAGGGTGTCCGACTGGAAATGCAGCAGCTTCCACTCCTTCAATGGCGGTTTTATCCATCATTTCAAGCGCAGCAGGCACAATGCCGGCTGATATAATGTCCGATACCGCTTGACTGCCGTCTTCTACGCGGTCGAAATAGGCAAGAACCGTTTGTTTTGCTTCCGGATTTTTCAAAATGCGCACAGTAATTTTTGTAACGATTCCTAACGTCCCTTCTGATCCTGTTAAAAGCCCTAATAAATCATATCCCGGTTCATCCGGAATACCTTGCTTGCCAAGTTCAATTACATCTCCATTTGGAAGCACCACTTCTAACCCTAAAATATGGTTGGTTGTTACTCCATATTTAAGACAGTGAGCTCCTCCTGCGTTTTCTGCTACATTTCCACCAATGGTGCAGCAATACTGACTCGAAGGATCCGGTGCATAATAATATCCTTTTTCAGAGATTGAATTGGTTAATCTAAGATTAATAAATCCCGGCTCTACAACGGCACGCCTGTTTTCATAGTCGACGCTAAGAAGTCGCTTCATTTTCACTAAACTAATAACCACTTCGTTATTAAGCGGAATCGCTCCTCCGCTCAGCCCTGTCCCTGCTCCTCTTGCCAGAAAAGGCAAATCATTTTCATTGCAGTATTTAACAATGCTAGAAACTTCTTTCGTATTTTTAGGAAATACCACCGCTTTAGGCAAATGTCTATGAATAGTAAACCCATCGCAGTCGTATGCAAGCAAATCTTCTTTGTGATACAAAATAGAATGAGGGTCTACTAGTTGAGAAAGATTTTTCACATGAAGATCTTTTATTCTATTTTTCTTCAACACGTTGTGCTTCCTCCTCTTCTTTTTGATAGGCCCACTCTAAAAGCTGTACCGTGTGAACAATTTGCTGACTTCGTCCATATTTTTTCACTCCTACTGCCATCTGCAGCATGCATCCCGGGTTTCCCATTGAAATCATTTCTACGTCATGAGGCACGTGTTCCATTTTACTTTGAAGCACAGCTCCCGCCATATCAGGATTTGTTAAATTATAAATTCCTGCACTTCCACAGCATCGGTCCGCATTAGCCATATGAACCATTTCCACTCCTGGAATAGAAAGTAAAATATCTCTTGGTTCTTCTCTAACTCCTTGACCATGAGCTAAATGACAAGCATCGTGATACGTAATGCGCTTATGCAGCTTTGCCTGCGGGGGGCGGTATCCCGTATCGTGAAGGTATTTTGAAATATCCTGGACTTTTTCAGCAAAGACTTCGGCTTTTTCAAGCCACTCTTGCTCTTCTTCTCTAAATAGTTCGGGATACTCTTTTAACATGCAGCCGCATCCCGCAGCGTTTACAATAATGGTATCGGCATGCTGAAACGCCTCTATATTTTTTTTTGCAAGCTTCCTTCCCATGTCTCGGTCTCCTGCATGAACGTGCAAAGCACCACAGCATGTCTGAGACGGAGGAATAACGACGTCGTTTCCGTTTCTTCTTAATACATTAAGAGTCGCTTCGTTAATATCACTGAACATGACGTCCATGATGCAGCCGGTTAAAAAAGCCACTTCTGCTTTTCTGTCGGCTTTTGCTTTTAAAACGCGTTTCTTTTTATATTTTTTACGAACAGAACGGGTAATTTTAGGCATTACATGTTCTATTTCTGCTAGATGTGTCGGCATCATATTTAACATGCCAGTTGTGCGCATCATTTTTTGCATCCCGCTTTTTTGGTACAGCTTCAATAAGCTTCCTGCAGCTTCTAAGCGGTGAGAATGAGGAAAAAGTTCCTTAAGAAAAAATTTGCTGATCATCCCTTTCCACCCGGTCAAAGGCATCGCCTGACGAATTTGGCCGCGGGCTTCTTCAATGAGTCCGCCAACGTCTACATTTGCAGGGCAAGCAGTTGTACAGGCACGGCAGTCCAAACAGGCAAAAACAGGGTCTGTAAACTGCTCATTTACGTTTATTTTTCCTTCTGCTACCGATTTGATAAGATGCACGCGTCCTCTTGGTGAATGCTGTTCTTGCCCCGTTAGTTCATAAGTAGGACAAGACTCCAAGCACATTCCGCAGTGTACACAATCCGCCCATTTTTTTTCGTCTGGCGCGTCTTTCCACAAATAATTGCTGACGCTTTGACATGGAGCATCTTTGATATCCGCCTTAGCTGAATTCACTTAGATTCCTCCTATAAATCGTTTATAGTTAAGCACATTTTTAGCGTCCACCTTTGCTTTAATTCCTGCTAGTAACGGAAAATGAGAAGGTTTTTCTCCCCACACATTTACTTTTTGACGCATTATAAAAGGCAAATGTTTAACCACCACGTATCCTCCGTACGTTTTAGCAGTTTCAGTCAATGAAGTGATAACGGAAAGAATGGCTTCTTCTGAGCCTTTTATGTAGACTGAGCAAAGACCGTGTCCAACGCCTCCATGTGCTTTTATCAGCACTGGACGGGACGTTTTTAACGCCGTACTTTTATTTATCACATCCAGTACATTCATATTTGGTACGCCAATTTTTAGCGTGGCTTCCGTTTCTTCTTCGGAAGAACAACGTGCACCATTTGGACTAATGTTACTAAAAAATCCCCAAAATACCTCGGCTTCTTTTTCGTGGAGTACTTTTAAAACCGTATCAGCCGGCTGAATACTTTTGATGTAATTCTCTTGATAATGAACGGAACTTTCCACGTCTTCAAAGCTGATTACAAGCGTAAACAGATGCTGCCCTATTACATCTTCAGCTAGAGAAGGATCTAATAATTCCAAAGCAACGGGCTCTATCATGGAATCTAAGACTTTGCTAACAAATGCATAAATTTCTTCGATATTGCCTGTTGAAAAAGAAATAAAGACAATGCTTTGATATTTAGGCAGCGGACGCAGCTTTAACGTTATTTCGGATATAACGCCGAGCGTTCCCATTGAACCAATAAACAGCTTATTCATATCATAGCCAGCCACGTTCTTGACGACTTTTCCCCCTGAACGAACAATGGTTCCATCTGAATATACGACTCTCATGCCGATTACTGCATCTCGAGCTGATCCATAAGACAAGCGCTTTGGACCACTTTCATTCGCTGCAATAATCCCGCCGATTGTAGCGTAGTCTCCTAGAGCTGGATCAAGTGAAATTTGCTGATTGTACGTTTTTAAATACGTTTGCAGCTCTCCAAACGGCGTACCAGCTTTTACAGTAACCGTCATATCTCCTACGGTATGTTCAACAATTCCGCTGTATTCAGTCAGCGAAAGCAAAAGGTCTGCTGTGTCTATAAGCCCGCCAAACCCTTTTTTTGTACCGTTCCCTTCAATAACGACTTTTTTTCCGTGTTCCATCGCATACTTTAAAACGGCTGCTATTTCTTGTTCTGAAGTTGGCTTAACATGAAGGGATCCGTTATTTCCAAGGAAGTGATTCATATGCTGTTCTTCAAGTGTGGAAGGATGAGATAAAATGGATTTTAAATGACCTGGAAGCTTCAACGTACTCAATAAATTGACTCCTCTCGTTTTGTAATAGCAAACAACGTTTCACTAATAACGTAAAGAAGTGCCATGTATAATACGACTGAAAGTAGTAGATTAATAAGAAGAATAATTAGTAGAATAGATGCAAAGATATATTTTAAGCGCTTACAATCATTTAATCACCTATTCTTGGGATTTTCAACCAATATTTTCTTCTTATCAACAAAAAAATGTCCGTTCTTTTGAAAAAAGTTTCTTTTAGTACTTGCCTATCACAAAAGGATTAGAATATAATGTAAGCGAATTCATTTTTACATAAGTCATCAGATGACCTTATCATCGTAGTTTTGATTGTTTCGTAGTTCACTAATTTGAAAATGAGGTGTTAGTTATGACATGGACACAGCAGTTCACTCCTGTAGGAAACAGCGTCATTTGGTCTTCATTAATCGCTTTGATTCCTATTCTTTACTTCTTTTGGGCTCTGGCTATTAAACGAATGAAAGGTTATATGGCTGGAGTTACAACTTTACTGGTCGCACTTGCCGTTGCAATACTTGCTTATAAAATGCCGGCTAGCATGGCTTTTATGTCAGCCAGTCAAGGAGCCGTATACGGTATACTGCCGATTGGATGGATTATCATTACGTCTGTTTTTCTTTACAAACTAACCGTAAAAACCGGTCAGTTTGATATTATTCGTACCTCTGTCTTATCTATTACAGAAGATCGCAGACTTCAAGCTTTGTTAGTTGCTTTTTCGTTTGGGGCTTTTCTTGAAGGTGCTGCTGGTTTTGGTGCACCTGTTGCTATTTCAGCAGCTCTGCTGGTAGGTTTAGGATTTAATCCGCTGTATGCCGCTGGCTTATGTTTATTAGCAAACACAGCACCCGTTGCTTTTGGTGCAATCGGTATTCCTATCACGGCTATGGAAGGTCCTACTGGAGTAGCGGCAATGGAAATCTCTAAAATGGTAGGCCGCCAGCTTCCTTTTATTTCTGTATTTATTCCGCTATATTTGGTTTTTGTAATGGCAGGATTTAAGAAAACATTAGAAGTACTCCCTGCTATTTTAGTATCCGGCATCTCTTTTGCCCTTACCCAGTTTGTCAGCTCTAACTTTTTAGGACCTGAACTTCCCGATATTTTATCGGCACTCGTTTCACTTTTTGCGCTCGCTATTTTCTTAAAATTCTGGAAACCGAAAACAACGTTTCGCTTTCAATCTGAAAAAGCAGCACATGAAGTAGCTTCCGCTTCAGCTGAGCCAAGAGATACTCAAGATCAACCCGCATTCACGGGGGCTCAAATTGCAAAGGCATGGTCACCTTTTTTAATTTTAACGATATTTATTTCTATATGGGGAATTCCTCAAATTAAAACCGCTTTGACAGGACATTATGAAGGAGCTAACGCTTTTTTGAGCGCTATCAATTCCATCGGACATTATTTAACGTTTATGCCAGAAGTACCTTGGTTAAATAATTTAATTTTAAATGGAAATGGAGAACCGATTGCGGCAGTGTATAAGTTAGAATTACTAGGCGCTGCCGGCACAGCTATCCTGTTGTCTGCTGTTGTCACAAAATTTATCGTCAACATCTCTTGGAAAGACTGGTTTATTACGTTTAACGAGACGTGCAAAGAATTAGCGTTGCCGCTGCTTACCATTATGTCCGTTGTGGCATTTGCTTACGTGACAAATGCGTCTGGAATGAGTACAACCTTAGGACTACTGCTAGCTAAAACAGGCGCGTTATTTCCGTTTTTTTCTCCTGTACTCGGCTGGCTTGGTGTTTTTATTACAGGATCAGATACATCAGCCAACTTATTGTTCGGCAACTTGCAAAAAATCACGGCTACGTCTATTGGAATGGAACCGCTTCTTGCGCTTGCAGCAAACTCTTCTGGTGGAGTAACCGGTAAAATGATTTCCCCGCAATCCATTGCCGTTGCCTGTGCTGCGGTTGGGTTGGCTGGAAAAGAGTCCGATTTGCTTCGTTTTACGGTGAAGCACAGCTTATTTTTACTGCTGATTGTCTGCGTATTAACATTTTTACAATCTAATGTATTATCGTGGATGATTCCTTAATCAAAAAAAGCTTCCGTATCTAGAGGTACCCCTCTAAACGGAAGCTTTTTTTCTTTTATTTAAGATCGATTAATAGCATATACAACAAATAGAACTATATCTAGCAAAATCATTACAACACCGAAAAGCAGCCAGATGTTTCCTTGAGTCTTTTTCTCTCCTTCTTGCATTTCAAATGCTCGAATAGCAAATACAATTCCAAGTGTAAACACAAGAAAAAACAGCTGGCGATAATCAAAAAACGACAGTACGACAAAAATTAAAGTGAAAAACACCATAATCATTTCTAAAATCCGATAAGGCTGCTTTTGACACGCTAATAACAGTTTCATTTCTTGACCTACTTTCATCCCGTTTTTAATAGCGTTATTTTACTACTAATTTTAAATGAGATGTTAGTGTTTCGAGCACTGTTCACTGTTTTGTAACAAAAAAGCGTACGTTAGTTAAACGCACGCTTCTTTTTTATTCATTTACATTTGGATTCATCGGATTATCAATCCCTGTTTTATCTTGAATTTTTTTATAAATAAAATACGTGTAGATGGCAATTAAAATGGAGAATGCCCACGTAACAGCCTGACGGAATACAATCATGTTCCCGTACCCTTCTACTCCGTACTTTTGAATCAATACGTATTTTACAATTGCTAAAAATACATAGCGGCCTGCAAACAGTACTGTAAGCCAGTTCATCATTTTGAATAAATCAGGCTGGTGGAAGAGCTTAAGAGAATCTTCTCGCTTATAGCCCATTAAGTAAGCCGTATCTACAAAAAAGTACAAACCAATTGGCTTTTTTATCACAATGGTAAAAAGGACAACTACAGCCAGTCCAATCATAAAGTATACTTGATTGTTTAACATCGTCGCTGCGTTTCCTGAAATTAAATCAATAATGGTACGTGCCAGCAGCGTAATGACAATAAACAATCCTGTTACGTTAAACTGGCGATCTTTAATAAATGTATAAATGGTATACACAAACGCTGGTGCTGTTGAAAGCAAAATGGCATAGTAATCACCAATAATGTCTTTTCCTTGGTTCCATATTAGGTAAGGAATAGCGATATAAAAAAGTAAATCAAACCATACTCGTTTTGTATTGTTCATATATAACTCCTTTAAAAACGTTGTTCCTGCTATTATATGGGATACTACGCAAGAAAAAAAGGCTTTTACCTGGAATGTTATGAAATTTTAATCATTTGATGTTTAGATCCAGAGCGACAGGGAAAACGATTTCTAGAAAGACTTCAAGAATTATAAACATCCAAACACTTGAGCAGCAACACATGTGCCACAAGTGAAAAATGCTGAAAGGATTGATTCATTATCGCACTTCACCTAACGTACACGTCAGAAATGGAAAAGGCCATGCAGCTTTCTCACGGCGTGGGGTATGCTGAATATAGCCGTAAACTAGACAAACGTCTACAGGTGGAAAAAGAACGAGAAAAAGATTATCAGGCTAGCAAAGATATACTGCGTGATATTAACCAGCATCGATAATAAAAAGCCGCTTGCTACTCTTGGTAGCAAGCGGCTTTTTATTTACAAATGAACCAAATTTATACATAATAAGGAAGTGCGTGTATCAAAGAAAGGAACTTGCTTATTATGATGGAAAAATTACTTATTATTTGTGTGTTTGTAGGAATTATTCACATGATTGAAACACTAGCCTACTCTGTGAGACTTGCGGGCTTGAAAACTCGGAAGCTAGTCGTGGCCCTATCTCTTTTTAATATTATTGTCATTGTTTCAAGAACAGCTAACATGGTGCAAGCTCCGCTGACCGGCAAATTAGGAGATGCGGTCCAGTCTAAAGAAGATTTACCCGTTCTACTTCATCAGCTTCAAACTATCTTGCTCGCGGCTTCTATTGGGACAATCGCAGGAGCTCTTTTAATTCCTAGCTTTGTATCAATCTTCTCCCGAATGATTTCACACTTAGAAGTAGCGGGATCTGTACCAAAAATGATGAAAAACATTGCTTCCATACATACGCTGGAAAAAGCAAAAAAACACGTGAAGCGTCCTAGGTGGATTATGCTGTCTCAGCTGCGAATAGGAGGAGTGCCCAAGCGGTTGCTTCTTTTGAATTTAATGGCTACGACCATTTATACAGTAGGTGTTCTTTCCACTCTTTATGCTTCTACGCTCGAGCCTACTCTTTCTAAATCAATTCTGATGTCTTCTGGTCTTATTAACGGACTAGCGATGATTACCCTTGCTGTATTTGTAGATCCGCAAGTAGCCATTTTAACTGAAAAGGTAATGAAAGGTGAATCCACTAAGCAATCTATGAACAAAATGGTTGGTACACTCGTCATCTCTCGTTTGTGCGGGACAGTATGTGCCCAGATTCTCTTAGTCCCCGCTGCTCTTTATATTGCATGGATTTGCAAATTAATCCCTTAGAAAAAAGACTTCGTTAAAGAAGTCTTTTTATACATATTCCACTTTTTTGTATCTATGAACAGCAGCGATTAAAAGAAAAAAACTGCTCATTAACGTAACAACTACGGTATAGGTGACACTTTGTGACCAGTGCAATTGTTCAAGCAGACGAGCGGCGTATTGTGACAGCGCTGCAGGACTCCACTTTAATTGATTCGTAAACAAAGTACTCAAAAATGAAAGTAACGCAATAATCAAAATGCTTACTCCAGCAATCCCTCCGCTTTGTAAAAGAAATGTTCCTGCTGCCACTAAAACGGACAAGATAAAAATCAGCCACAGGCTGTATAAAAGAAAGCTAACTAGCATATGAGTCCAATCCACATGTGAAAATAAAAGATTTGTATAATACCACGCTGCTACATAGCTTATAAACATTGAGCCAATAACCAGTACGATTTGCGCGGCCCATTTACTCATAATGTATTGAATGACGCTCACCGGTCTCATCATAACAAGTACAGCAGCATGATTTTGTCGTTCATTTGAAATCATATTCATGCTTGCTAGTACAATCAGTAAGGTTCCTATTGTGCTATATTGTGAAAGGACACCTTGCATTACTTCTTGACCGGTGGGCGTAGGAAGTTGAATAATTGCTCCTTTCGGTAAATTCCCTGCCATGTCAATGATTTGTGGCATATAATAATTCGTTAAAGGCTGTGTGATGCCTAGTAAAATTAGAGAGATTGGCAGCCAAATTCCTTTGCCGTTCGCAAATAATTCATGCAGTTCCTTCTTAAATAAGACTCCAAATGTGTTCATTTGTTCATCACCTCTAGATACACATCTTCGAGAGAATGCTTTTTTCGTTCAAATAAAACAAGGTTTGCTTGTTGATCAACAAGCAGTTGAAGCAGTTGCTGCTGCTGAGATGTATCTTTTACACCTACAGTGGCTTTATAAGGAGAATGAAACAGCACCTGTTCACTTGGCAGACTGCTAAGAGATGGAGGGAGCCTTTCTTCTGTTTCAATCGTAAAAGCAGGAGACGTAAACTCTTGGCGCAGCGAACTCTTTGTTCCATTCCATTTCATACGTCCGTTTTTAATCATGATAATGTTATCGCATATTTGTTCTGCATCATGCAAAATGTGAGTTGAAAAAAGGATGGTCGTATCTTTTTTTAATGTTTCGATAATCATTAGGACATCTTTTCTGCCTTCAGGATCCAAAGCCGAAACCGGTTCATCTAGAATTAGCAGTTCAGGTTTATGTAACAAGGCTTGCGCCAAGCCCAAACGTTGTTTCATTCCTCCAGAAAAGCCAGCAATTTTCTGCTTTTCCTTTCCTTTTAAACCTACAGTTTCAAGTACTTCATCTATTCGTTGAGAAAGCACATTTTTTGAAATGTTAGATAAAAGACCTAAAAAAGTTAAATACTGCTGAGGCGTCATCCAATTAAAAAACGTAGGATGCTGTGGCAGAAAGCCAATAAATGATCGTACGTCTTGATGTTGTTTATCTTCAAAAGAAATTTTTCCTTTATTAGGTGCAGTAAGACCTGCGATCATATGCAGAGTAGTCGTCTTACCTGCACCATTAGGGCCTAACAATGCTGCACATTTTCCTTTATCGAGATTAAATGAAAGGTTATTCACAACGGTTATATTACGATACGTTTTTGTCAGTCTTTCTACTTGCATAAACATCTTCGTTCCACCTCACTGTTTTTTACGTCCTAAAACAAAATATAAAACGGGGCCAACTGTACTTACACATAAAATGATGAGTCCCCATAACCATTTTGGTCCGTTTGTCTCTTCTTGCTTTATGCAGCTTATCAATGCTGGAATCATTAAAAGCAATTGTAATAATAGAATTGGAGCAATTAACAACCAGTTAATGTCCTTCATTTACATCCCCCTTTTTCTTCGTGCTGGAAGCCAAATAATAAAAAACCAATAAAACAGCGTTGGCATTGGAATTTGAATCAGTCCCCATATTCCCCAAAACCATGGATGAGCGCCACGTTTTTTTGCATTGATAAAAAGTAGAAAGCTTTGAAGAAGGAGAAATGGTGAAATAAATAGCACAAGAATCCATTTTTCATTCATTATAAAAACATCTCCTTTTTTCGTTTATAGTGAAAAACGATAAAGGAAATAGGAGCAACAATGATCCCAATTACTTCAATGGCGATAAATAAGGTAGGTATTTGTAAAATAGCAGTTGCCATTACCGTTAAAATAACAATTGCTGTTAATGTAAATAAGCATAACTCTTTCCGGAAAGCTTTTTTCTGCTTTTGTTTTTGAATGAGAAGTTGTTCTTGAATTACATGAAGAGAAATACGTTCATGACTTGCTAAACTCTCTAGCTGCTCCCAATCTTTTTTTAAAGAATGTAAGGACTGATTGTCATTTTCTTCTCTCATTCTTTCCACTCCTTTCTCAGTATGTTTACTCCTTTATTTACTCTTGATTTAACCGTTCCTGCTCGCATATTCAGCATATGGGCAATCTCATCATACGTATATCCATAATAATGTCGAAGCAAGACAGGAATTCGAAAGCGCGAATCGAGTTCATTAAAATCGGAAAACATCTCGCTCCATTCCACTCCTTTGTATTTAGCTTTCCACTGAAGCTGGTGCGATAAAGACTGCTTTATTCGCTGAAGGCTGCTTTTTTCACGTTTTTGCTTACGCAAATAATCCATGTACAGTCTTGAAGCAATGGATATCATCCAAGTCGAAAACTTTGCTTCATTTTTGTATGAAGAAAGATTCACGTAACATTTCATCATTGCTTCCTGACACAATTCACTGCATAAGTCCTCATCTAATGTCAGCTTTAAAAGGTATTTATATAAAAATGAATGATAGCGCTGAAATAATAATGAAAAGGCATCATCATCACCTTGTAATGCTTTTTGGACAAGGATGAAATCATCTTGTTCCAAAGCGGTCATCCCTCCTTTTCGTTTCATCACCTATATGACGCTTTAGCGATTGAAATCGTTCATTTTTTATATAAAAAATTTTTTATACATAAAAAAACGCCCCGCAGGACGTTTTTATTTAGTACGAAGCATTTTTAATCCTTCTTCATCTTCTTCTAATGAATAGACTTCGTCGTTTTTAGCGAATAAAACACCGTGGAAGATTTGAAGATCATCATCACAGGCCTCACAAAATTCTTTTTCGCCTTCGTTCCAAAAGCTAAAGAGCGCTAGTTCATCGCTTCGCACGCTTGCGTATTTTTGATGAAATTCATAAATCATCATCGCATAGTAGCGAAGCGCTTCTTCTTTTTTTTCAAATTCAATGGTTTCAATAATATCTTTTTCCCAGCCTTCTAAAAACAGCCAAGGTTCACAATCACTTTTTATTTTATGAACTCTCCATTTATCTGTCATGATTGAACATCTCCTTACTTACAGCTTACTTCTAAAAATTCTCTTTTCCTTATTATTCAGCAAAAATAACTTTGAATCAAGTAAAACGGAAAAAAACGCCTATTTTCAGGAAATAGACGCTAACAAGATAGCTTAATCTGAACTTCTTTTTTATATTAATAATAGCCCCTTAAACTATAAGGAACTAAATTACCCGTATAGTACTGGGTAACGGGAGGAAAAACGCCCGCTGAAGGCGTAATTTTCCCCCACCAATATGGTTTTTTCCCTCACCAGTTGTCCATAGCTCCATCAGGTGACACGACAAATCCAATTGGACGTGCAAATGAAGGCATAAAATACGGATAAAACGAATACTGAAAAGGCGTGTAGAAAGAAGAGTAAAACATCTCTTTTCTTAGCCGTTTCCGAAGCCGTTTTGGTCAGAACCATCCGGATCGAGCGTATTTGTATTAGAAAGTCCTGAATTTGTATTTACACAAATTCCTGTATTTGAAGATCCTGAACCTTGTGCAGTTTTACTGTTACTTTTTGGAGAAACATAGTACGTGTCGCCAAACGTAACGACTCCTCCTGTAACGTTTGGAATCACTACATGATTAATAACAATTGGCATTATCCTCACCCTTTTTATTTTCATCGTGATGTAATATATGAATGTTTTATCAAAAGGGTTATAAATTAATGGATATAACTAAAAAATCCCCCTACAGAATGGGGGATTTTTACGCGTTTACCTCTTTTTTAGAATGACTTAATTCATCTCTTAAAATATCATAATCTCGTTCTGCTACTTCTTCAACTTTTGTATACAATTCATTCTCTGTTAGGAGTCCTTTTTCTTCAAGTAATTCGACAAGAGCCTTAAATTTTATTCTAGATAAAAGCATTTCGTTTACCGTGCTCTCTGTTGGCTGTTCATTTTTCACTTGTTCTTTTGCTTTAACAGGTTCTTCCTGCAGCTTCACTCTAAAAACAATATTTGTATGATCTGTAATTTCAGGTGACTGATAAAATGTGCTATGCGAAATGTTTTTGAGTGTTAGCGTTTCTTTTGTCTCCATATTTGTTACTTCAAAGTACGGGTCCTCAAAAAATGCATCATATTTATCATAAGCTGCTTTGCCTACAACCGAAAAAGAAAAGTTTAGCCTTTTCAACTCTTCACCTGTATTCGCATCAGTAATCATTTTTTCTTCAAACATATCAACGTGAAAATTTACGTTATTAATCATTAGTTGTGTCAATTCAATCGCCTCCTTCTTTATTAATACGACATGGGGTGACAAGTTCCCTGTTTTTTTATATAAAAAACATCTCCCAACAATGGGGATGTTTTTCAAGGAGCTAGAAAAATGCTCTTTTTTAGCTCTACAATTCTTCTTCTGCTTTGTCATATTTGCGATCGTGCGCCGTATCTTCTTCGTTATCACGAATGGTTTTTTGGAGCACAAAAGCAGACATCGTTAAGTATAATGTTCCAACGGCATAATAACCTTTTACCGGTAATGATGCATCTAAGGTATAAATTCCTATAAACATAGCTAATAGTGCTGTAATAAAAGCTGTCCATGCTAAAAATGTAAAAGCTGCTGTATTACGCTTTTTCATCGTATGACCTCCTCTTTTCCTTTTTCTGTTAAGCGTCGCTTTCATTTTACATTGTAAAATAATTGTGGTCATGGGTATTTATAGTCAGTTACCCTTTTAATCAGAACAAGAAACGGAAGGGTTTAGGTCTTACATCCTATTTTTATCATAAAGCTTTTTTTCGAAATGATTGGATATATAGAATTTCTATCTAAAAGTATGTTCATTCGTTTTCATTAAGAAAAGCTCCAGTTAATTATTGCAATAAAAAAATCATCGCCGAGACGATGATTTTTTGTTTAGCCTTCAAAGTATTCTTTATAAAAGCCGCCGACTTGGCCAGTGTTATCAACAACAAAATAAAACTCTTCTGTTTCGTTTTTCACATCATATGTTTTTCCTGCTGTTAATACATTTTCAACCACGAATTTTTTCGCATCTGTATGTATGCATTTTACTTGTTTAATTGTTGGACGATCGTTCCATTCTAAATGAATCATGTATGTACACTCCTTTGTTTTCATTCAAGATTCATTTTATCTTACTTGAAGTAAAAAAGAAACGGAGCGAATTTAAAAATTAAAAAATTCGCTCATGCACTTTTTTTTTGGCAACTGTTGCTTGTACAAACTGCGCCGTTTGTGCAACAATTGTGTCTTTATCAAAATCCATCGACGCAACATGGTAAGAGTTTCGAAGCATATGCTGTCTTTTTTCTGCTGATTGAATATGTTTTAAGATATAAGCTGAATTCTCAGGTGGTACTACGTTATCAACGGTTGATGTCAGTACTAAAGCCGGGCATGTTACATAAGATAAGCGTTCTTTCGTTTCATCCATTAAAGAAAGCAGCTCACGCATGGAGCGCACTGGTACTTTGTCGTACGTAATTTCATGTACGTTTGAATCTTTAATATCAGGATGATCTTCTTTTAAATAACGAGGCGTATGACGAGAGCGATAAGGCTCCATTGATGGAATGGATGTCATAGCCGGATTGATTGCAATAACTCCGTCAAGGTCTAATCCTTGGCTTGCTGTATGAAAGGTGAGAGTGCCCCCCATGGACTGACCCAAGATAAATACATGACGGCATTCTTGCTTCAAACGCTGATACCCATTTAAAAAGTCTTGCTTCCATTCCTCGTACGTTGTTTGTTCAATATCATAGTAGTGAGTACCATGTCCCGTTAGTCGCAAACCGTACACAGTAAAACCTTTTTTAGCTAATTCTTTTCCGATATATTCCATACTTTGAGGAGTCCCCATAAATCCATGAGAAACAAGTATACCAATGTCGCTGCCTTTATAATAAAAAGATTCTGCGCCTTGAATTACGTCATAACGTTCCATTTTCTTCACCCTTTACCACAAATTTTCTGACTACGTGAACTATCTTTATAATACACCTATAATTCCTATAAGTCAACTGGGTTATTTATTTTTTTATGATTCAAAAAGAACGAAGCAAGAATTATCTCTTGCTTCGTTCTTTTTGAATATGTGGAAATACTAGCTCAGCAAACGTATATGCTTCTTCTAGATGCGGGTAGCCTGATAAAATAAACGTATCAATTCCTAGCTCTTTGTACTCTTTTAAACGCTCCGCTACAATTTCAGGACTTCCAACAAGAGCGTTTCCAGCTCCTTCTCGTGCTAAGCCAATTCCAGCCCATAGATTCGGAGCAATCTCTAGTGCACCTCGATCTTTTGTGCCGCTGTGCAAACTTGACTGTGTTTTTTGGGCAGTAGAGTCAAATGACGCAAACTTATCTTGAAACGCTTTGATCGTATCATCATTAACATGTTTAATTAATTTATCCGCAGATTCCCACGCTTCGTCTTCCGATTCTCTAACAATAACGTGCAGGCGAATACCAAAGCGAATGTCCCTACCTTCGTTTGAAGCTTTTTCTTTCATCTCATCAATTTTTGCTTTAATCACTGCGGGCGGCTCTCCCCATAACAAATATACATCTGCATGCTTTGCTCCTACTTCTTTTCCTGCTGGAGAAGATCCGCCAAAGTACAGCGGAGGATACGGTTTTTGAACAGGAGGAGATGGAATGTACGCGCCTGTTACATCAACATGTTCTCCTTTATAATCTACTTTTTTTCCTTCCATTACATCTCGCCAAATCGTTAAAAATTCATCTGTTAACTCGTAGCGTTTATCGTGGGTTAAATAGTTACCGTACGTTGCTTGCTCCACGGGATCTCCTCCCGTCACAATATTTAACATAAGTCGGCCGTTTGACATTTGATCGAATGTCGAAGCCATCCGTGCTGAAAGTGTTGGAGACATTACACCCGGGCGAAGTGCAATTAAAAACTTCAGTCGATTCGTAACGGAAGCAAGTGCCGATGCAATCACCCATGAATCTTCACAATTTGAACCAGTAGGCAACAAAGCACCGTCATATCCTAGATAATCCAGCCCATGTGCGATTTGCTTTAAGTAGTGAATGTCACTTGTTCTGCTTCCTTCGGTTGTGCCTAGATAATGTCCGTCGCCTGCTGTAGGGAAAAACCATAAGATGTTCATTTTTATTTCCTCCTAAATATTCTCGTATTCTATATAAAGCGTTTTCATATTATTTGTTCAATTCTTGTCCGCTAATTACAGAGATGCATTTTTATATTAGCGTATGTAATACTACTCTTTTTATTTATTAAATTAGTAAAATCATAATACCTCTTTAACCTATATGTCAAGTATGAATTAAGATAAAAAAAACAAGAATTAAAAGTAATTCTTGTTTGCTTTATTTCCTCATACGTGAAGCCATCGCATTAGCAAGGGTTGATTTTGTTGATATATTTTCAAACGATAAACCTAAATGAGAAGCGGTAATCGCGATTTCAGGACGTACCCCAGAGATAGTTGATTCTACGCCTATTAATTTTAATGCATCAATCAGCTGGAAAATCTGATGAGCAACCATCGTATCAACAATAACCACTCCTGAAATATCAATATAAAGGTGATTCACTTGCTGTTCAGCGCAGCGAGTTAACGTATTTTCTAAAATTCGGCGCGCTCTTGCTGTGTCGATATCCCCAACAAGCGGAAGAATCGCAATATGATCGCTTAATGGAATAACTGGCGAGCTCAGCTCATTAATCAGCTCTTTGTGTGCTTCAAGCAACCGCTTTGAATGCTGATGGTGCTCTTCTACAAATTTATAAACGGTGATATCAAACACGCGTACAATCAATTCGTTCCATTCGTCTAGTTCTTCTTGCGTAATATCTTTCTCGTACTCTTCTACAAATTGATTTAAATACGTTAAATACTGTTTTCTAACTCGGAAAAATTCTCGAATAATATAATGAATAGGCGTTCTTACATGCTCTCCGTCTTCCGCAATCTTTAAAATCCACGTTTCAAATGAATCAAAAAATTCTTTTTCACTTTTTATAAATACATCGGCTATGTATAAATGAAATTCATTATTTTGATCTTTTAATACTGAAATGACTTCCGGATGAGTAGATGCATAAACCGATTCTGGGTCATTGTCTTCAATGCTTTCATACCATTCTTCCGTCAGTTGATCTGCATGTTTTAAAAAAAACATTCGAAGTGCTTCATTTTTATCCAAAACGATTCCCCTTTCCATACGAGCTACTACTATCATTATAATTCAACTTTTTCACCCTTACTAGTTTTATAAAAAGAGAAGAAAGAAAATTATTTTTTAAAATACGTGTAGTTTATGATTTTATGCTACATTGAAAATAGCTATAAAAACACAAAGGAGTTTTCAAATGATACGAACGTTAGCTCTTACGAACGATCACAAACTTGTGAAAAATATACAATTAGATCAGATTCACGATCCCTCTATTCAGTACTATTGGATTGACTTTAACTGTCCTTCTGAAGAAGAAGCGCTGCTGCTTCAATCATCCTTTCACTTTCATCCGTTAGCGATTGAAGATTGCTTTCATTTTCTGCAGCGTCCAAAACTCGATTATTATGAAGGATACAGTTTTTTTGTCCTTCATTCGTTAAATCGTCAAACGTTAGAAGCTGAAGAAGTTGACCTTTTTATCGGCGAAAATTATATGGTTACTTTTCATTTTCACCAGTCAGCTGCAATTGATAAAGTATGGGAAAAACTGCTTCATACGCCTTCGATTCATGAAAAAGGGATAAGCTATCTTGCGTATTCTGTGATGGATAAAGTGGTAGATGAATATTTTCCCACTGTATATCAAATTGAAGATGAGCTGAATGATATAGAAAACATAGATGCAAAAAAATCCATTTCTGTTTTAATGGAAGATGTATTCAAACTTCGAAGTGATTTGCTAAAAATCAGAAGAACCATTTTGCCTATGCGCGATTTATTGTACCGTGTTATAAATTCTGAACGCCTAGATGTTCATCCTGAACAAAAAAGGTATTTTAAAGATGTCTATGACCACTTATTAAAATTAGCCGATATGATTGAATCAAATCGGGAAATGACGTCTGATATGCGCGATAATTATCTTTCCCTTAATTCAAACCGGATGAATTCAATCATGATGACACTGACCGTTATTTCATCTATCTTTATTCCCCTTACCTTTATCGTTGGCGTATACGGAATGAATTTTGAAAATATGCCTGAGCTAAAGTGGCACTATGGCTATTTCTTTGTGCTTGGCTTCATGGGACTGATAACGCTGGGGTTAATTCTATGGTTCAAGCGAAAAGGCTGGTTTAATGCTGATAAAGAGTAGAACGATTGAGACATAACGAAATCAATCCAATCTAAAGACGAACAAATTGGATAAGTGAGCTAGTGCTGTCAATTTCCGCGCAAGACTTCGCTTTCCGCAGGAGTCTTCGCCTTGCCCTCCAATTAACAGCTATTACATACAATAAATCTACGTTCACCATCAGAATGAAAAAATCCGAACGAGTTGAATTCTTCATTAAGAATCTCGATTGATTGTTCGGATCTTCCTTCAACGAAAATACGTTTGTCCCAGCTTCTTTTCTATGGGAAGATAACTAGTTATTTCCCGAAAATATCCATAAAATAACGTGCTTACGTTTCCTTTTTCTAAAAAGTTTCATAAGATAGTGAAAATAATGCTCAGAAAGGAGGCTGAAGTAGTGGATATTAAAGGCAAACACTTGCTAATGGATGCGTTCGAATGCGATGAAGTGATATTAAATGACCCCTCACTTTTAAGGAGAATTCTTATTGAAGCTGCACTAGATGCAGAGATGGAAGTTTTGCACTGTTATTTTCACCAGTTTACGCCCCAAGGCATAACAGGCATTCTCGTATTAGCTACCTCTCACTTGTCTATTCATACGTGGCCGGAGGAAAACTACGCTTCATTAGATTTTTATACGTGCGGAGACAAAGAAATAATTGAAATTGGTTATGCATTGCTGAAGCAATTAGCTTCAAAAAAAGCTGTTGTGTATTCGATTTCTCGCGGAATTCAACACGCCGAAACTCCAACAAAAAATCGTCAGCATGCTGAAAGTACTCGTCTTCTCAATCATGGAGATGACTCAGATCACGTTAGTCTACAGCAGATCTTATCAGGCCAGCATGACATTTTGTTTCATCAAAAAAACCGTATTCAAGATATTCAGCTGATTAAAGCATCTGATATTCGAATGTATTTGGATGAACAGCTGCAATTTAGTTCATTGGATGAACATGCGTACCATGAAGCTCTTGTACACCCTATCTTTGCAGCTTCCTTAAGTCCTCGCCGCATTCTTATTCTAGGCGGTGGAGATGGTTTAGCTTTACGAGAAGTCCTTAAATATAAAGAAGTTAAAGAAATAGACCTTGTGGAAATAGATGCTGACGTTGTAAATGCTGCGATGAATGTAGAAGAATTAAAGAAGTTAAATCAACGCTCATTTGAAGATTCTCGTGTCACCGTTCATATTCAAGATGCTGTTGACTACCTCTCTTTGAATTCAGCGTGTTATGATATCATCATTATTGACTTTCCTGATCCTACTAACAAAAAAATAAGTGCTCTTTATACAAAAGAATTTTACGCACTTCTCCAACGTTCACTATCGCGCAGCGGCTTGGTCGTATGTCAGTCAAATTCTCCTAGAGACACACCTATCGTTTTTTGGAGCATTAATAAGACGATGAAAGCTTCTCAGTTTTATACGTTGAGCTACCACACCATTATTCCCTCTTTTGGAGATTGGGGGTTTCACATCGGCTCGAAAACACCTTTGGCTGCCCCTATACTCTCTACTGATGTTTCATCTACTACGCTGCCATCAGACTTTACTAAGTTAATGCGTTTTTCTCCCCATTCTCTTTCTAAAAAACAGTTTGCAGTTGTGAACTCTGCTGAGCACTTGGTTCTGCATAAAATATTTAAAAAAGAAGGCTTATATTTGTAAAAAAGAAATCTTGGCTTATACATTCCTTTTCTTTTGACATACTAAAACAGTCTCGTCACCACTGTGCAACAGAAAGGATTGTTATGAGAAAAATTTCGGTTTTTGTTATCTTATTGCTAACTGTTATTTTCCCTTCCCCCGCTTTTAGCCAAGTGAAAGTGCCTGTCCTGATTTACCATTCTATTGATGCCTACACAGGCCACGGGGAAAAAGAACTGTATGTGACGCCTGAAAATTTTGAGAAACAACTTCTTTATCTTAAAAAGCAAGGATATACGCCGCTAACATTTGAAAAATGGCAGGAACTAAAGCATGTGAAAAAACCTATATTTATTACATTTGACGATGGATATAAAAATAATCTTACTATCTTGCCTATTTTTCAAAGAGCAGCCAGCCCTCAATTTCATCCAGCGGCTACAATTTTTGTGATTTCAGATTTTATCGGCCGTCCTAACCGTTTGTCGCCAGCGGATTTAAAAAAATTTGTTGATTCAGGATTTTTTTCCATTCAGTCTCATACCGCTACTCATCCGGATTTAACTAAGACGAAAAATTTATCCTATGAGCTAGCTGATTCAAAACGAAAAATTGAAGCCATCACGAGCCAGCCCGTTATTGCTCTTGCTTACCCTTATGGAAAGGTCAATAGCCGTGTAGTGGAAGAAACAAAAAAGAATTATACATTTGGTCTTTCAACGATTCCAAAATTTTTCACTGAGAGCGGACAAAAGAATGAAAACTATCTTATTCCCCGTCTGTACGTCACGTATTCTACAACGATTGAAGATTTTGCTAAGCTATTAAAAGAAAGATAGAAGAGATTGAGACATAACGAAATCAATTGAATCTAAAGGCGAATAAATTGGATAAAGAAGCTAGTATAGATCAATGGTTACACCACTGTTGATTTCCGTGCAAGACTTCGCTTTCCGTGGGCGGCCCGTGAGACTCCTCGTCGCGGGGTCTCACCTAGTCCGCTTTTCCCGCAGGAGTCTTCGCCTTGCCCTCCAATCACCAGCTAGAAGCAGCTACATACAGGAAACCTACGTTCACCAACAAAATGAAAAAATCCGAACGAGTTGGATTCTCCATCAAGAATCTCGATTTATCGTTCGGATCTTCCTTCAACTAAACTACTTTTGTCCCAGCCTCTTTTAGAATTTTGTTATTTCTAGTCCTCGCTCTTGCTGCCATTCAGCATAAAAAACTTCGCTGTATTTTTTAATTTTCTTGATTGCAAGCTGTTTTTTTAACCATCTTTCATCTACGTTTGCTTCTTTCAAATTACCAGGCACTACTTTTCCATCCATGATTAAAGCAATAGGTAAATTGGTTTGAGAATAAGGGATGTTTAAATCATTTTTCGTCGGAGGGCCGAATTCATGTTTAGGAGCGACGCTCACCTCTCCATTTGTTTCTAAAATGACGTATTCTGCTTCATACAGTGAAAAATACCCTTGCTGTCTCATTAGATGCTGAAGCTGATTCAAGTCCAAGTTGTTTTTCTTAAGCTCTTTGTAAAGGATTTTCCCTTTATAAATAATCATTGAAGGCTTTCCTTCAAGAATCCCTCTAAATCCTGTAAAGGTTTGAGATAGCTTTGTCACTGCGTAGATCAGAAGCCCCCAAATCAAAACGCTATAAAGAATTTCAGTTAACTCTACTCCTTTTTCAAGAGCTGCATCCCCCACAATATTTCCCAGGACAAGCGTGGTAATAAAGTCAAACGGAGTGATTTGAGCAAACTGCGTCTTACCTAAAAGCTTCAGCATAATAAATAGCGCTAAAAATCCACATATCAGTTCAATCGCAATATCTTTATACATCGATACCCTTCCTCTATAGCAAGCATGTTATAGTATCAGTTTGTATCATATGTGAGAGTGATAAACCTGACTTTTCATTTTTCTTTTCTTCGTTCTCCAGTTATAGAACTTTTGATTAAGCTTTTTTCTTACTTGCATAGGTTTCTAACGTTGCATATTGATTAAAAATGGATGCGGCTGCTTTTTTCCCTACATATCTAAGGTGCCATGGTTCGTATTTATAGCCGGTAACCTGCTCTTCACCTTCAGGGTATCGAATAATGAATCCGTATTGATACGCATTTTTTGAAAGCCAATGAGCCTCTGATGTATCAGCGAAGCAGTCTGCTGCAGCACACATTCCACTTCCTCCCGTGACATCGATTGCTAGTCCCGTTTCGTGTTCACTTGTTCCAGGGTAGGCGCTATAGGTGCGTGCTTGTTCTTCGCCGTCTCGCTTTGCGTAAAATGCAAAAAGCTCTTTTTGCCGCTCGTGAGATCGATAACCAGATACACCAAGTAAACTGATTCCCTCTTTTTCAGCATCTGGGAAAAGTTCTTCAAGCGCTTGTGCCGCAGGCTTTCTAAGCATTCGTTTTTCTATTTTTTCGTTGAACATAAACGGAACGTCGGCATAGACTAAATCGGAAGGCTGATAGGATTCAGGAAGCTGACGATTTTTATTAACTAAAGCCGTAACCGATTCTGGATTGGCTATTACCACTGTTTCGTCTACATTAGGTTTCGTTAAAGATGAAGAAGCTGATGAGCTTTCTAGTTTTTGAGCCTGTCCATTTTTTGTGAATTCTCTGGCAGGCTTTGATGAAGAATTGCTTGTTCCGCACCCTGCTATCATCAGCGTAAAAGCTAAAGAACAAATAAATAAAAAGTATCTCATGATGTCTTACTCCTTTCAAACGACTTTTGATGCGCTACAAAAGCCTATAAAGAAAGGATAAAATATAAATGTTTCTGTCTGTTATTCAGTTGTTTCAAACTTGTAAACACTCTTAAAAAAATTTAACGTGTGAAAAAAATAGAAATAGACTGCCTAAGCAGTCTATTTCAAAAAGATAATATAAGTATGAACTTGATTTTGCGTAAAGCTCGATGCAACTAGTTTATTTCCTGATTGACTCCAAGCAAGCTGATCAGTGGCATAGTCTAAATTTACGTTTAAGTGTGTAACATCTCCTGTTAATCCATCTGCTATGAATATCCCTTTATCTCCCTCTTTTTCAGAAATAAAGTTATAAGCTAATTTCGAACCGTCGGGAGACCAGCTTGCACCAAAAATTTGAGTGGACAGAGCAAGCTGAAAGGCCTCTGATCCTTTTAAATCTGTGATAGACAGTGTTCTCGTTTGAGCATCTTTTTGCTGAATGAGCGCTAATTGTTTTCCATTTGGAGACGGAATAATAGAGACAACATCATCTCGAATTTTTTCCGGATCCGTCTTTTCATTATGAAGGAAAAAAAGCTGGTTGTTTACACCAATATAATAAATGCCGCCTATTCCTTTAACTGCATCTAAAATTCGATCGCCTCTGTGCAACAGAGGTTCTGCTTCTCCTTTTACATTTGCTTTAGAAAGCTTTCCTTCCATTGTAATAAACATTACTTCTGAATTATTAAGCCATTCTCCGCTCGATGGATAGAGAAGAGCATTCTTTATTTTAACTGTTTCTTTTGTTTGAACGTTCATTATATAACCAAATGTATCTTCGCCTTTTGCAACTTTATAAAAAAGATACTCACCATTCGGAGAAAGCTTCGCCGCATGTTGAATTTCATCGCTTGGATGCAAAACAAAAGTGGACTTATTTTTTAAATTATAAGTAGCTAAATTCTGCGCATATACCTCTTTGGAACCGAAATCGTGCGAGCGAAATTGTTTATTTTCTTTACTAACGATAATGCTGTGTTCATTCAAAAATTGAAACGCTCTGACTCCTTTGATATCCTGAACGTTTTTCACCTCTATTTTTCCATCTTGATCTACTTGATCCAATACAGTGATTTTCTTGTCGGGTTTTTCAACAGTTTCCCTATGGCTTTGTCCTTGGGCGCACGAGGTTAAAATAAAAAGACCGCTTGCCATATATATCATTAATCTATACCGTTTCAATAACGGTTCACTCCTTTTAACTAACTCATTTCTTTGTTTTTCAAAGGAAACGACACTTTGAAAATTGTCCATGCAGGGTCAGAATGATGCAACTTGATAACGCCTTTTTGTTTTTCAGTTAAATCTTTGGCTAATGCTAAGCCAAGGCCTGTTCCTCCGGATAATCGCGACCGGTCTTTATTTACAGTAAAAAATGGTTGGAATAATTTCTCTTCCGCTTCAGCTGGAATTCCTATTCCAGTGTTGGCTATATCCACAATGATAGAATTCTCTAAAGTGTAAGACGTTACTTCCACTTTTCCGCCTGGTTCATTATATTTAATAGCATTATCAATTAAATTGATAAAAATGTGTATTAAGCTTTCGCGATCAGCCCAAACAACCGATTCGTTTATATTTGTATGAAGGGTTAAATCAAATTTAGCCGCTTTTCCTTTCATGCGGTCGCATATGTCTTCGAGAAGTCCCTTCAATTTAACTGACTCCGGTCGCTGCTCAAAATCATATTTCTCAAGTGCTGAAAGTTTTAAGATTTTATCTACCATTTCATGAAGACGATCCGTTTCTTTACGGATATTTTGCACGCCGTCTTCCATAAGCTGAGGATCATCTCGATACATATCAAGTAAGTCAACATAGGCTTTGATTGATGTTAAAGGCGTTTTAAATTCGTGGCTGATGTTTCCGATAAACTGCTTTTGCTGCTGTTCAAGAGACTGTAGCTTTGAAATAGCGAGTTCAAGCTTTCTTTTTTCTTCCTTCATTTGATCGATATTTTTTTCAATCGACGTACTCATAAAAAACAAGCCTTGACTGAGCTCCCCGAGTTCATCGCCCCGTTTGAACGGCAGGTCGGTTAAATAACGGCCTTTTCGAATCTGCTGTGAAGTTTTTTGAAGGCTAGCAATAATCGAAGCAATACGGTAAAAATAAGCATAGCCAATTAAAAAGGCTGAGGCTGCTGCAATCGTTCCCCAAGCACGAAATAGGTGTCTAATGTCAGCTATAAACTGCTGATTATTTTTTAATGAATGGTCAAAACGAACGGCTCCAATAAATTGATTATCGATTGACACAGGTGCAAAGTAAATAAGAGAAGAACCCGAGTTTTGATAGGCTATTTTTCCTTTCAAAGCATAGCTAAGCGTGTCAGAAACATCCACATCTTTTTGGCCGATGGGAATAGAACTTCCTGCTTCCTGTCCTTTTTGATTATATAGAACTGTTTGCATTCCGCTTTGTGATGCAATAGAAGATGCAAGGCGCTGTCCTTTTTGCTGAAGAAAAGAATTTATGTTCAAAGAGGGGTCACCCGTTAAATAACTTTGACGAATTGTTTGCTCGGCTGCTTTGCTTTTTTGAATAAGTTCACTTTCTAGCTGATCGCGCTGATTTGTTTCAATTCCTTTTAATACGAGTACGCTCAGGACAGTTACTGTTAAAATAATTAAAAAAGCAAGAACGAGTCCCATCTTAGCTTTGAGGCTTATTTTCATTCATTGACCCCTGCTGTCGCTTTATATCCAACGCCATATACTGTTTGTAGCAAATAAGGTTCTGCGTCTCCTACTTTTTTTCGAAGGCGCTGCATGTGAATGTCTACCGTACGTGTACCGCCTGCATAATCCATTCCCCAGACAAGATCTAATAAATCTTCTCTCGTGTACACTCTTTCTAAGTTGACAAGTAATAAAGCAATAAGATCAAATTCTTTTGGTGTAAGCTTGACTAAATCATTGGCAACGTGTAACGTGCGCTGAATTAAGTTTACCTTCACTTTTCCTACAGTGATTTCTCCTGCAGCCTCAGGCGCTGCATTCTTTTCCATTCGCCGAACAAGTGCTTTAGCTCTGGCTACAAGTTCTCTTAAATCAAAAGGCTTGGTCATGTAATCATCTGCGCCTAACTCTAAGCCTAGAACTTTATCAACGATATCATTTTTAACCGTTAACAAGATAATCCCCATTCCTCTTCGATTCTCAAGTTTTCGGCATACTTCATAGCCGGTTAATTTCGGCATCATCACATCTAATATCATCACGTCAGGTTGAAAGCTTTTTACTTTTTCAAGTGCTTCCTCACCGTCAGATGCTGTGTCTACAATATATCCTTCGCGCTTGAAAGCATAGGATACCGCTGTAGCAATACTTTTTTCATCATCAACTACTAAAATCCTTTTATTCAATGTATCACGTACTTTCATTTGATATTTCTATTCGTCTATCTTATCAAACAGCTTTCCCAAAAACATCTCCAAGTTGTTTCGAAATTGTAAACAAAAATAAAAACACCATATAAGGTGGCGTTTTTTTAGATCTAATATTCATTTGTAAAAGGAAGAATGTTATGCGTATGCAAATATTGATGCAGCAGATCCATACGCTGCTCGCTGCTAATAAAACCAATGTATCCGTCCGGTCTAATAACGTACAGAGCATCTTTTTGAAGCCCTGCTTTCTTCAAGTAAGAGTTCCAAGAAAACTCGTGCAAGGAGAAGTCTTTTTCTTGCATGCTCTTTTTTAGCTTCTCTGCTGCTGTTCCATAGACATGTATTTGCCAGTTTAATGACTGTAAAGATTCAAAATTCCCTTCCACATAAGGTAACCGATCACCACTTTGCACACTTGTCCCTTGCCCGCTGTTTAGGTCACTATTTCGATACTTAATGCGGATTTGAGATAAAATCGTAAATGCTTTGTGACGGGGATAAGGGAAACGAAATAAAAAGGATAGTACAGGCGGAAAGATATGCTTTCTAAAAAATTGACTCGTTTTATCTCGTGCCACCATTCGCTTAAAAGCGTGATCAGTTGTATTTACAAGCAGCTCTGCAAAAGGCAACCTTTCTTCTTCGTATGTATCTAATATGGAAAGTGCCGCTTTGTGTTGAAGGACAGCTGCTAATTTCCATGAAAGGTTGATTGCATCTCCAATTCCTGTGTTCATTCCTTGTCCGCCTGCAGGACTATGAATATGGGCTGCATCTCCACTTAGAAAAATACGCCCCTGTCGGAAACGACTTGCTACTCTGTGATGGATATGATATGTCGAGAACCAATTTATACCCTCAACCTGAGCACCAAATGTTTGTTGAAGAAAAGCGTGAATGTTTTCAGCTTTTACATCGTTTTGATCCCCAAAAGCTGAAGGAATAACGCCGATCATTCGATACGTTCCTTTACTTCTAACAGGCATACAAATCAAAAATTCTTCATTGCTAAATGAAATACTGATTTTTTGATTCTTCATCATTTCACCAGAGCCTTCAACATCCATCACATAAAAATGCTGTTTATATTTTTCTCCTTTAAATTCTATCTTCATTTGTTTCCGAACTGTACTATGTGCTCCGTCACATCCACAAATATACTTAAAATAAGCGGTTTCCTCTTGCTGGGCTTTTAATAAAGTTTTTACCCCTTCTCCGTGTTCAGCTAGAGATAGTAACTCCGTCTTCCATTCTACTTCAATCCCAAGATTTTTTAATTTTTCAAGTAGAAACCGCTCGTGGTCGTCCTGTGGAAATGTAAGAACAAAAGGAAAAGGACTTAATCCTTCTCCTAAAGATCCTAGATGAACTTTTGCTTTTATTTTATTCTTTACTCGGACGTATACATCTTCCATCTTAATCCCGCGGTCTATGACTTCATCTGCAAAACCGAACTGCTGATAAAATTCAAGGGTTCGCGGTAAAATAGCCATTGCCCGGGAGGCTTGCCCAGGCCCGTCGCTTCTATCAATAATTCGAAAAGGAATGTTATGTCTGGCTAAATTGTAGGCCATAACGAGGCCAGTAGGGCCGGCACCAACGATTAGGATTTGTGGATTCATCATCATCTCTCCTTTTCATTCAGTTACAGTATCTTTTATATTGAGCGAGACTTCTCTTTTTTTACAGAAGATGCAGGTAAAGCAGAAGCAAACAGAGCACATAAACTTATTAAAGAGATAAGAGCTAGAGCAGATACAGAATGATTCCATGTCAGATGTTCTCCAAAGAAAAATAGTTCTCGTACGCCATCTACCATAAATCTCATTGGCAGCCATGGATAAATCCACTCTCTATAAAAATCAGGCATAATCTCTGGGGCCATTGAAAGTAAAGGTGCGCCAAAAAATAGAATAATAACGAAAATCGGAAGTCCCTTTAGTCCTAGCCATGAAAGTACGGCTGATATCAGAGTGAAAAAACTGAAGTAAGCAATAGCTAAGAATAGTGCTGTATCCAAAAATGAAGGAACGCTTATTCCAACTACTTCAGCCAGCCACGCTAGCCCGAAACCTGCAGCTAAAGCAAGTATAACCCCGATGATTACGAACCCTACTTGGTTAACGATTTTCTCTTTACGAGAAGAAAACGTGATTTTTTGGATAGCGAGAAATACAACTGCTGCCCCTGCTATACTCGCCATCCACAGCGGCTGAAATAATGAAACGGGGGCATTTCCGTTGACACTATGAGTCCCTGTTTGGTTTACGTTTATAACTGTCTTTTGAATCGGTGCAGCGAGTGCTAATGCTTGGTTTGCACTTAGTTGCGTTCCGTTTTGTTCAAATCTTTTCACTATCTGCAAGCGCATATTTTCATTTATCTTATCAACTGCTCCGTTTAGCACCTGACTTGCTAGTGTTGAAGCAGCTGTATTCATTCCCTGATTCACTAATAATCTAATAGCAGGTGCATCAGGCTGAGCCGTCTGAAGAGTCGCCTGTTTTTGGGTGAAATCTTTTGGAATGATAAGCGCCCCATAGTATTTTTGATTATTTAACCCTTTTTCAACTTCTTTAGTAGTTGATACAAAAATCCATTTAACCGAAGACTGTTCAGTGCTTGAACTCTTCATATTTTGTTTTATTTGATCTCCTATATTTACCTTACCCTTTGCTGGAACTGTCATTCCTTCGTCGGCATTTACGAATGCAATTGGCAAATTCTTAGGTGCTTGGCTTACTGAAGGAATTAACGTTAGGATAAAAATGAAAATAACTGCTACCACTATAATTGGTGAAAAGTATATACGTTTTTGGTGAACTAACTTCATATAAATGTCCCCTTTTCATTTTAAACATATGGACTTTGACGAAAGAAAAAATAATGTACATGGTGTTGATTAGTGATCACTATGTAAATTATAATAAATTCATCTGCAATCTCAATATGCAATAATCGTGAGAATGGTGCTTACTGAACACAAAACATATAACTGTTCATTATAAAAGAAAAAAGTAGGTGTTTAAAAACTGTGGGTAATTCAAAAACAGATCGCCGAATTATTCGAACAAAAAGATTCATTCGAGATGCTTTAACAGAATTGATGGAAGAGAAAGGGTTTGAAGGAGTAACAGTCAGAGATCTAACAAAAAAAGCGGATATTAATCGTGGAACCTTTTATTTACACTACCAGGACAAATACGATTTGCTTGAAAAAAGCGAAAATGAAGTCATTCAAGAGATAAAAGAATTTATCAAAAAAGCAAATCCAAATGAGATTGTGTCTGCTAATTTGAAAGAACAGCCTTTACCGTTTATTATTGCACTTTTTGAATATATTCAAGAGAATGCGCGTTTTATGCAGGTTATGCTTGGTCCAAAAGGAAATCCTGGATTTCATCTTAAAATTAAAGAGGTCATGAAAACCAATATGCTGGAAAAATTAGAGCTCATTGATAATAAAATGCCTCCGCTTGTTCCACTTGAACATTTAATGTCTTATGTAACGTCAGCGCATCTTGGAGTCATTCAGCACTGGCTAGAACAAGATATGAAGCAGTCACCGCGAGAAATGGCCCTGACACTCGCTAGCATGACTTTTTTGGGTCCTGCTTATGTTGCAGGCATTAAACGAACATAAAAGAACCTGCTATTTTCTTAGAGAATAGCAGGTTCTTTTTATTAACCTTCTAGTAATAAAGATTCTGGATCTTCTAATAGTTCTTTAACAGTAGCTAGGAAGCTTACGGCTTCTTTGCCGTCAACGATACGGTGATCGTAAGAAAGTGCAATATACATCATCGGACGATTTTCGATACGCTCTTCATCAATTGCTACCGGACGAAGCTGGACTTTGTGCATTCCTAAAATACCAACTTGAGGTCCGTTTAGGATTGGTGTAGACATTAATGAACCGAATACGCCGCCGTTTGTAATTGTGAACGTTCCACCTTGTAAATCTTTTAATGCTAATTTATTGTCGCGCGCTTTTTTCGCTAAATCAACGATAGATCCTTCGATACCAGCGAATGTTTTGCGGTCAGCATCACGTACAACTGGAACAACAAGACCGTCTGGAGCTGACACAGCAATACCGATATCATAGAATTTTTTAATTAATAACTCGTTTCCTTGAATTTCAGCGTTTAATAATGGATACTTTTTAAGTGCTGCTACTACTGCTTTTGTAAAGAATGACATAAAGCCAAGTCTTACGTCGTGCTGTTCAAAGAATTTGTCTTTGCGTCGTTTGCGAAGAGCCATAACAGCGGTCATGTCTACTTCGTTAAACGTTGTTAGCATAGCCGCTGTTTGCTGAACTTCAACAAGACGTTTGGCAATTGTTTGACGACGACGTGACATACGTTCGCGTTCAACAGGTTTGTCGCTATTTTCACTTGCCGCTGGAGACGGAGATACCGGGTTAGCTGGCTTACTTGCTTGTGCCTGCTGTTTTTGCTCATTTGATTTTTGATCTGCATATGAATCAATATCATGTTTACGCACACGGCCAAGAGGATCAGTAGTTGGCACTTGATCTAGCTTGATTCCGCGTTCTCTTGCTGCTTTGCGAGCTGCAGGAGAAGCAATCAGCCATTGTTTTTGATTTCCTTGCTGAGGCGCTTCAGCTGCTGGCGCAACTTCTTCAACAGTTTTTTGCTGAGCTGGAGCCGCTTCTTGCTTTGGTGCTTCCTCTGCTGGTTTTTCTTCAGCTTTTGGTGCTGCTGATGCTGAAGCTCCTTCTTTCGCTTCAAGACGTGCAATTGTTTCACCAACTTGCACTGTGTCGCCTTCACCAGCAAGAAGTTCTGTTAGCACACCAGAGTCTTCAGCTGTAATTTCCACGTTAACTTTATCTGTTTCAAGTTCAACGATATAATCGCCTTTTTCAACAAAATCTCCTACTTGTTTTAGCCACTGTGCAACTGTTCCTTCAGAAATTGATTCTGCTAATTCCGGTACTTTAATCTCTCCCATGGTTCATTCCCCTTCCTTATCGTGTAACAACGTCGTTAGCAATTTCATTTTTAGTTAATGCATCTTGTAAAATACGTTCTTGTTCTTGTCTGTGAACTGTTGGATCTCCTTCAGCTGGACTTGAGCGTCTTGTGCGGCCGATGTAGTCAACCGTAGCTCCTTCTGGTGCTACTTCACGAAGTCGATCTTCTACATAGTTCCATGCGCCCATGTTTTCCGGCTCTTCTTGTAACCAGACAATCTCTTTTAAATTTTTATAGCGAGCAAAGATTTCAGCAATTACGCGTCTCGGGAACGGATAAATTTGTTCTAGACGAAGGACGTGTAGCCAATCTTTATCATCTTCTGCTTTGTTTAAGCGTTCCGTTAATTCACTGCTGATTTTTCCGCTGCACAGAACGATTCGTTCAACTGCATCTTCTTTTTTGCCTAATCCAGGCTGTTCTACTACTAAGCGGAAAGAGCCTTTTGTAAACTCTTCAAGGTTTGACACACTAAAAGCATTACGAAGCAAACTTTTTGGTGTCATAACTACTAGCGGTCTTACTTCTTCGCGCTGTAAAATGGCAGCTTGTCGTCGAAGTAAGTGGAAATATTGTGCAGCGCTTGTTACGTTTGCGATTGTCCAGTTGTTTTCTCCAGCTAGCTGTAAATAACGTTCTAGACGAGCGCTTGAGTGTTCTGGCCCTTGACCTTCATGGCCGTGTGGAAGCAATAAGACCATTCCAGATTTTTGTCCCCACTTAGCACGGCCTGCTGCAATAAACTGGTCAATAATAACTTGACCTGCATTGGCAAAATCACCGAACTGTGCTTCCCAAAGAACAAGCGTTTCAGGAGCAAATACATTATAGCCGTATTCAAATCCAAGCACTGAACCTTCAGATAATGGACTGTTACGAATATCAAAGGAAGCGCTTACGTTCTTCATTGCGTGTAGTGGTGAGTAAACATCCCCTGTCTTATGATCATGAAGAACAAGATGTCTATGTGCAAACGTACCACGTTCAGAATCTTGGCCTGTAATACGAATTGGCGTGCCGTCTCTTAAAATCGTAGCAAATGCAAATGCCTCACCCAATGACCAATCTACGCTTTCATTTTCTTCAAACGCTTTGGCACGTTTAGATAAGATGCGATCAAGTTTTGGAAATACGTTAAATCCTTCAGGGTATTTCACTAGCTCTTGATTCACTTCAAACAGCTCTTCTTTTGTAACAGATGTATCAATATCTGAAATTCCTTTGAAGACTGCTTGTGGCATTTCCATAATTCTATGTTGCTTTTCAGCTTTTGGCGGTACTTTCTCATAAGCTGCTTTTAACTTCGCTTGTAACTCTTCATTAATTTGATCTGCTTGGCCGCTTTGAATTACATTTTGTTCTTCAAGCTGCTTTGCATACATAGCACGAACGGTTGGACGTTTTGTCACAATTTCATACATCTTCGGCTGCGTTACAGACGGTTCATCCATTTCATTGTGACCAAATCGACGGTATCCAATTAAATCAATCAAGAAATCTTTGTTAAAGCGTCTGCGATACTCATAAGCAAAGTAAGCAGCAGCTAAACAGGCTTCCGGATCATCCGCATTTACGTGAACAATGGGAATTTCAAACCCTTTTGCTAAGTCACTTGCATATTTCGTTGAACGAGAATCGACGCTTTCTGTTGTAAATCCAATCATGTTGTTAGCAATAATGTGGATTGTTCCACCTGTTTGATAACCAGTCAATTGATTTAAGTTCAGCGTTTCTTGTACAATACCTTCACCAGGGAACGCAGCATCTCCGTGAATTAAAATCGCGAACGATTTTTTTACATCTTGTTTTGGGTATCCATTCACATCACGCTCATCTTGAGCCGCTCTTGTAAACCCTTCCACAACCGGATTAACAAACTCCAAGTGACTAGGGTTACTAGCCAATGTCAAACGAGCTCGAACTGTGTTCTCTGCTTTAATTTGTTTGTCGGCACCCAGGTGATATTTTACGTCTCCCGTCCAGCCGTAGTTGATACCGATTGAACCTTCTGAAGGAACTAATTCCTTGTTAGGTGCATGCTGGAATTCTGCAAAAATCATTTCATACGGCTTGCCTAATACGTGTGCCAATACATTTAAGCGCCCACGATGAGCCATACCGATATTAACCGTTTTTGGGCTTGTTTCCACTGAGCGTGCAATCAGTTCATCTACAAGTGGAATTAACATATCTACGCCTTCAATAGAAAAGCGTTTTTGTCCGACAAATGTACGGTGTAAAAATTGTTCAAAGCCTTCTACTTCTGTTAAACGCTTTAATATAGAAGTTCTTTTCTCATTTGAAAGAGGTTGGAAAATAGCACCTGACTCGACCATATCAGTCAGCCACTTATTCTCTTCCATGTTATGTACGTGATGGAATTCAAACGCAATGGTTTTTGTGTAGACATCTGTTAAATAGTTAATTGCGTCTAAACCATTTTTGACGTGTGATGGTGCATTTGTACATAAAATGTCAACCGGAATTGATTTCAAATCTTCTTGCGTTAAATTGTAATCTTCCAAGTGAAGCAAGACAGGATCTTTCTTCTCGCTTTCAAGAGGCTTAATTGATGCGTATAGATGACCATAAGCACGGATGTTTTCCGCTAGCTTAATAGCCGATGCGATTTTAGATGTGTTAGCTGAAGGTGCAGCCTGTGCGTATTCAGCTTGCTGAACTTGCTCACTTTCGTTTAATGGAGGAGCACCCCAATAATCAAATAATTCTTTTAACTCTGGATCTACTAGATCTGACTGCTCTTCATATAACTCATACTGTTCTAATACATAGCCATAGTTCGGACCTAAAAATCCTTGCCAAGGCTCCCCTCTATTCGACGTTTCGTTACCCATGATAAAACCCCCAACGAGTTATAATAATTGTCGTACTCAACAATCTTTCCATTTTGAATGTCGATTACCTTATCGTCTGACATCTTTACAACGAGTGATAAATCTCACTGCGTGTGTATCTGATATCTGCTTATATTTTACCACTCTTTTACTCGTCAATCAAAATGAAATCGCTATATTTCTTTAATTTTTTTTACTTTTTTAATAGTCTTACTACTTTTTGAAAGCGTTTTATAAGTAAAGCTGATTAAAGGTCGAATTAGGTGTTAATTAATTGTTATTGACCTAGCTTTTGGCAAAATTAAATTGCTTGAAATATATTTTATGACCATTAAAAAAAAGAAGCAGCGTTTTGCTTCTTTTTTTAAAACTCATCTACGATTTTTTCAACGTCTTCAAAATAACCATTATCTACTTCTGTAAGCTTGTTGCTTTTCGCCGCTTCGAGTAAATGAGTGAACCAAGTTAGTTCTACTTTCAAATGCATAATCGTGCGCATAATGATCGACAGATTTGCAATGGAATGATCCACCTTTTTAACTTGGTACAAATTTTGCATTTTTTCTAAATAAGCAGCCGTTTCCTCAATCTTTTTTTCTAAAGCAGAAGCCACTTTTTCTTGATCGACGTAAGAAGTAAATGAAAGAGCAGCATAAACTGGTCTATGCATATGCTCTTTTTTTAATAGCTGTTCAAAATAAAGGCGCTCAAATTCTTCTCTTCCTGCATCCGTGATAGAATAAACGGTCTTTTCAGGTCTGTTCGTCTCTCGAATCACATCTACTACTTTCACCAACTGATTTTTTTCAAGCGTATCAAAGGCATAATATAAAGAGCCGCTTGCAAGTTTAATATAGTGCTTCATTTGTCTTTCATTAATGGTTTGCTGAATTTCATAAGGGTGCTTATTTCCTTCCATTAATAAACCCAATATGACTAATTTAACACTCATAACACCTTTCACCTCTTGACATGCATCTTATTTAGTAAAAAAAGCACGAACATCTTCGTGCTTTTTCTATTTTTGAGCTGCAGGTTCCTTAGCTTCTACCCGCTTTTTAGGGGAAACTTCCACTCGTTCATTTCCCATTAAAAAGACCGTAATGATAGCTACTGCAATTGGAATAAGAGCAAGCATAAATGCGTACGTGATCGACGTAGACATAGCATCAACAATCTTATCTAATATTTGAGGCGGAATGCTGTTTCGGGCACTTGATTGAAAAACTGCACTCGGATCTCCTATTTGAGAAAATGCTCCTTGTGATCCATTTCCCATACCTTGAAAATTGCGCTGCAGCTCATTTGTAAATGTATTGCTTTGAATCGTTCCAAAAATCGTAACTCCCAGCGTCATTCCTAAGGAACGCGCAAATGAGTTCGTTGAGTTGGCAGAACCTCTAAACTGTGGATCCAGCTTATGCGTTGACGAAGTTGGTAAAAGAGAAAAGCTAAATCCTACGCCAAACCCAGTCAAAATCATGAATACCGTTAGCATCCAACGAGGTGTATCAGGTTCCATTGTTCCTAATAAAAACATTCCTACTGCAAATGAAAAGACGGACATAATCATTAAGTTTCGGAAGCTTGTTTTTGTGAGGAAAATCCCGCCGATAGCACTTCCTGCTACCGAGCCTAACATCATCGGAGTTAAAATTAAACCTGCATTTGTAGCAGACCCTCCATAGACAGCTTGAACGAAAATAGGAATAAATACCGTTAAAATAATAAACGTTGCTCCGTATAAGAAAGCGAGAATTTGTGATGTTGCAAATAAACGGCGTTTGAACATCCAAAATGAAATAATCGGCTCTTGCGCGCGTTTTTCCACAAAAAAGAAGAGTGATAGCGCCACAGCAAAAATAGCAAAAAGAGATAAAATTTGCGGAGAAGACCACTCGTACTCTTTTCCTCCAAGTTCAAGAGCAAACATTAAACTGACTACTGAAATTACAAGAGTGGCTGCACCAGCCCAGTCAATTTTTTGTTTTTTATGACTTGTTGATTCTTTATAAAAGCGCACAATAAAAAATAACGATAAAAGTCCAATCGGCACGTTCACATAAAACACCCAGTGCCAGCTGATGTATTCCGTAATGTATGCACCAAGAAGCGGACCAAATACGCTTGCTGAGCCAAAAACGGCACCTAACAATCCCGTCATTTTCCCGCGTTTTTCGAGAGGGAAAATATCAAATACAATGGTAAAAGCAATCGGAAGAAGCGCTCCTCCTCCAATTCCTTGAATCGCCCGGTAAATACTTAGCTGCACAATGCTTTGCGCTAGGCCACACAATGCAGATCCAAGTAAAAATACCGTCAATCCAAAAATAAAAAACCGTTTACGGCCGTACATATCAGATAGTTTACCAAATATCGGCATACCTGCCATCACGGCAACCATATAGGCGGACGTAACCCAAACAAACTTATCTAACCCGCCTAGATCAGAAATGATTTTCCCCATAGCCGTCGCTACGATGGTATTATCCATGGCTGACATAAAAATACCGAGCAGCAATCCTGCTACGATAAAACGAATATTTTTTTCTGATGAAACCATTTCAGTTCCTCCTTTCGCGTCATCTTTTTGATGAACAGAAATGATAGCTACTTAAATTATTATATTCAAATTTGAGTATTTTACAATCTTAAATGTGCTTTTTTTTAGAAATAAACATAAGAAAAGCGTAATGGGTCCATTACGCTTTTACTGTGAGCTGAGGCTCTAATTCAATCTCAACATTTCCTTGAATGGCTCTTGAAATCATACAGGATGTTTCTGCTTTTTTTATAATTCGATTGATTTTTTCTTCTTGAGCCGCAAATTCAGATGTGATGATAACATGAGGTTTATGAATAATTTTTTCGTATGTGAATACACCATTCGTCACGTCCACAATAGCTTCTGATTCCATCGTTAAAGCCTCCTGACGGATTCCGCTTCTTTCGAACATCGCTGCAAGCGTGATGATATAGCAAGTGGCTGCTGCCCCTAGCAGCATTTCATCTGGATTTGTTCCCACTCCTGGCCCGTCCATTTCTGGTGGAATAGAAATTTTTGTTTTTAATTGTCCTGATTCAATTGTACCTACTTCATTTCGGCCTCCTGGCCAATTTGCTTGCAAATGAAAGTGATGTTTTGCCATAGTTTATCCTTCTTCCTTCTATATAATGATGTGTACCTAGCGTACCCTTTTTATGTATAAATTAAAAATGTTCTGCTTGTCACAGCAAAAAGACTGCTAAACGGTGCAGTCTTTGTTTTTTCTTAACTTAAAGGTACTTTCTTTTCGCTTTCAACGAAAGCTTTGATTAATGATGGCAGCCAGTCCTGCAGGTTTGTAAATGAATATCCCCAAAAGCTAGCTTTTTCATTGCTCATCGTCCAAGAATGATCTACTCCGTAAGGAGAACTATTTTCATCTGTTAAACGAGAGGTTGTTTTTGCTGTTTTATTCGCTGCTTGTTCAATATATGAAAATAAATTTTTGAGTGAAATGGCACCATTTGAACAAGCGTTAATCGGCCCTTTTAGCTTCTGTTCTGCACACCAGACTAAAAATTCACCTGCTTCTTCCTGTGAAATGAAGTTCATTTCTGCTTCAATAGCCGGTACACCAATTTCTTCTTCATGCATAATTTTTTCTACGTGAAAACGTAAGCGATCCGTATAATCATCTTTTCCCATTACAATTGGAAAACGGACAGCCGTTACCGAAAACGGCGCTTTTTGAAAAAATACCGCCTCAGCTTGGCGTTTTCCTTCTTGGTAGGAAATATTTTCACGGCGTGTATATGAAATAGGATACTTGTATGGATCAAAATCTTCTTCATAACACGTTTTTTCTAAAGAACCGTATACTGAAAGAGTCGAGGTGAGTACATAGTGACTCGTACTATGACGAAAAGCTTCAACAGCCACAGCTGCGCCGTGTGAAGAATAGCATATTTGATCGAAAATAACATCCCATTTTCTTCCTCGTGTTGTTTCGATTACAGAATCTTTTTCTACACGATCAAGAAAAATTCGCTCAACTCGGTCGCCGAAATCATCTGGTGTTTTACCTCGCGTTGCTAACGTAACCTTAACTCCTTTAGAGAGCAATGTCTGGACTAAATTTTTTCCAAAAAAACGAGTTCCACCTAACACAAGTGCTGTTTTCATCCTTTTCTCCACCTTTCGTATTTGATATGGATAACCATACCATTATTATCCAACTTTTTTGTTCATAAAGCTATGAATCTTTCCGCTTATTTTTTTATATTCTCACCTATTTTTTCGCCACTGTCGTGTTAAGATGTACATATCTAACAAAAAGGAGCGACAGTGATGAATCCTTTTCCACTTCCCCTTAACGAACGCCTTGTTGTTCTTGATATTATTCGGGGCATTGCTTTGCTAGGCATTTTCTTAGTAAATATCCCGGCTTTTGCTTCTCCGATATTTATTTTTCAGCTGTACGATATTCCTTATCAATATAAAGGAATCGATGTTTACATTGATTTATTCCTGCTGCTGTTTGTTCAAGGAAAGTTTTTTACCATTTTTTCTTTTTTATTTGGACTTGGATGCGGAATCTTTTTGCATAGAGCTGAAGAAAGGCATTACTTTGCCGCTGCTTTATGGTCAAGAAGAATGGCTTCTTTGCTATTAATCGGGCTTTTTCATCTTGTCTTTTTCTGGTATGGAGACATTTTGCATGTGTATGCTATTGGCGGTTTTTTATTGTTCTTTTTTTATAATCGAAAAACCAAGACGATTTTGCTGTGGGCAATAGGCTTGCTATGCTTTTTTTATCTTTTGGCTTGCATGCAGTTTTTTATTTCAGCACACGTCTTGCAAGAGGCTCAGCGGGAGTATAAAGTTTTACATGAACATGCCTTAACCCAATATTTATCCACCTACAGGCAAGCAGACTATTTATCTTGGCTGTTTTATCGTTTGAATGTTGAAGTGGTGCCTATGCTATTAAATCTACCGTTTTCTATCTTTCCCGTATTTTCTATGTTTTTATTTGGCTTATATACTGCTAAAAAAGGATTAGTACATAATATCGAACAAAATCGTTCTTTTTTTAAGAAAATTCAGTTAATGACAGGCGCAGCAGGTTTTACTTTAACTATCATTCTCGCTATCTTAAAACTAGAAATTTTAAAATATGGACTCTATCAGCAGGCGGCCATTCACCTTTTTACAAGTTTGAGCGGCATTTTTCTATGTTTTTTTTATCTTACCACCTTACTGTTATTCCTGCAATTTTCTCCTTACGCTTCGATGCTGGGTCTTTTTAAGTATAGTGGAACAATGGCATTAACAACTTACCTTAGCCAAACTTTAATTTGCCTGTGGATGGTTCGAGCCTTTGATTTATACGGAACTCTTACCTTAACAGAAAGCACGATTATTTGTCTCATTATATATACACTCCAGCTTTTTTTTAATAAGTGGTGGCTTTATTATTTCTATTACGGTCCGTGTGAATGGTTATGGCGGAGCTTTACATACCGAGCTTTCCCGCCTCTCAGACGGAATAGAAAAGCTTCAGCTTAACAGCAAATCGGCCTTCAAATTTGAAAGCCGATTTGTCTTCTTTACTGCAAAGGCGGTATGGTTATTCGTTTAATTCCATTTGTCTCAAACTCTCGTATATAATCCATTTCTCGATGGAAAATTTGCATAAAAACTTCATTTTTTATTTCTTTAATGGGTCCTATTTGTTCTATCACATCTCGTTTAGCCATGCGATAGGCTAGCGCTTCCCAAAACACTTCGTTATCGTATTCTCCAATAATATCTTGAAGAGAATCTTCATGTTCTTCTGTAAACATAACCTCACTGTTTAGCGTGTGAAAAGGTCCTTTTTCAAGGAAAGGCTCTGCGTGAGAAAACATTTGTTTTTCTACATCCGTATATTCTTGTGCATGCTCATCTTCCACTCCAGAACATGCTGTGACCATCCAGTTACCTAAATAAATTAAATCAAGCAGTTGAAAAAAGTGCGTTTCAGATAGTTGAAGTTCAATATCGTTTTTTACAGGAGCTTTTGACATAAGCGCGGATCTCTCCTTTAATTTTGAGGGTAGTTGCTACTAAATAAAATAGCTAAAAGGGTTAGTATGCAGGCTAGCAGGAAAACTGAAGAAATGGCTTCACCTCTTTTCTGTAGTGTAAAAATAGAGGTACTGACATCCAAAGAAGTGAATACGAAGGGTGTAAACTTATCATAATCGAAATAAAGACAAGATACAAGACTTTTTTACTAGATTTTCTGACTATTTTCGTCATAAATACCTATTTTTGTTTTGTTTATACTAGAAAGGTCCGAAAATTGTGTGCTGAGCTGCTCAAAATAAAAAAGCGCTGAACCAGGCGCTTTAACGGTGTAAAAAAATAGATAAACCAATAAAAAAAGCAGCTAAAATAAAATCAAAAATCCATTGCCACTTCTCACGTTTTAACAATACGTGCTCTACCCCTGATAACAGCGAACTTATACTAACCAAAACAAAAATAAAGCTTAATTGGTTAAACGAAAATTTAGTGACAAAATTTGATACAAGTATGACTGCTACGGTGATGAACAGTGCTATTTGACTTATAAGTACCCATTTAATTCTCTGTTTATATCCGTCTTTTAAAGCTTGTAATAAATCGTTGCTGATCACTCTCGCTAAACCCCTTTTGTATTCCTATCGTCAAAAGTAAGAACGCAGCAAAAAAACGCTTATCTGCATCTTAACTACTTAGCAAAACTAGCTATTAAATCGAAACATAAATATCAACTTGACTGTACTCAGGATCAATACAGCGTTCATCATATAATTCAAAATCTATTTTATAGGCACGATGATTTTTTTTAGCCCACTCGCGAATATAAGCCCAAGCCTCTACGACTACCTGTCTAGCTGGCCCAACAGCTGTTGTAAACACCATGTATTCACCTTCTGGGATGATGAACTCTCTCATATCATCTTTCAGTTCGCCGCCGGGTAAAACTTCATATCCGAGAGCAAATGTAAAATCCATTTTTTGATTATATTCAAATTCTGTATAAAGAGCAAATGTATTACCATTTACTTTATTGGCGATTTTATTAGCTAACTGTTGTTTATAAAAAGTCTGCCAGTGCTCAGGAATAAGACCTGTGCCCATTTCTTCCACAGGTTCATCTGTTCGAATAGGCACTCCTACAACAGTAAATTCATTTACCTTGACTACTTTTTGACTTACAACTAAGTCAGTCAACATATTGAGCCCCCTTAATTCTTCTTTTTCTGTAGGTACAATGAGGGAAATACTTCTTAATATGCATTTTATTTGTATTCAAAGAAAACGTCAACCTTTTATGCAAATCCCTTAACGAAGGGGCTGAAGATCATTCTTCTAAACTATAAAAAAACGATTCTATTTTCTTTGTACACATCATACGTATAAGATACCCCTAATTTACAATAGAGTGAGGTAAAAAAATGAAGATCATTGAACTTGCCGAATTCATTAAAACAAGTAAAAAAACAACTAAACTTGCTCTCTCCTCTTCTACAGTACAGTATACATTAGAAACAGATGATTTGAAAATTGAATTAAAAACAGGCGGCACGAATAAGCGAATCGTGTTTTTTCGCATCTTCTTAAAAGGAATATACAAGGATTGGATTTGTTATCACCGGAACGAACATCATATTTACGAATTGTATCAAAATATTTCTTTATCCCCTCAACTGCAAAAGCAGCTTTTGTATGCTATTGCATCATAAAATAGCTGGCTTAGTTAGCCAGCTATTTTTTAATACATTAGACGAACCTCAAGCCAATTAGGTTTTAAATTACTCATTTTTTATCAAAAAAAAGAGCATCGGACGCTTTGGTCCGGTGCTCTTTTTATTTATGCTGTAGTTTTGTGATTGGATGTTTGTGCGGCTTTACATGTAATTTTTCCTTTGTCCATTGAATTCCTCTATATAAATAGTACGAGCACCAAAAAACTGCTGGAACGATAAGTACGTAAGCAACGACACTATTCGTAAAGAAAGAAGAATCTATAGAACGAAGCAATCGATAGGTCTCATTTAATATACATATATGCACTACATAAATGCCAACTGAATTTTTCCCAACCTTTGAAAAAAACGAGTTTTTGCCAAGACCTGGACTGCTCAATACGAATAAAAACAATGATGCTGATAAAAAAATCGTAGAAATAAAATAGTCTCCGGGCTTGCTGTGCTGGATATTGACCAACCAGTAACGCTCGGCGATTTCTAACGCTGAAAACACAAAAAAGCTGGCTAAATAAATCATTGGCCTTGCGTTTAATACTAAAAGAATTCGCTTACCGTAAAGGGCAAACATAGCTCCTAATACTGTATAGAACAAACCAAAGAACAGGGCATCTCTCGTTTGAAAAGAAAGTGGAAAAAATAAAGAATAAGACTGCCCAAATAACCCAGTTACATATAATACGGTGCTGATAAGCATTAATAAGCCAATCTTTTTCCATCTTTGAAATAAGAAAACGATGACAACAGCCCAAATTAATGCAATCAAGTACCAAAGCTGAAATCCGCTTGTGTCACTTCCATAATAAAAGATATCTTTGAATGTGATGGATGATGTTAAATAATCAGCTACTGCACCTTTTCGTTCTGCTAATGTTCCGTGGTTCTGAAATAAGCGCAGAACTACACCAAACAATAAATAAAAGATGAACCAACATGCATAAAGCTTTGAAATATTCCACGTGTATTTTTTTAAGTATACAGAAGGCTTTGGATGTTTTTGAATTTTATTCATAAACAAATACCCTGATACAATAAAGAAAAAAGGAACCGCGAATCGTGCAAATGTGTCAACAATGACATCTAGCACATTTTCCTGGTTCCCTAAAAAGAAATCGTCATGTGATGGATTAACATGAATACAAACTACAAACACTGTAGCAAAAAACTTAATAAAATCAATTGAATAATTACGTTCCATCTTGTTGTCAGCTCCTTAAAATAAACTCGAGCTCTATTTTAGCATAATTATCCAAATGGAAAAGAGGTTTTGGTAAAATTAACCTTATAGTCATGGAAAAATTTTCTTAACTTCCAATATTCTAGGCTTGTTTACTTGTATGATGTCTTTCAATATTCCAAATAAATAATTCTAAAGAACTACAAAATAAAAAACAGATTACCGGTAACTTGTTTTTTAAATTAACATTTTCCATGCAAACTTATTATCTTGTTTAATATCGACTTCTTTTTCATGCAAAGCCTGCACATGCTGTTTAATTTGTTTGAGAAACAGCATTACTTCCCCGCTTGATACTGCAGCTGAGTTGAGGGATAACGAATGTTTTTTAGCAATTTTTAATTCCTCTGTTTCCACTGAAATACTAACGTGGCGAAATAAGTGCCAAGGGTAGTAAACTGTTTTAAAAGATTTTGAGAAATAAATTCCTTTGGAACAAACGGTAATCCCCTCGGTTTTTTGAAGAGGATATGTATTTAAATGAGCTACAATTTTTTCTTTAGCAGGTAAATAGAGCCTGTTTCGCATCTCTTTTTCAACTTCTTCACATAGTTGCCCTTCCACTGACAACACATCTTTTGGATCAGGGGTTTGATGAATTTGAAAAGATGAACAAATAGAAGTTAATTCTTTTGAGGATACACACGGATATATATAGTCTTGACACATATATTCATGGGAATGAGTGCGAATAAATTTCTTGATTTTTTTTAATAGAGATACTAGCTTTCTAGCTGAGTAATCGTTTTGATTGACTTGAAATTTCTCCACGTCATTAAAACAAATCATTTCTTCTTTTCGAATGGTAATGGATTGAATGTTAGCGAACTCTTCCCATAACATTTTCCCTTTTTTCATCCCTCTGCTTTTCCAGTAAATCCCCTTATTTGTAAAGCAAATTCCCCTTTTATCTAAGCCTGCTATAAAAGAGCTGTGTAAATACGCAATTATTTTTTCTTGGGGCTGAAACTGAAAGTATTTGCTAGCCATTTTTTTGTAGAAACTAGGTATTTGCATTACATAAAATTGACTTTCTCTATAGGTTAAGCATAAGTCAGTCAAATAATTAGTTTTCAGCGTCGCCACGCTCTCACTTCCTTTTTGAGTGTAAATAACCGTACCCATTTTTTTCTATTACTTTATAAACGTTTTTTAGTGAAAAAAGTTTCAACTTTTTTTATTTTTTATGAAAAAGCTCGAAATTGAAGCATTTCTTTCATCTAGGAGGTTATCTAATTACTCACTTATTCAATAATCTTATTTTAAACGTTCCCTACTTAATTAAGAAACTAAACCAGATAATAGCAATGCTTACCTGCTTTATCCAAATCATCCCTTGTGAACAAAAACAAACCGCAGCGTTAAAACGCGATGCGGTTTGTTTTTTTAAGCTAAATAAGCTTCTTTTATTTTTTCATTATGAATTAATTCCGGTCCTTTCCCTTGCAGAATAATTTCTCCCGTTTGAATCACATAGCCTCGGTGCGCGATTTGCAGTGCTTGATAAGCGTTTTGTTCAACTAGTAAAATGGTCATTCCGCTTTTATTTAATTCCATAATGATTTCAAATATTTGTTCTACAATGATAGGAGCAAGCCCCATAGAAGGTTCATCTAGCATAAGCATAGAAGGGTTCATCATAAGCGCTCGCCCGATAGCTAGCATTTGCTGTTCACCGCCACTCATCGTTCCTCCTTTTTGAGTCAATCTTTCTTTTAACCTTGGAAAATATGTGAGTACTCTAGTCATATTTTCTTCTATTAGTTTTTTATTAGAAAGTGAGAATGCTCCAATAGTTAAATTTTCTTTTACCGTCATCTTAGGAAAGATCTTTCTCCCTTCTGGTACATGAGCTATTCCTAACCGAGCCGTTTGGTGAGGAGGGAATTTCGTAATGTGGGTGCCTTTATACATGATACTACCTGCTTTGACAGGAGCTTGACCGCTAATGGACTTTAATGTGGTAGATTTTCCGGCTCCATTGCTTCCGATAAGAGTCACAATTTCTCCTTCTTCTACATCAATCGTTATTCCTTTGAGTGCTTGAATTCCTCCATAAAAGGTGTCAATTTCAGTTAACTTCAATAGAGTCATGTGCTTTTCTCCTTTCTTTCTATCTCCTCTGCCGCTCCTTTTCCTAAATAGGCTTCGATCACTTTCGGGTGTGTACGGATATGTTCAGCGTTTCCTTCTGCAATTTTTATTCCATGATCTAATACAATAATATGATCAGAAATTTCCATGACGAGCTTCATGTCATGCTCAATTAATAAAATGGTTATTTCCCGGTCTTTTCGTATCGTGTGAATAAGATCCGTCAGCTCTTTTGTTTCACGCGGATTCATACCAGCAGCCGGTTCGTCTAATAATAACAGTGAAGGTCTAGTAGCTAAGGCTCTGGCAATTTCGAGTCGTCGCTGTGCTCCATATGATAAGTTATTGGCTACTTCGTTATATAAAGCTTCTAGCCCAACGTATTCTAACAGCTTATACGCTTCTTTTTTGGCTTCTTTTTCCGCTCTTCTTGCTCGAGGTAAATTCAACAGCGTCTCAAAAGTCGTTGCTTTCAAGTGGTTGTGCATCCCAACCAACACATTTTCTAAAACCGTTATATTACTAAATAACCTGATGTTTTGAAATGTCCGAGAAATCCCTTGTTTTGATACGCTGTGAGGTTTTAGCCTTGTTATGGATTGACCATTTAACATAATATCACCTGAGGTCGGCTGATAAACACCTGTCACCATATTAAAAAATGTGGTCTTTCCAGCTCCGTTTGGTCCTATTACGGCTGTTATTGAATTTCTTTGAATATCCATTGTTACGTCTTGATTAGCGATTAAACCGCCAAAGGTCTTGGTTACATTTTTCACTTCTAAAATAGACAATTTCTTTCACCTCTATAGATTGACGTTTTTCTCAGCTGCTGGAATCACAGGCTGTATTTCTTCTTCAGCTTCTTCTTTTAGCTCTTTCAAATCGAACGTTGGCTGTTTAGCAGGAAGCAACCCCTGAGACCTGTATAAAGCAAATAGAATAAGAAGTCCGCCAAAAATAAATCGCTGCATTTTAGCTGGCGAAAGTGCATCTGGTATAGAGATAACCCCGTTTAAACTCAGTTGATTAAACCAATCGGTGAGCTCCGTTAATACTTGAAGATTAAGAATGGTTACAACCGCCGCTCCAAGTATGACGCCTGGAACGCTCCCCATTCCTCCTAAAATAACCATGACTAAAATCGTGATAGATTCTAACAGCGTAAAGCTGGTTGGATCAACAAAGGTTTGCTTAGCGGCAAAAATAACTCCCATCATGCCTGAAAAAGAAGCACCGATAGCAAACGCAAGCAGCTTTGTTCTGACAAGGTGAATTCCCATCGCTTGAGCTGCAATTTCATTTTCACGAACCGCTTTCCACGATCGTCCTACTTTAGAATATTCAAATCGCCGTACAATAAAAATAACCGCAGCTAAGATGACTAATACTACATAATAGAACTGACTTGGATATACTAAGTTAATCCCAAAAATAGAAGGCGGCGTCACGGAGGACAGCCCCATTGCTCCGTTTGTAATATTGATTGGTTTATCCAAATTGTTAAATACAATTCGAATAATTTCCCCGAATCCAAGCGTAACGATAGCTAGATAGTCTCCTTTTACGCGCAGCACAGGTATACCAAGCAGAACTCCAAATAAAGCGGCTATTAGGCACCCCGCAATAATAAAAAACCAAAAGCTTTCTCCTGATAATGGGTACGTACCAAAAGGCATAAAATTAGCAGCTTGATTGGTTGCGAAAATTCCATATGTGTAAGCCCCAACTGCAAAGAAAGCAACAAATCCCAAATCCAATAATCCGGCTAATCCCACTACAATGTTCAACCCAAGTGCCATAGCAATATAGATGCCTACTAGTGTAGATACTTCCATATAGGATTCATAAGCAGGGCCTTGGCTGGCTGAAAAAGGAAGCAGCACAATTAAAATGACCCCTGCTATTAGCGATTTTAATTTAGTAGAAAGAGACATAAAGTAAAGAAGTAATAATGAAAATAAAAGAAGTAAAAATGCGACAACGGACTTTTGGACAAGCATTAAACTACCGCTTGTTGCAATTACATATATAAAAAATAGAATGATTTGCGCTTTTTTGTTTCCTTCAAGCCTACTCATTAATTTTTTCATCTTCATCACCTACACTTTTTCTGTAACGGCTTTTCCAAATAAGCCTTCTGGTTTAAAAATTAACACCAAAATCAAAATGGCAAATGCAAATACATCTTTATACTCTGCTCCTAAAACATTGCCGGTGATTGTTGATAAATTCGCAGCTGCAAACATTTCAAGGATGCCAAGCATTAGCCCTCCAAACATTGCGCCTCGTATATTGCCTATTCCTCCTAAAACAGCTGCTGTGAAAGCTTTTAATCCTAATATGAAACCAATATAAGGATCAATTGTTCCGTAATGAAGGGCAAATAATACACCAGTAGCGCCTCCTAAAGCTGAACCAATAAAAAAAGTAAGAGAAATAACTTTGTTTACATTGATGGACATCAGTGAAGCGGTATCGGGATCTTGGGCTACAGCTCTCATTGCCATTCCCCATTTGGTCCGATTGACGAAAATTTCAAGTCCGATCATTAAGCAAAGAGCAACAATTAACACTACGATAAACGTTACTTTAAATGTAGCATCATCAAATGATGATGAAAGAGAAGAAGCGCTAACCGATACTTTGCCTGAAAATAAAGCAGGGGTATTAACAATATAGTTACCATTCTTAAGTTCCGTAATGAAGCGCACAAAATCCTGTAATAGAAACGACATTCCGATAGCTGTAATAAGTGTAATCAGTTTAGAAGACTTGCGCAGGGGGCGGTAAGCCACTCTTTCAATTCCCATACCAAGAAGTCCAGTCGCAACACTCGTAATAAGAAGAACTAAAATTAACGTCACGACAGCTGGAAAAGCTGCAATCCAACCTACGCCTGTTAACCCTATTAAAATAGCGGTTCCGATAAAAGCTCCTGACATAAAAATTTCGCCGTGTGCAAAATTGATGAGTTCTAAAATGCCATATACCATCGTATAACCTAGGGCGATAATTGCATATACAGCTCCTAATGTTAGTCCGTCAATTAACACTTGCGGCAGCGTTTGTATAATATGAGCAAACATATAACCTCGTCCCTTTCGTCCTATAAAATCGATTTTAAGAAAAGAAAGGTACGGAACATCCATACCTTTCTTTTCTAAGGTTTATTGTGAGATTTCTCCTTCTAATTTAGCTGGGTATGAAGGAGCGTCAAACTTATAGATAAAAATTTTGGCGTATTTATTGTCTCCTTTCTCATCGAATCCTACCTGCGTAAGTTCTCCTTTATATTCTTTAATACCGCGTACGGCGTCACGTACTGCTTCATGAGAAGGAAGCTTTTTATCATTGTCTTCAATTGCTTTTTGAATACCTTGAAGCATAACTTTCATGGAATCATACCCGTATACAGAATATGACTCTACTTTTTTATTGAATTTCTTCTCATAATCTTTAGCGAATTGCGTTTTGGAAGCATCGCCTGCTACTGACGTAAGATACGTATCTTTTACAGCATCTCCGGCAATATCAACTAAAGTTGATGAGTCTAAGCCATCCCCTCCCATAAACTTAGCGGTAATTCCTTTGTCACGAGCTTGTTTAATTAAAAGTCCGCCTTCTGCATAAAGACCACCAAAATAAACGAGATCCGGCTTTTCTTTAGAGACTTGATTTAACACACCGTTAAAATCTTTTTCTCCAACCGTAATTCCTTCAAATCCAACAATTTTTGCTCCTTCTTTTTCAGCTGCTGTTTTAAAAGCATCTGCAAGCCCTTGTCCGTAAGCTGTTTTATCTTGAATGACAAAAATATTTTTTGCTTTCAACTCTTTAACAGCATATTCAGCTCCTGCAGGCCCTTGGAAGTCATCGCGCGCTACAATGCGGTTAACCGTTTTTAGCTTTCGATCTGTTACGTCCGTTGCTGTACTTGCAGGAGAAATCATTGGAATTGAATATTTTTCATACGTTTCAGATGAAGGAATGGTAACCCCTGAATTTAAATGTCCTATCACTCCATAGACGGCTTTATCTGATCCGATTAACTGAGCGTTTGCTACGCCTTTTTTAGGATCGCCTTGATCGTCATACGGTACAAGCTGAAGTTTATATCCTAATTTTTCAAACGTGTCTTTTTCTTCATCAAGAGCTAGCTGAGCTCCCAGTTTGATCGCTTCACCTAACGTCGCACTACCTCCTGACAAAGGGCTTTGCGTAGCAATTTTAATAACATTGCTGCCTTTATCTTCTCCTGATGTACTGTTGCTCCCACAGCCAGCTACAAACCCTACCGATAAGACCGTTGTTGCTAAAATAGATAACATTTTTTTACTTAGCATGTAGTAATCGTTATAAAGCGCTTAATAGCGGCTAGTCTTTTATAACGATTTGCCCTCCCTTTGTTCGCGTCTAGAACGCTTTTTATCTTTGCAACAAATGTCATTTCTGAAAACGGTGAAACAGCTTGCTGTTTATGTACATCTTTTTTCACATCCTTTCATAATAGATTCACTCTCATATATAAAGAGAAACTAATAAAAGTAAAAATATAGTTATTTTTTACTATTATAAAAGGATAAACAGCAGTATTTCACCAAACTTGTCAGTAACAATGACATATATTTTTATAATTTTCACAATTTTATAAAAATAATTTTAATTATATTCACTTATTTTTTGCGATATACTTTTTGGCTATATATATAACAAAAAAGCATGTCACCATAAGGAAACATGCCGTGTAACTATTCAACCTAAAAAAAAGGTGCATATTATGCACCTTTTATATGACCCTTTGTTTTCTCCTTATCCCTAAGTTTAACTATTATTTCGTAATGCCTGTGATCCCTCTTCCCCTGTTCGGATCTTAATCGCATTTTTTAATTCATAGATAAATATTTTCCCATCTCCAGGCTGACCTGTATTTAGTACTTTTCTTGCTTTATCAACAACGTCAGATACTGGAACTTCGCACACCACAATTTCTACTTTAATTCGTGCGTGCATATTGTCTTGTTTTTTAACGCCTCTATAAAGCTCCGTAATGCCTTTTTGCAACCCGCACCCCAGCGCATCCGTAACTGTAATACCGCTAACGCCAATTTTCGCCAGTTCTTGCTTAAGCTCTTCAAACTTTGAAGGGCGTGTAATAATTTCAATTTTTGTTAAAACATCACTCACTGTGCCCACCCCTTTTACATATTCGATTCGTGATACGCTCTTTCACCGTGCAGCGTAATATCAAGCCCAAGCGTTTCTTCTTCTTGTGTCGCACGCAGAGATACAATTAATCCAACTACTTTAACAATAATGAAGGTAGCAATGCCGACAAATAGATACGTTGCTACGATAGCCACCAGCTGTTTCCAAAGTAGACTTGGATCTCCGTAGAATAAACCATTCGCACCGGCATCATTTACAGAAGTTGTGGCAAATAAACCTGTTGCAATACCTCCCCATGTTCCCCCAATACCGTGAAGACCAAATGCATCTAACGCATCGTCGTAACCGATTTTCTTTTTAAGTGAGAAGATACCCCAGAAACAAACTGCTCCGCCGATAAAACCAATTACAATAGAGGCAAACGGTGTAACGAATCCACAAGCTGGTGTAATAGCTACAAGTCCAGCAATCGCTCCCGAAACGGCTCCGAGCAGCGTAGGTTTTTTATTGATAATCCACTCTACTACAAGCCAGCCGATAATTCCTGTTGCTGCCGCTGTATTCGTGTTAATGAAAGCTGTCATTGCAACGCTGTTAATAGTTAAAGAACTTCCAACGTTAAAACCAAACCAGCCGAACCAAATCAGCATTCCGCCTAAAAGAGTTAACGGTAAATTGTGAGGTGCTGCGGCATCGGCATTTTTTCGTTTTCCAACAACAAGAGCTAGAATTAATCCTGCTACACCTGACGAAATGTGAACGACGTTTCCTCCGGCAAAGTCAATAGCTCCTAGTTCACGAAGCCATCCGCCAACTCCCCAAACCCAGTGTGCAACTGGTGCATATACAAATAATGACCATAGGATAGCAAATAAGATAAATGCTGAAAACTTCATGCGCTCTGCAAAAGCCCCAGAGATAATAGCTACTGTTAGTACAGCAAATGTTAGCTGAAACATCATAAACATATTATGCGGGATCGTAGCACTGTAGTCCCCGTTTGGAGTGAACCCAACTCCTTTTAATCCTACCCAGTCCAAGTTACCAATAAAAGCATTGCCACCGGTCGAAAAAGCTAACGAATAGCCTGCTACTATCCAAAGAACGGATATAACAGCTAAGGAACCTACGCTATACATCGCGGTACTTAACATGTTTTTACTTCGAACCATCCCCCCGTAAAACAATGCAATAGCTGGTGTCATAATCCAAACCAATAATGCTGAAAAAAACATAAATACTGAATCGCCCATTTGCATGATGATTTCCCCCTTAAGTACGAATAAATAACCCCTAAATTTAATGTTAGATTATATAACATATTTCGTTATGTTTACTATCATATTTGATTTATATGTATTTAGCAACTACTTTTTGCAAATTTATTCAGAAAACTTTTGTTTTTTTATACTCTTTTCTTTTTCTTATGTGTTCTCCTACGTACACATAAGCTGAAATATTATTTATATGTGTTAGAGTTTCTGACATAAAAAATCCTCTTCTTGGAGTAGAAGAGGATTTTTCTTTACAAATACATATATACACCGGGCCCTAGAGGAATACTGAATACAGCAAAAATAATCAACATAATAATCCAAATCCCTAAAAAAGCTAGAGTATAAGGAAGCATAAGTGAAATAATTGTGCCAAGCCCTGCCTTAGGCTCGTATTCTTTCATAAAGGCTAAAATAACAATCATGTATGGATTTAAAGGAGTGATTACATTCGTGGAAGAATCCGCTATTCGGTATGCTGCTTGAATAAATCCAGGGTTGTATCCTAACAGCATGAACAATGGAATAAAAATAGGTGCTTCTAGTGCCCATTGAGCAGAGCCGCTAAAAATAAGAAGGCTTAGAACAACAGTTAAAAATACAAAACCAACCACAACTGGAAGTCCAGTTAGATTTAGTGCCTTTAATGCATCCGCTCCTTCTACTGCAATCCACGTTCCAATATTAGTCCAATTAAAGTAAGCGATAAATTGAGCAGCCGCAAAAATAAGGACAATATAGCTAGCCATATCTTTCATCGAATCAGTCATATAAGCAGGTACATCTCTAGAACTTTTGATTTTCCCTACTGTTATTCCGTAAACAGAGCCAACTACCACAAAAAACAGCAGAGTAATGGGAATGATACCATCTAAAAAAGGAGATGGAACAATTCCACCGTCTTCATTTCGTAAAGGAGAGTTGGGCCAAAATAAGAAAACAGCTAGTACAACGACATAAATACATGTAGCAACGATACTGTTTTTTAATCCTTTTGCTTCTGCCTCACTAATTTCACCAAAATCATTGCGTTTTTTTCCTTTATAATTGCCCAACCTAGGTTCTACAATCTTTTCGGTGACGATCGCCCCTATAATCGTCAAAACAAATACAGAAGCCGCCATGAAGTACCAGTTCGCTGCAGGACTGACAGCAGCGCTTGGGTCAATTGTTTTAGCAGCTTCAGTAGAAATGCCTGATAACAATCCGTCGGTTCCGGATATAATAAGATTCGCTGTAAAGCCTGATCCCACCCCAGCAAATCCTGCTGCTAATCCAGCAAGCGGGTGCCTTCCTACTGTATAAAAAATCATTGCGGCAAGCGGAGGCACGATGACAAAAGCAGCATCTGCCGCTAAGTTGGCCATAATTCCTGTAAAAATGATCGCGTATGTAATAAGAGCTTTTGGAGCATTTAAAATCGTTTTCTTTATGGCCACTTCAAGCAGACCTACTTTTTCTGCAAGTCCGACTCCAAGCATCATAGCAAGTACAAGTCCTAGGGGCTTAAATTCAGTGAAATTGGTCAGCATCGATGTTAAGATATACTGAATGCCTTCATGCGACAACAAACTTTTAATTGGAAGAGTCTTATTAGTACCGGGATGGACCACCGTTACTCCCATACTATTAATAGCAACAGATGCTACTACGATAACAAGCGCTAAACATACAAACAAAATAAAAGGATCAGGTAGTTTGTTTCCGATTGCTTCTACCCTTCCTAATAGTTTGTCTAGAAAGGTTGTTGGATGTGATTTTTGCTCTGCTTGCAAATTAGGTTGTGACATGCTTTCTCTCCTTTTTCTTTTAGATTCTTTTTAGATTTTTTCCTTTTAATTACCAAAAAGACTATTAGTACATAATAATCTGAATATTTATATTATTCAAGTATTATTTTAAAGGAATTTTTATTTATCTATTAAAACTAATAGCATTTAGATAAATAGAAAGGCAGAAGATATCTTTTTAATCGACAATCAAAAATAACAAAAAGCTCTCCGTTTGAAGAGAGCTTTTTGTTATTTCGCTATACTAGACGGAGCAGACTCTTTTCCTGACTCATTAACAGCCGTTACATAGTAACGAGCTTGAGATGCGTCGGAATCAGCAAAGCTTTTTCGCTCAAATTCCGAAACGCTGCCAATATGGACAAAGGTTCCGCCTGGATTCTTTTTATAAATTCGGTAGCCGATAATATTGCCTTCTCGTACCGCGTACCACGTAAGCAAATTACCGCTCATCTTTAAATGTGTAGGAGGTTTTGGTGCAGTTGCTCCACGCTCCAATTCTTTTGCTTGGTCAGCTTTTAGTTCTGTATAGACAACTAACCTCTCTTGATGGGTTCCTTCCGCACGGTCAAACGTTCCTGTGCACGTAATTAGGTTTAAATTACGTTTGTTGCTATACCCAAAAATTTTGTTCAAAGGAGCCTTAGCGCGCGGATAGCTTTTTGTACGTTTAACAACAAAAGTAAGCGTGGTCCCCTGTGCATCTCTTACGGTAATTTCATCATCTTTTTTTAAGTTTTTTAGGTTGTAAAAGACGGCAGGGCCAGTTTTACTGTCTACGTGTCCTGCTAATACAGCATTTCCTTTTACGCCAGGTTTAGCTCCTGGTTCAAACCAAGCAACTCCATTTTCTGTAGATGGCGCTGCCATTTCACCGCTGTCTAATAACCCTACTTGCTCAATTGAAGCCTCCACATGAATAGCTGGAATAGAAACTTTTGCAGGAATGATTCCTTTGAATTCTTTATTCAACTGTTTTGCTTCTGTTTTATGCTTTTTTAATACAGCAAATTCTTCTTCAATCGTTACCCGGCTTTTTAGATCTTGTGATTGTGCTTCTTTTTGCTTAGCTTCAGTTTGTTGCTTTGTTTCTTTTGCTTCTACCATTTGTTCTTTAAAATATAGTCCGCCGCTAACAAGCAGGACTAAACTTAATATACAGTAGGCGAGAACAATCGCTTTTTTCACATCGTCACCTCATTTCACAGCTGTTTATAAAAAAGAAGAGAGAACAACCTCTCTTCTTTTTTCAGGACTCTTGACTTGTAATCGATAAGGAAAAGGAGAAAAAATATTATTTGCTTACTGGTTTCTTGCGTAAAATAACTCCAGTTGTTAATACAGCTAACGAACCTAGTGCAATATAGATCGCTGTTAGTGGGTTCATCGTTGATTCAGATGCCCCGCCCATACCTGTTTTCGGCATATCTGTTGGCATAGCTGTTTCAGCAAACTTATCGGGGTTTTGTTTTACGATTGCTTCACCTAAAGCTTGGCCAACACCAAACATTAATTTATACCCTTCACGATAAGTATCATAACTTCCAGCGTAGTCACCGGATGCATATTGCTCAAATGTTTTAATAACCGTATCTTCGTGTGCTTTTATAGCTGCCTGTGCGTCTGCAGTTGGAAGGTTTCCATCTGTTGCTGTTCCTAAGAATGTACCAAATTCTTGCGCGAATTTATGGAGCTTATCTTTTGCAGCTTTTTCTCCTGATTCATCGCCTTTTACTTGTGCACTTACTAATTCAGCTTGGGCATTGATGTGATTTCCTTGCCAAATTTTTTCGAATTGTGCAGCTCCTTCATCGCCATATACTGAGCCGATTGCAGCTTTAAAATCTGCTGTGTTAGCATTTTCTAACCAGCTAACATAGTCGTAATCTTTTGAACCGTTAAACCCTTTTTCCATTCCCATTGTTGCTAAAGCAAAATGTTCTGCTGCTAAGCTGTTTAATGAAGACCGTAAATCTGCTGCTGGTGTATCTACTTTTGTATTGTCGAATTTATCGGGCATTTGCATTACGATTGCATTTGATAACGCTTTACTAATTGCAAACATTTGCTGATATCCTTCGCGGTATGTCTTCGCGGCTGCCTCATAGTCACCTTCTACATAATCTTCAAACGTTTCTTTTACTTGATCTTCGTGTACGCGAAGCGCTTCTTTTGCAGCATCTTCAGGTAGTTTACCCTCCGTAGCAGTGCTTAGAAACTTAGCAAATTCATTCACGAATTGATCTACTTCTTTATCTACTTCAGCCATGGCTTCTTTGTCGTTTTCTTTTGTTGCTTTTACAAAATCATCTGTGTAATTATTATGCTCTCTAAAAATTCGTTCAAATTCAGCCGCTCCTTTATCACCATAGATCGACGCAATGGCTGGCTCCATGTCGACGGCATTTTGATCCAACGCCTTGAACGCAGCTTCAGCATCTTTAGAGCCGTCATAAGCTGTTGTCATAGCGGCAACGGCAAGCGTAAAGTGTTCAGATAATAGGTAGTCTAAGTTCGCTCGTAGATCTGAAGCTTTTGTTACTGCCGTTGGTTTTGCTTCCTCTGCATTTGCAATAGTCGGCATCAATAGTGAAGCTCCTAGTACAGGGATCATTAATTTTTTACTTAATTTCATCATTTTCCACTCTCCTCATTTTTAGTTGATGTACGCCACTTTTTTCATTCTTAATACATCTTAAATCATCAAATAGATTGAAGATTTTGAATATTCTACACATTAAACCTTCATGTTCCCTCACATTTAATGATCCTTTTTAGGGAGTATTCTCTTTCTATCTACTAAACGATTGCTGAGTGACGTTGGATCACTCTTTTAAAAAAATTTTTAAAATGTCATTTTCGTGAAGAATTCCTTTTCTACTTACCTAACGAGCACCTTATTCTGTTGGATCACTTTTTTTAAAATTATTTTAAATTCAACAGAAAAAGAGATTGAGACATAACAAGATAAATTCAATTTAAAGACGAACAAATGGGATAAATGAGTTAGTATGAATCACTTCTAACACCGCTGTTGATTTCCGTGCAAGACTTCGCTTTCCGCGGGCAGCCGCTGAGCCTTCTCGTCGCTTGCGCTCCTGCGGGGTCTCATCTCTTCCGCTTTTCCCGCAGGAGTCTTCGCTTTTCCCTCCAATCAACAGCTAGAAGCCATTATATACATGAAACCTACGTTTACTATGCCAATGAAAAAATCCGAACGAGTTGGATTCTCCATCAAGAATCTCAATTCATCGTTCGGATCTTCCTTCAACTAAACTACTTTTGTCTCAGCCTCTTTTTATCTTTACTTATTTAAAAAATTCCACATCACGTCGTTGACTTCTTGTGGCTTTTCATGCTGAGGGGCATGAGATGCTTCAGCTAATCGGTGAACAGATATGTTTGGCACATATTCTTCAATACCATCTAAGTTTTCAGGCATAAAAGTAGGATCTTGATTTCCCCAAATAATTTGTACCGGGATGTTTAACACTTCTTCTTCTAACGGAAACAAAGATTTTCTTTGAAGGTCTTCTTCTGTGAAAATCTTTAAATTGCGGTAATAACTTAGCATTGACAGCACAGAGCCATTTTCCCAAGAGTTCATGTATGCTTGAACATCATCGGCTGTTAGATATCCTTTTTTTACACCTGGGTCGATCACAAGCTTACGCAAACCTGAGAAGTTGTCTCGTTCCATATAGTCCTGTGCTTCTTGTTTTTGAAACCATTTCATATACTCACTTGCTTTTTGCTGATTTTTATTTGTTCTAAGCTCACGCATAAAGGTATAAGGGTGCGGACCGTTAAAAGCAATTAATTTTTGTACATATTCCGGGTAGCGATAAGCAAATGTCCATCCGATTCCTGCTCCCTAGTCGTGTACAACTAGCGTGCAGGAGCGATATCCTAAACCTTCAATCACTTGGCGAATATCTTCTACTAATACATCAATTTCGTACGATTCCAGTCCGCTTGGCTTTTCAGATAAGTTATATCCTCTTAAATCCAAAGCAACTGTGTGAAAATCATTAGAAAATTCATCTATCTGGTGTCGCCAAATATGCGAAAAGTCAGGAAACCCATGAAGAAATAGCATAAGCTCTCCTCGCCCCTTGCTTATATAGTGCAGATTAACGCCATTTACGTTTATATATTGTTCACTCATTGTTCACTTCCTCCTTTTATGTAGCTGTAGAGCAGTATAACGCTGTAAAAAAATGAACGTCAATTCATTTGCTTCGTTCACTTCTTTTTATCTCCTTTTATGAATATAGTTAATTATTTAGAGTGGATCTTTTTGAAGGAGTGATTAACAGTGGCTCATAGCTATTCAAAGGGCTGGTTTATTCAGCAGTTAAAAGCGGTCAATATCTCTAAAATTGATGGAAGAAAGCTAGAAAGTTATAAAACCTACATTCTTCGCAATTTGCATGCTGAACTTGTAGAACAAGGTAAAATTAACAGCTAACAGCCCGCTTTTGACAAGCGGGCTGTTTTTAAAGCGCTCGATCAATAAAAGATAATACGCGCTTTACATATTCTTTTTTGTATACATGATAATTTTGAACGTGTTCTGCATTATCAGTTTTCCAGAAGTGAAAAGCATCCGGGTGCGTTTTAGCCATTTTTTCACTTTCAGTGTAAGGAATTTTTGTATCTCCTGTGCTGTGTATAAATAAAATTGGTCGAGGGTAAATATGCTCGACTGCTTTAATAGGACTAGCTTCAGCAGGATTTGCATCTGCAATAACAGGAAGAATAGCAATTGTTAGCGGTGTAAACGGAAAGTTTGGTAAATGAGACCATACAGATAGATTTTCTTTTAAATAAGAGGTTAAATCACTAAAAGGACTATCGGCTACCACTGCTTTTACGTCTTCATCTTGAGAAGCTGCTAATAAAGAAGTGGCTGCTCCCATTGAAATGCCGTAGAGCACAATTGGCTCTTTTGTTGTTTCTTTCATTTTCTGAATAACGCCTAATAAATCGAGCTGTTCTTTTACACCAATCGTCGTTTGATTCCCTTCTGAGTCTCCTGCATCTCTAAAATCAAACATGACCACTCGATATCCCGCTTTTACAAATTCTTTACTCAGCGGCAGAAAGCCAGCTCCTTGTGCTTCACGGTTATTCCCGTATCCATGTGACATAATAATGGTCGCTTTTGGCTGTTCCGTTGGTTCAATCATCCATCCTTTTAAATGGGTTATTCCGTCTTTGCTCAAAAATACTTGATTGCTATAGTGCATGCCGTAATCATCAGGATTTTTCACAGCAGGATTTTTATCCAATTTTGTCAGGCTTATGCCTACATAAAGAGAAATTGCAGTACAAAGTACAAAACAAAGAATAACAAAGGATATCAGGCTGATCCATATTGTTTTTTTCTTTTCACCTGTATTTGTCTGTCTATTTAGAACTGGAGTCAAGCTCGTTCCTCCTTTTTATCTAAGATCATCTTTCCTATTCTTATTGCTGCTTCCCTTTCTCCATTTTAGAGCTAGCCCATCTATTTTATGAATAAAATTCGTTTTATTTTCCACATATTTTTCTGGTTCAAAGCGATGGCGGTGCGCTAGTTCTATTTTCAACGTTTCGTATTCTTTTGCTGCATCAGGGTGAGTACGCAGGTAATCTCGAAACCATATATGCCGATTAATTTCTGGGTGGCCTTTTTCATAAATATGAACATGATGCGTTCTTTCATTTCCGCCTTTTTGGAAGTATCTTCTTCCTTTTATGCCGTTTTCACCTTTCGCTTCGTATCCAAGCTGTTCCATCCTCTGATTATGTGTATCTACTTTCTTTATATCTTTCACTTCAATAAGTAAATCAATAATCGGTTTTGCGCTTAAGCCGGGAACAGCAGTGCTTCCAATATGATGAACCTCTAAAACTTGAGCTGACATTATAGTTGTTAAGGTGGCAGCTTCTTTTGTAAATTCCTTTTCCCACGCGATATTATAGGGTGTCAGCTGAATTTCTCTTACAGACTTCATCTTCAATTCCTCCTCTTGTAACGAAAAAACTGCTTATTATAGAATAGCCTATAATAAGCAGTCTTTCATCATTTAACATGTTATTAAGTTTTATCTAGTAAACGCCTGCTTCGCTAAATTAACAATCGTCATATCATCCATGGGAGGGTTATGAAGGCCCGCACGCACATCTCTATAATAACGCTGCAGCGGATTACTGCGCTGCAAGCTTCGCGCTCCCACTATGCGCATGGCTTTGTCGACAACCGTACAGGCACTATTGGTCACTACGTGTTTGACAGCTGCTAACTCTCCGGCTAATGCTGCTCGGTCGCTGGTCTCATCCCATTTACTTGCCACGCTGTACATAAAGTGACGCGCCTGCATAAGTTCAAGTTCCATCTCTCCTACTAAACGCTGCACATTTGGCAACTCGCTAATCGTTCCCTCAATACTATTAGGCGAATATTCTGTAGCAAATGCGACAGCATAATCTCTTGCTGCGATGGCTGTACCCATGTAGCAAGCTGGTATATGAAGCAGCCAGCCGCTTGGCTCATTCTTTTTAAAACCACCGAGGCGTTCAACAAGAAAGTCCTGTTTAATATCGACGTTTTCTAGCACAAGATCGTGACTTCCTGTCCCGCGCATTGCAATCATATCCCATGTTTCTTCTATTGAAAGTCCGCTTGTTTCACGAGGAATTAAAAATAAGCCGATCTCTTCTTCACCTTCAATGCTTGCTTTTACCAAGAAGTAATTTAAGACCGGAGACATCGTGGTGAATGTTTTTCGGCCGTTGATTCGCCAGCCTTCTTTTGTTTTTACGGCTGTCGTTTCCGGTTTTCCTCCTCGAGTAGGACTTCCTGTCTTCGGTTCAGTAGCAGCGGTGTTAATAAGTGCACCTTTTTCTATTTCTTTAAAAATAAAATCGAGCATTTGCTGATTCCAAGGCTGTTTTTCACGCAAGTCCATTGTAATCCCCATATGCCATCCAATACTAAGAGCCGTAGAAGCATCTCCTTGAGCAATTAATTCTTGAAATAATAAAAAATCATAAAGGCGTAATTCATCTCCGCCATATTTGCTTTCTAGAGAAAGATGTGTATAGCCCGCTTCTTTTAACTCTTGAATATTTTCAAAGGGAAACGTACCTTCTTCATCTATTTTAAAAGCTCGTTTCTTAAATTTTTCGACTAGAGGCAGCAGTTTTTCATACGTATATTTTTGGTTTTTATTTACAAATGAAACACTCATTTGCTTCATCTCCTTTTTATATGACAGAGTGTCCCTATCGGATTAATATATAGTTTTTATCATAGCATATCTCACTCTTACTGTGCATGTTTGGTGTGTTTATCTTTCTCGTTCGATTTATTATTTTTCTAATTTAACGGTCTGTTTTACTTATACGTTCCATACATTTAATGGAATAAAAAGAAAGGGATGGTGTGAATGAATCAATGTCCAAAATGCGGTGCCCGTGCAAGCGCAGACCAACTATTTTGCAATAACTGTGGCTTTTCTTTCACAGTGTCACCAGCTGCAGCTAAGTACAAAAAGAAATGGTATATTGGCGGGGGTATTGCGCTTATACTTCTTTTAACTTTTGTATTTTATTTCTTTTTCTCTGGCTCAGAAGAAAAAACGGCTGACCGCTTTATTGAGGCATTAGAATCGAAAGATACAGCTGTGTTAAGAGAGTTAGTAGACTCTTCACAGTCTACTATAGTTATTAATGACGCATCTATTCAAGCTCTGTTGGATGCAACTTCCGATGGTTCTATTTTACGAGACGTTGAAAATGATTTGAAAAATAAATTGAGTATCTACTTTACAATAAAAGAACAGAAACATTCACTACTCTTCAAAAAACAGTACGTGGTTGTGCCGTCACCATATTATATCTCCCTCACCACGCCAGAGGATGCAACGGTTACAGTCAATGACACAAAACAATCGATATCCAAAAATCAAACGCAAAAAATAGGGCCTTTTATGATTGGAAGTTACCCGCTTACGGCTTCTTATGAAAGCTCTTACGGAAAACTTTCAGACCAAACCACTGTAAATTTTCACCGGCAAAAAGAAGAAAATATATCTCTTGTATTTAAAGGGGCTTACGTTACAATCTCATCGAATAGAGATGACGCTATTTTATTCGTAAACGGAAAAAGCACGGGACTGCAGGTGAATAGCTCATCACAAATAGGGCCTGTTGCCACGGATGGAAGCGTCACTGTTCATGCAGAAGTGCAAAAAGACGGTACAACGTTCAAAAGCAGTCCCTACACTATTCAAAGTGAAGAAAGTATTACGTTAAATATACAAACGCCGCCCGTTGAAAAGGAAAAAACCGTCATAAAAGAACGAGAAGTGATCGTGCCTGGGCCGCGCTCTTATGCTACTTCAAGCTCTTATATTCTTCCGGGTTCGGATTCTTACAAATTAAGCTATAGTGATATTAGCAGTTTGAGCTCGAGTGAACTAAGGCTAGCTCGAAATGAAATCTATGCGCGGCATGGGTATGTATTTAAATCGAAAGATCTTCAAGCCTATTTTTATGGAAGGTCATGGTATACGCCTGATTCATCATTTAGAGATTCCTACTTATCAAGCGTTGAAAAATATAACGTTGATTTTATTAAATCATATGAGTAAGGTGAACTCCCCTTTTGCACAGGGGATTTTTTTGATTGAAGCGAGTGCTTACTCCTACGTTTTTTTAAATACCATGATTCCTATACACGTTAATAAATTTCTTATAGCCTTCTTCATTCTTTTCACTGTAAAATATAAAATAGATGTACATAAACTTAATACACACAGAAGGAGAGATGGAGAATGAATGGAATTGGACAACTTCCACAAAAGCTTAATGTACATTTGATTTTAGAAAATATTCAAGAAACCATGATCATTGCGGATAAAGACTATCGTGTGCAGTGGATGAATGCAAGAGCAATTGAAACACTCCAGCCAGTACTCCCAATCTACCAGTTATCTCATATCGAAGAGTTAATTGGAAAGCATATGGACTTCTTTCATTCCAATTCTGAAGAAGCGGAAAAATTACTCACCTCTCTTCATACAACCTACAGAACGCGTATAACGATTGGCAGTCAATACGTAGCAGAAGCTGTGATTCACCCCATTGATACAAAAGACGGTGAGCGTTATGGCTACTTGCTTATGCTATTAGACTTTACAGATCAAGCCGAAGCAGAGCTTGAAAAAGAACGGTTAATTGAGGATTTGTCCACTCCTTTATTAAAGATATGGGACGAGGTTTTAGCTGTGCCCATTACCGGTAAGATGAATATAGAACGTGGAAAGAAGCTAACTGAAACGGTATTAGAGGCAGTTGTAAAAGAACAGGCGCGCTATCTGCTTATTGATTTATCTTCCCTTCATTCGTTAGATGAAGAACACGGTTATTATATTAACACGCTCCACGATTCTTTGCGTTTGATTGGTACCACTTGCCTTATTGTTGGTCTTTCTTCAAAAATGGCTCTCTCGCTTGTAGATTCTCAGTTTAATTGGCGGACATTTTCCACTGTCCAACAAAGCATCTCTTACATTTTAGAAAAAAAGAATTATCGTATTGCACCCATTTCATAAGCCTATCATATCATTAAGTAATCCTCTCTCAATCGCTTTTTCCTTCAACTGGAAAAGGCGATTTTAGTTATGAGGAATTGTGAACGTTTAGGCACTTATCATCATAGGATACATTAATCAACCATAGAAAAGGGTGAGAGCGTATGCCAAGTGTTATTAATATTTATAATTTAAAAATCAACAGTATCTCAAGCAACGGTTCTGTCAACATTGGCGAAGCACTCCATAACAGTCACACGGCTCATTCGAAATCCACTGGTACGAACTCTTCTTATGGCGATGTCTCACCTGCTTCCTCGAAAATGCGAAATATTTATATCGATCCTGATACAAATGACCAAACAGATATTGCAAACGTTGATCATGTCAATGGTTATCAGCAGTGATATAGGGCAATGCTTGTCAACAGCATGACGACAAACGGTGAATACATTCTCTCTTAAAGCGATAGTTAGAGCGGAATGAATAAAAACAGTAAGGAGTCTCTTTATGCCTCTTCAAATTAACGTTTTTAATATCGTAACAAATGGTGTCACGCAAAACGCAAATATTGATTTTGGTTCCACCATTCAAAACAGTCACACGGCGAACTCAAAGTTTAACGGCGCGAATTTTTCTTTAGGTAACTTCTCTCCTACTTGCTCTCAAATGAATACGGGCGTGTTAGATCCTGATGTAAGTGATCAAGATCAAATTGCAAACCCTTCAGCTCCAATTGGAAATCAAATTTAGCTTTAACAATTTTGTCATTTTACTTGGCACATTACAAGGAGGTGTGTAAATATGTTTCCATTTGGAAAGTCTCCTTTTAAAGGAATGATGGAAAATATCCCAAAAGGAATGGCATCTAAAGACATGAATAAATATATTCAGCAAATGATTTCTTCTACGATGTCCCATTCTTTTCCGGATTTTATGCAAGGAAATGAATTCTTTAAGCAAGCGCAAGACATGATGAAAGAACAGCAGGATATGGGAACTGAAGGTCATGGACAAAAGCTAAGAAGATTTGATTCAAACGTCATCAATACATTAGATGAATGCATTGTGCAGTTAAAAATCCCTAACCGCGATATTGTATCAAGCATTAAAGTCTATCATACGCCATACGTGTGCACGATTGAAGGAATAGATGGAGAAGAATCCTTCAAAGAAGAAATTCAGCTTCCTTGTTCGGTTCGCAAAAAAGGTACACGCGCCGTATATCGTTCCGGAGTGTTGGAAATCCGGATGCCTAAACATGTTAATATTCCTATGTCTCAAATAGACGTCCACGATTTAGATTAAAGTGGACGTTTTTTTCTGTTTTCATGCATACATATAAAATAGAAAGCTGCAAAAGGCCTTGTTTTATTTTTTTAAAGAAGGTGACAAATATGAATCATGGAAAATTTAAAAAGTGGGCAGAAACGTTACAAGAAGAAAACCATACGAAATTTTGGGAAAAGATTTTTGACGATGATAGTGAAAAAAAGAATGATACGGAAGCAGATGCTTCTCCTCAAATTGTAAATGAGTATCGAGATTATCCTTTAATTGATGTATATGAACGAGCAAATCAACTGTTAGTTGTGATTGAAATACCCGGTGCTAAACGAACAGACGTCGAATTGACCATGCACGAAAATACTTTACACATATCCGGTTCATCTCTTTTAACGATAAAGGATGCAAATGTTCTTCACAAAGAAAGACGTGAAGGAACATTTCAACGATCAATCATTCTTCCACCTGCTGTAGGGGAAGCGCCGTGTCACGCATCATTTAAAGATGGTCTTTTGCACGTGAAATTTGATTTGTAATTTATTGTGCAGAACTATACGTAGCATGAAAGGCAGGGAATTTCATGTTTTCTAAGTGGTTTAAACAATCGCCTAAAATTGAAACAGTCCGTAAAATAAATCCGTCTTCCCTTCCAACCAAAAAAAAAGCAGGTCCCATAGACCAAAGTTCTAATCAAAAGCGAAAAGAATTATCTGAAAAGATGAAGTCAAAAAAACAGTCTAATCTAAAAAAAACTCCTCAGCAGCCAAAGAAGTTACCTAGCCAGACGGAGTCTAAGACATCTGAGGAAGCTGAATTCACCAAACCCGCTCTCTCGTCAGATTCAGCGCTGAACTTGCAGGGGATTCTTGATCAAGTGACGCGTTTAACCGACGCAATCCCTAAAATAGAAGAGCTTCATCAGCAATTACATGAATCAGCTCACCTTATTCAGTCGCTGTCTCAACTGCACGAGCAAACAGCTCATTTGCTCTCCGCTTTGCAGTCAGCTCCTAATTTTGAAGATATTCAAAATCAGATCTCTGCGTTAAAGGAAGTATCGTCCAATACAGCTTTATATGAAATGCTGACAAGTCTTGACAAAAAGATTAGTGAAGTAACTCAGCCAAAGCAGTCCATTGTGGTTGAAAAAATTATGGTCGAAAAAGTATTGCTAGACAAAATTGACCTTAGTAATAATTTTGGCCAGCTAGGCATTAAAGATTTGACCGGCCACTTAAACATTGGTACAACGTATAGCGCCGACTCTGATCAAGTAGATGAAGAAGTCAAAGACTTGTTTTCTGTTAAGCTAAAAGAAAAAAAGATTGATGAACATACAACTGAGACAACGATGAGTTCAGGAGGTGAAACAGAGAAACCTGATCACCTCGAAGAATAAAAAATGACCGCCACTGCTTATTTAAAGCAATTGTCGGTCATTTTTGTTTCAAGAAAGACTTGCAATTCTTTCTGTAGACGTTTCAGTAAGAAATCTGAAATTTCTTCTTGAATTTCTTCTTTATGATGAGATGATGCTACAACAATACGTCCTGTTTTTCCTAAGAAAGCCCGGTATTCAATTACCTTCATCGCAGCATGAAGTAAGTTCGCGTCCGAAAGCGGCGCATTTGTTAGTAACACAATATTTACTTCGCTTTCTTTTTGTCCATGTGTCAGCACAGCCAGCCACGAGTCACCTTTATCATCTTTTAAGCGAACTTCATGACTAGATAAAAACGCAGAGTTCCACGCCGTGTCAGCACTGCTTTGCTGTTGAACAATTTCTTGACACCAGTCTAGACCTGTTTCATTTGAACCAAGTGAAAGAGTTCTCAAAGGACGCACAAAGGATAAACATAGCTTGCCCGGTTCCTTTTGTAACTGATACAACTCATGGAAGTCCGTCTCTGGATATTGATACGGCGGCACAAAAGCAATTTGTCGCTTGTTCACAGCGGGATGGTGAAATACATGCAAATCAACGCCATATACTCTTTTTAACGTAGCTGCATCCTGAAAAATGGCATCCATACCCGTTTCTTCTACTCTTCCATCTTTCAGTAACACGGCATTATCTGCAAACAGCGAGGCGATGTTGAGATCATGCAAAATGGCCAGAACCGTTAAGCTCATTTCCTGCTGTAAAGTTTTTAACAGCTGAAGCAGTTCCATCGTATGTTTTACATCTAAGTGATTAGTTGGTTCATCAAGAAGTAAGTAGTCAGGTTCTTGCGCCAGTGCTTTAGCCAGTAAAACCCGCTGTTTTTCTCCACCGCTTAGCGATTGAAAGGTATGATTTCTATAGTGCCAAACGTTTGTTAATTTCATCACGCTTTCCACCACTTCTTCATCCTGTGCTGATACAGTGCTAAACAATCCTTTTGCCTGATAAGGGTAACGTCCAAGTGAAACAATTTCTTGAACCGTAAATTCTAACCCAATTTGATTTTCTTGCGTCATAACTGCCACTTTTTGCGCAAGTTGTTTTGGTGAATAAGCCTTCACTGACTTTCCTTCTACCTTCACTTCTCCTGATTGAATGCTTAATACATTCATGATTAAGCGAATAAGCGTTGTTTTCCCGCTTCCATTTGGTCCTAGTAAAGCGACAAAAGAACCTTTGTCTACGGTGAACGTAATGTCACGAACGGTCGGTTGCTGTTTATCGTATCCTCCTGTCACATTATATAGTTCAATCATGATATTCCTCTCTTCCGCATACGTTCTTTTACAAGGAGCAGCGTAAAAATCGGCGAACCAATTAAGGCGGTTACAACTCCAATCGGCAGTTCACGCGGTTCTAATATCGTTCGTGCCAATAAATCCGCTAAAACTAAATAACTTCCTCCGATTAAAATAGAAAGCGGCAGTACATGCTTATGATTAGCTCCCGCTACGAGACGTACTACATGGGGAATAACCAAACCAACAAATCCGATTGCTCCGGATACTGATACCGCAGCCCCTGTCAACACGGACGCTCCTATTAAAATTATTCTTTTTTTCTTCTTTACGTCTATTCCCATAAACTGAGCGGATTGATCGCCAAATGCTAAGCCGTTCAGCTCTTTTACATGTAACAGCAGCATAATCGTACCGACCAAAAAAAACGGCCCTAAAATTTGAATGTGAGACCATCCTCTCATTGATACGCTTCCCATTAGCCAATATAAAACCTGCCTTACATCTTCTTCAGGAGAAAGAGCCACAATTAATGAAATAAGCGCGCTCATAAAGGATGATAAAATAATCCCAGCTAAGATGATGGTTTCATTGGCCAAATTGCCGCTTGCGAGCTTCGTAATACCAAAAACTAAAAGAAGGGTAATAAATCCAGATACAATGCCGACTACAGGCAGCGTGAAGATGGACAAACCAAAAATACTCCAATGGAAATAAATTGCCATCACAGAGCCAAGGGTTGCACCGGAGGAAACCCCAATTGTGTAAGGATCAGCAAGAGAATTTCTTAGTAGCCCTTGAAAAGCAGCCCCTGCTATAGAAAGCGAAGCTCCTACTAAAAATGCTACCAGTACTCTTGGGAATCGAATTTGCCAAATGATTAAATCCATATTTTCCGGACCATGATATAGGGATAATCCGGTAAGGTGGCCAATAATAATTTTGATTGTATCTCCTACGGTTAACGAAACCGTACCAATAAATACCCCCATGATAACCGAAGTACATACAATAAATAAACTCCCTATGTATAAAATAGATGTTTTGTTAAAAAAGATATTTTTAAAAATCAATACGTTCAGCTCCTCTAGGAAACGAGGCGTGATGTTTTACATTAACCATTCATTTTCCTGTCCATAACCCATGTTTCCACCATACATAGAGTTGGAAACAATCAGCTTTTATTTGTCACGAGTGTGAGATTGTTGAACTAGACAACGTAACATAGCGTACTAAAAATTCTGGTAAAAAAACAAGTGAAAGCCTCTGTAAGCTATACTTTTTGTGCTTGCTCAGGGCTTTTATAGTTATCTATTAAATGATACAGCTTTTCCATATCTACAGCTTCTCGCACATATGCTGCTGCTTTTGAAAAAGACTCCTCTTTTCGCAGACGGCTGTTGAATGTATCCGTAACGGGAGGCAATTTTTTATGTTTGCGAATTTGATTAAGCAAAGCTCTGCGCAAAGCATCATTATGAAAAACATCATGAACATACGTACCGATAACGTTGTCTTTAACCGTTCCTTCTTTTTCATGATCTACCACTGCAAAAGCTTCCGTCGTACTCTTAGAAACCGTCTTTCCCATATGAATTTCGTAGCCTTCAATCGAAACTCTTTCACTTTCTAGCTGGACATACCCAGAAACTCTTTCTGTTTTTTTGCTGGTTGTCATAACGGTTTCCACTGGAAGCAAACCCAGCCCTTTAATGGATTCAATCCGAGATTCTACTGCATCAGGGTCTGTAATTGTCTCCCCTAGCATTTGATATCCTCCGCAGATGCCAATGACGTGAACGTTCGTTGTGTTCAAAACTTGATTAATGGCTAGAGCCAGGCCGCTTTCTTGTAAAAACTGCGCATCTTCAATCGTATTTTTGCTTCCTGGTAAAACAATTAAATCAGGCGTACCTAATTGCGACGGCTTGGTTACAAGCCTCACATGACAGTCTTCTTCTAAGCTTAAAGGATCGATGTCTGTAAAATTTGAGATGCGTGGATACGAAATAACCGCAATATCAATTTCTTTTAACGGATTCACAAGCGTTGAGTAATTTCTGAGTGATAACGAATCTTCCGCGTCAATTTCCACGTTGTGCATATAAGGAATAACTCCTAGAACTGGAACACCCGTGTATTCTTCAAACCACTTCAACCCTGGTTTTAAAAGTTCTAAATCTCCTCGGAATTTATTAATTAACACCCCGATAACTCTAGACTTGTGTTCATCTGGAAGCAATTGAAGAGTACCCACTAAGCTCGCAAAAACCCCTCCTTTATCAATATCTCCTACTAACACAACAGGCGCTTGGGCTATTTTTGCAACGCGCATATTTACGAGTTCCCGGTCGTTCAAATTCACTTCAGCAGGACTTCCAGCACCTTCAATCACAATTCGATCATAATGCTTGGCAAGTTCTTTATAAGACTCTGTGATAACGTTTAACCCTTCATTAAAAAATTCTTGCCGATACTGAAAAGCAAACATATTACGAAGCGGCTTTCCATGAACGACAATTTGAGATTCATGATCACGAGTTGGTTTAATTAAAATAGGGTTCATATTGGTTGTTGCTTCTACCCCAGCCGCTTCTGCTTGAATTCCTTGCGCTCTGCCAATTTCTTTTCCATCCATTGTAATGTATGAATTAAGCGCCATGTTTTGCGATTTAAACGGTGCAGTTTGATAGCCGTCTTCTTTAAAAATACGGCAAAATGCTGTAGCAATCATACTTTTTCCAGCGTCTGAGTGCGTTCCTTGAATCATAAGAGGTTTTCCTTTTTTCACTTTATCCACTCCCTATCACATAAAAAAACCTTAACTGTAAAAGTCAAGGTTTGGTCATGCGCTCATTAACACATTGTCTTGACTTATTTCTCCCACCGAAAAATAAGGGGTTTTTAAAAGCAGGTCTCCTGGCTTATGCTTCATTTTACTTCTGCACCCTTCCTAGTTTAGTTTGACTAGTGGGTCTTTGCAGGTTCATCGACATTTACAGTAGCGGGGGCTGCACCGGATTTGCACCGATTTCCCTATTATCCTCCTTAGAGGCACTTTTAAAATCATTTATTCTTTATTGTAACGAATTTTATAACCATTCACAATAACGATTTTCTTCTATTATTATATATTACTGTGTTTATACTTATTTAGGTCTCGTATGCTATAATAACAATTATTTTCCAAACATCTTATAGAATAGCTAGGAAGGGGCTCACAGTTGAAGAAAAAAATGATTTATACCTTTATTGGTTCGCTTGTTCTTTATATAGCAATCATATCTTTTTGTATGTATCAAACTGCTCACAAGCCTGTTCCACAAAAAGCAGATTATGTGCTGATTTTAGGTTCTAAAGTAGATGGCGATCAAATGTCTCCTAGTTTAAAAGAACGAGTAAAGACGGCTCTATCTTATTTACAAGTACATCAACAAACAAAAGTTATCGTAACGGGCGGAAAAGGATCCGATGAAGAAATTTCTGAAGCAGAAGCAGCCTATCGTTTTCTGCGGAAAGAAGGAATTAAAAAGAATCGAATTATAAAAGAAGATCAGTCAACTTCTACTTTTGAGAATTTCACTTTCACTAAACAGAAAGTCGATATTCAACACAAAAAAGTCGTGCTTGTTAGCAGTGATTTTCATTTATTTCGCGCCTCTATTATTGCCGAACGTCAAGGTTTTGATGTTTATCCTTTAGGTGCAAAGACACCAAATTCAATTAAACTTCAAGCCTACTTTCGTGAGTATGTTGCTATATTAAAAACGTGGCTGTTTGATAAATAAATAGAGCCCACGTCTATATAAACGAAAAACACGGCATGAATTCATGCCGTGTTTTTTATTAATCATCTGTATCGATAACTGCTTTTGGTAAACCTGTATATTTCGCCCAGTAGAAAATACCGATTGAAACAAGAGCAATTAAAATTAAGTCAAGCGGGTTGCTTAGTACACCTTGTCCTCCACCAAATGAACCTAGGTAAGAAATAACAAGCATAATAATATAATAAGCAACTAGCCACCATGCAGATTTAAGCTGCTGTGCAAATTTTACAACGTCAGTTGGTACGTATTTTTTAAACGCTACGTAGATAACAACCATTAGAAGCTGTGATCCTAGCAGCCAAGAAATTGTCGTCCACCCTGACCAATACACGATGTATGAACAGAAGATAAATGAAACAGGAGCAATAACGCTCATACCTTTCAATTTAAAAGGCTTTTTAAGGTCTTTTGCATTTACTCTGAATGCAGCAGCAGAAATTGGCGCAATCGCATAAGACAGAATAAGTGCTACTGAACATACGTTTACTAGCGCTTCCCAAGAAGGAAATGGCAGTGTCCAGAATACAGACATTCCAAATGATAGCCATAGTGACGCACGCGGAATTCCTGTTTTCTTATCTACTTTTGAGAAGCCTTTAAATAGTGTTCCGTTACGAGACCAAGCATAAACTAGACGAGAAGTTGTATTCATAAAGATGTTCCCGTTACCGCCTGGTGATAAAATAGCATCAAAAATAACAAGCGTTACTAACCAGCCAAGGCCTAAAATAAGTGCAATATCTTTAAATGGTAAAGAGAATTGCTCTTGAATTGTTCCCCATCCTCCTGATAGCATATCAGCCGGGATGTTACCAATGAACAATACTTGCAGTGCTGTGTAAATAATCGCTGAAAGTACAATACAGATAATGAGCGCGATTGGAATATTACGCTGCGGGTTTTTAACTTCACTGGCTACAGAAACAATAGGGTGAAGTCCTAGGTAAGCAAACATAACGCCACCTGTTGAAATGGCTGCTTGGATACCATTAAAACCAAACGGAGCAAAATCGCCAGTTGTAAAGTTAGCAGATTTAAAGTGATAAGCCAACACGACGATAATTGTAAGAGGAACCGCATATTTGAACACAGATATAATAACATTTGACTTAGCAAATGCTTTTACACTTACGTAGTTAATGATAAAAAATAGCGTTAATAACGCAAACTGAAATAACCAGCCAATCGTAGTAGGCGATTCAGAACCATGTTTAGTTAGACCAGGAAGCCAAAAAGCAACATACTGACGTACAGCCGTTACCTCGATGGCAATCAAACTTGTGTAAGCAATAATGGTAATGAATGAAATTAAGTAACCCACTAAATGACCATGTGAGTAAACCGGATAACGGATAATCCCACCGGTACGCGGCAGAGCTGCTCCAAGTTCAGCATACACTAAACCGATAAGCAAAATAATGACTCCGCCAATCAGCCACGAAAAACTTCCGGCTGGCCCAGCCTTTGACGCTACGTTACTAACCGCAAATAACCAGGCGGAACCAAAAATAGCTCCCATCCCAATTAATGTTAAGTCAAGTAACGATATTGATTTTTTAAACTTTCCTTGATTTCCTTGATCAGACATAAAATCCTCCTTTAAAATTCCCACTCCACATACCTAACGCCCTTGCGTCCGATATGGGATTCTTTACATCCTCCTCCTCTTACTAAGACCTCACAAGTGGATATGTTAACAAATATTCTCTAAAAAACCAAGTCAAAAACTTTATTTTTTTGTAAAACATCGTTGAATTGTTTATGTATAACGCACAAATTCCACAGAAGATTTGAGGACTACTACCCTTATTTAACCGCATTGTTCTCAGTTTAAACATAAAAGAATATTCAAACTATTTATCATAAAAAAAGGGGCTGAGACATAACAAAATCAACCGCTAGAAGCAGCTACATACGTAAAACCTAAGCTTACCCTATTTAATGAAAAAATCCGAACGATTCATCGTTCGGATCTTCCTTCAACTAAAATACTTTTGTCCCAGTTTCTTTTTCTGGTTATTTAAATACTTTTACGCGTTCACTTAGCGGTTGAAATTCTTTTTCTCCCGCTGGCGCCACAGGATTACCAAATGGCATTTGGGCAATCAGCTTCCATGAACTTGGAATATTCCAAGCTGCTTTTACTTCATCGTCAATTAATGGATTGTAATGCTGTAATGTTGCTCCTAGGCCTTCGAGCTCAAGCGCTGTCCAGATCACATGCTGCAGCATGCCTGATGATTGGTTAGACCAAACCGGGAAATTTTCGCTGTAAGATGCAAACTGCTTTTGTAACCCTTCAATTACTTCTTGATCTTCAAAGAAAAGAACTGTTCCATAGCCGCTTCCGAATAAGTTCATTTTTTGATCCGTATCTGCAAAATTTTCAGCGGGGACAATTTTACGAAGTGTTTCCCTCGTAATATTCCATACTTTATCATGCTGTTCGCCAAATAAAACGACTACGCGTGCGCTTTGGGAATTAAATGATGAAGGAGTATGTTTCACCGCAAAGTTAATAATTTCTTCAACTTTTTCTTCTGATATTTTTACATTTTTATCAATTGCATAAATAGAACGCCGGTTTTTAATTGCTTCATAAAAATCTTTTCCAGCCTGTTGCTGATCACTTGATTTATCAAATAATTTATCTAAAAAACCCATTTTCCCCACTCCTAATTGTTTGTGTTTTTTTAAAGCTTAAATTATATGCTTATACCCTTCCCCCTGATAAAAGGAGATAAACAAGATATAATGAATTCTTATATCTCTAATTCGAGATATTAAACTAAAAAAATATTAATTGAAATTTAATTACTTTATGTAACTTACTTTACAATGATTATTTTATTATGTCAAGAAAAAAATTATTATCTTTTTCTTTTCTTGATCATATGAAAAAAGACTGCTAAATACGGCAGTCTTTTTTCGTAGATGCTTAATGTTCATAAATCATCTTTCGCGTCATTCCCCCGTCTACTACGAGGTTAGCTCCTGTTACAAAATCATTTTCCGCATTTGTTAAGTACATACACGCTCTTGAGATATCGGCTGGCGTTCCCACCCGATTAGACGGATGCTGCGTATGATCGATTTCACGAAGGCCATCATAGTCAGATGTCTCAATCCATCCTGGAGAAATAGCATTTACTGTGACGTTGTCATCACCAAGTGAAATGGCAAGTGCATGAGTTAAAGCAACGATTCCTCCTTTTGTAGCGGCATAGGCTTCTGTGTGAGGTTCAGACATTGTAGCTCTCGTAGAAGCTAAGTTTACAATGGAGCCTCCGCTCTCGTTTTTTCTCATCACCTTAGCTGCTTCGCGAGAGCATAGAAACACGCTGCGCAGGTTCGTATTGATAATATCATCCCACTCATCAATGGTTAGCTCATACGGTGATTTCCAGCGGGAAACGCCTGCATTATTAATCAAAATATGTATCGTTCCATACGTACTGACCGTTTTTTCAACGAGATTTAAAATGTCGCCTTCTTTTCGGACGTCTGTTTTGACAAAAATGGCTTCTCCGCCTTGTCTTTGAATAGCTTCTGCGTGACGCTCTCCTTCGGTTTCGTCCACATCTGCCAATACCACTTTTGCTCCTTGTTTAGCGTATGCGCGGGATACATCTTTTCCTATTCCATTTGCAGCTCCGGTAACAACTACAACTAGCTCTTTAAACGACATATCATCTCCTCCTTATACGCTTTATTCACTTTTTTCTTCGTCTTTAAACAAGTGATTCGTGACGAAAAGAGCAAACGTTTCAGCTGTTAACTTGCATCCAGAAGCTTTGGGGTGACCTCCTCCTCCGAGGTGTCCAACAATTTCTGCTAAGTTGATTTCGTCTTTTACTGCACGGAAGCCAATTTTCTGGCGTCCCATATCCACCATAACGGAAAAGTCGATATCTTCATTTTCTAGACACAGTGCATTTCCTAACTCAGACTGATATGTATCTGCAAAGACAATGCCTGCGTTGTACGCTGTTTTATCAATTTCAACACTTTCTTTTATGATTTGTTTTTGTTTGTCATAAATGTATTTTTCAATCTTTTTTTCTTCTGCTTCTAGTAAAATTTCGTGTTTGTCCGTAAACGTAAATTCTTGATTTTCAGTATGATACGATTCACGAAGCGTTTCTAGAATGGTCTCTTTAAATTCTTCATGCGGGATTAGGTAATATAGGTGATTAAGGCGCTTTGCTTTCAAGTTATTTTCATGGAACCAGTCCCATGTATCAAATAAGCGCACAAGCTCTACATATTCATCAAGCAACTCCGTTTTTTGAAGCATATTGTGGCGCACTAAGTAGTCGTAGAAAAGAGATGTAGCTGCCGTCTTTTTACCGTTTTCATCTTCCGCAATAACATGAACCCAATCATATTTCTCAGCTAGTGGGAGAGCAGAGATATGATGGTCAATAAGAGTGATTTGCTGGCCCTTTTTTACAAGTTCATTTAATTTTTCCGCTACTTCCTCATTTACGCTAATATCCGTTATGTATAAAGCTGTGTCTCCATCGTTTTCTTCTTCAATAAAATGCGTCACTGTGTCATTGATGCGGCCAATGCTTACCGTGCTGTAATCAAAGTTGTCGTCGCCAAACGCTAACCTACCCAACAGTGCTGGACTTACCCCGTCTAAATCGTTATGTGAAATTAATTTTATTTTTGTCATCAATCAAAACTCCTTTATTTTCAGTCGCCTTAGTATATGTACCGGCTTGTATATTATAGCAATTTCAACATAAAAATGCTGTTATTTACTTTGAAGCAAAGTAATATATTCTCAATGAACAAAAGTGAAGTAAACGTTCAGACTGGGATTTACTTGCATCAAAAGAAATTGAGACATAACTACATCAATACAATCTAAAGACGAACAATGAAATAAATGAGCTAGTGTGGATCACTTGTTACAACGCCGTTGATTTCCGTGCCAGGCTTCGCTTTCCGAGGGCGGCCGGTGAGCCTCCTCGTCGCCTACGCTCCTGCGAGGTCTCAACTGTTTTCCCGCAGGAGTCTTCGCCTTGCCCTCCAATCAACAGCTAGAAGCACTAGAAGCGACTACATACACGAAACATACACTCACCTATACCAATGAAAAAATCCGAACGAATGTGATTCTCCATCAAGAATCTTGATTCATCGTTCGGATTTTCTTTTAAATAACCTGCTTTTGTGCTAGCCTCTTTCCACTTACTCTAAATTGCTGTGCTGCTTAAACGCCTGTTCATGATCCGTGTGGTTCAAATTCCCGTATTCCAAGCAAATGGTATCAAATACAACGTGAGCACATTGATCAAATAATGAGCCCAAAGGCTGAATAGAAGCTGCTTCATTTTCACTTCGGTATTTGGTTGCAGCGGGAATGTGCAGCAGCTCATCAGTATGAGCAGTTAATGGTGATTTTGTACTAGCTGAAATGCCGATAACTGAACATCCTACTTCTTTGGCTTTTTTAGCTACACTCACCACTTGCTGTGTTTTTCCTGAACCAGATACGGCCACCAACACGTCACCTGCTGCAATCGAAGGAGTAATGGTCTCCCCTACAACATATACTGTCGCACCTAAATGCATCAGTCTCATCGCAAATGATTTGCCCATTAACCCAGAGCGACCTTCGCCTATAACAAAAATTCGTTTCGCTTGGTAAAGTGAAAACGCTACTTCTTCTATTTGCGGTTCTTTTATGTGATTCATTACGGCCGTAATTTCATGTAAAATCGTTTGTGTTTTTGTCATTATACGTTCCCCCTGCTCATAAATAAGTCTTGAAATTCAGCAGATGCCTTTGCCACATCCGCACTTTTTGTAATCGCTGATCCAATAATCGCGACGTCCGCTTTCATTTGAAGTAATGATGCTGCTGAGGCTGGATTAATTCCTCCTGCCACTGCTATTTGGGCATCTGAATGAAAATACTGCCGCAAATTTATTTGACTCAGTGATTTTCCTTCTTTTTCTTGCTCGTCTTTGCTGATATGATGGCAGAAAATAGCGTTATTATAAATACTTACTTGCTTTTGTAAGCTGCTTGACGTATTTAATAAATCAACCATCATTTTTTTATTCCATTTCTCGCTGACATTTGCACACGTCTCTATCGTTGGTAAAGGTGATACGCCCATTACTGTTGCTACATCTGCCCCTGCTTGGTAGCACATTGTAAACTCATACTCTGCGTTATCAATCGTTTTGATATCTGCTACAATCGTCTTGTGCGGAAATGCCTGTTTGATTTTATAAATGCTTTCAATTCCATACTCTTTTATAAGAGATGTACCTACTTCAATCCAATCAACAGAGGGTTCTGCCAGCTTGGCAAGTATAATAGCTTCTTCAATTGTGACGCGATCTAATGCTAATTGTATCTTCATATTTCTTCTCCTCACTTTCTACTAAACCGGTTTAGTAATAGCGTAAAAAAACAATATCTTGATGGGCTAAAAAGAGCACGCCATAGGCGCTCTTTTTAGCTTAATGCGACAAAGTTGTTTCTCGAATAATCAATTCACACTCATACTGGTACTCTTCATAAGCTATCTTTTCTTTCAAAATTTGTTTAACAAGTAAATCTGCTGCTTTTGTTCCCATGTCAAAAGCAGGCTGCGAAATGGTGGTAACGGCAGGCGTTGCTACATCTGCGTAAGGAATATTATCATAAACAATTAAAGATAAATCATTTGGGATATTAAATCCGTGTTGTTTAATAAATTTCTGCACTTCAATGAACACTAAATCGTTTCCAGCAAGCAGCGCTGTCGGCGGATTATCGGCTGCAAATAGCTTCTCCAGCGCTTTTTGCATGTCCGCTTTTTTGCAGTTAATAATCATGGATTCATTTACAGGCATATTGGCTGATGTTAACGCTTCTTTGTACCCTTCTACACGTTCAATCCGGGGTGTAATAGTTAATGGTTCTGTAATAATCGCTATATGCTTATGTCCAAGCTCGAGCAGATGCAAAATAGCCTGTTTTGTGGCTTTTTGGTTGTTCGCCACTACGGATGGAATTTTTCCTTTTACATCATGAATTTTACGATCCATAATAACAACCGGATATTCTTCTTTGATCATCTGTTCATAAAGAGAAGTATTGGCCCCCGTTGGAAATAAAATAAGGCCATCTACTTGCTTTGCTTTTAACATATTGATATATTTCTTTTCCTTCTCAGGATCATCATCTGCGTTACAGATAATGGCATGTATATCTTGTGAATGGCAATAGTCCTCAATTGCGCGAATGACTTCAGTAGAAAATCTGTGCATAATATTCGCGACAATAATCCCAATCATCGACGTTCGCTTTTGTTTTAAGCTCCGTGCTAGGTAGTTGGGCTGATAGCCGAGTGTATCAATCGCTTCTTTAATTTTTTTTCGTGTCTCTTCGCCCATATATTCATACCGCTTGTTAATGTATTGTGATACGGTGCTTTTGGAGACATTTGCTGCTTTTGCAACGTCCAGCATAGTAACTTTTTGCATCATAATCCGTCCTTTTCATTCAATCCCTAAAATTATGCTACTCCTAGTGTAAACGAAAAAAACGAAAAAGGAAAAGCCTTCTTGCTAGCAGAAGGCTTTATTTATTAAGCGTACGCAAGCCTAGCTTCTTGAATTTCATGAGTAAAACGCTTCGCTTCCTTTGTTACTTGAAGTAAGTATTCAGGAGTTGGAAGCTGCTTTCCATCCACTAATGTGCTTCCTGCTCCAATAGCAGCTGCTCCAGCTTTAATATAAGCTCCTGCATTTTCAGCCGTAATGCCGCCTGTTGGCATTAATGGAATATGAGGAAGCGGTCCTGCTATATTTTTAAAATAGGCGGGACCTACTACGCTTGCCGGGAAGACTTTAATCATATCTGCACCGCATTCATAGGCTGTTAAAATTTCAGTGGGTGTAAAAGCGCCCGGAACGCTAATGACTCCGTATCTTTTAGCCGTTTTAATTGTTCGTTCATTAACCGTAGGAGAAAAAATAAATGACGCTCCCGCCATAATAGCAATTCGTGCTGTTTCTTCGTCTAGAACAGTTCCTGCTCCAATAAACATCGAGTCGTCAAATTCATTTTTTAACTCTTTAATAACCTCTACGGCAGCAGGGTTTTCCATTGTAATTTCTAGGTTTGTTACTCCGCCTTCTTTTAACGCGTAGGCAAGCGGAATAATTCGCTCAGCACTTGCTCCTCGAATGACCGCTACAATACCGCTACTTGTAATTTTCTCAATATGCATGTGAATTCTCCTTTTCTATCGTTACATTAAGCCGTTGTTTCGACTGGCTTCACACTTTGAACTTCTCTTGGCTTTTTCGTTGCGACAATGGTTAGAACTGCAGCAAGGAATAATGATCCAGCCATAAAGATATATGAAGCGCCAAATCCTCCTGTTGATCCATTTAAAAATCCTACAATATAAGAACCGGCAAATGAACCAAGTGCGCCCATACTATTAATTAAAGCCATTGCTCCACCGGCAACATTACGTGGTAAAATTTCAGGAATAATCGCAAAGAACGGTCCGTACGGAGCGTACATCGTTCCTCCGGCGATAACGAGTAAGGTAAAAGAAAGCCAGAAGTTGCTTGTGCCAACTAAATAAGATCCGTAAAAAGCAAGCGCTCCTACTAATAAGAACGGCCATACAAATGCGCTGCGTTTTAAAAACTTATCTGACAGATATGAAACCGCTAACATTAATACAACTGCTAATACGTAAGGAACGGACGCTAACCACCCTGTCTTCACTATACTCATGTTAGGCGCTGCTTTAATAATAGACGGCAACCACATAACAAATCCGTAGACGCCGATACTCCATAAAGCATATTGAATGCTTAATAAAATGACAGTACGATTTTTGAAAGCTTCTTTATAGCCTTTAACAGGTTTGATTCCTTCTTGTTCTTTTTGCAGCGCATCGTGTAAATCTGCTTTTTCTTTTTTCGACAGCCACCCTGCATCTTTTGGCTCATCGTTTACTAGTTTCCACCATAAAAATGCCCAAATAACAGCTGGAAAACCTTCTAAAATAAACATCCATCTCCAGCCAAACGATTCTAGCAAATACCCAGAAACAATAGACATCCAAAGAACGGTTGCGGGGTTTCCTAAAATTAAAAATGTGTTGGCTCTAGAACGTTCTGCTTTTGTAAACCAGTGGCTTAAAAACACGAGCATAGCAGGCATAACGGCACTTTCGACTACTCCTAAAGCAAATCGAATAACAAACAAAAATCCGACGTGGCTTACCATACCCGTAGCTGTAGCAAGTGCTCCCCATAAAATCAGAGACCAAAAAATCAGCTTTTTGGCGCTTTTATTTTCAGCATAGTGAGCGCCTGGAATTTGGAAAAAGAAATAACCTAAGAAAAAGAGCGATCCTAATAAAGACGAAATACCTGGCGTAATATGAAGATCTTCTGCCAGCCCTGCCGCTGCTCCAAACCCATAGTTTGCACGGTCTAAATATGCAAGGCTATACGTAATAAATACGATAGGAATTAACCGAAGCCATCTTTTTTTTGCTAGCTGCTGTTTCATTATCACTTCACTCCTTGTTTTTGGGATTCCATATATCTTTGCAACTGCTGTTCAGTTGGATATCCGTCGTTATCTCCAGGGCTTTGTACAGCTAATGACCCAATGGCATTTGCTCTCCTTACAGATTGAGTAAGAGAATCATTTTGAAGAAGTCCGCTTAACAGTCCTACTGCAAAACCGTCTCCTGCTCCGACTGTATCCACTATTTGTTTCACTTGTATTCCTTCAACCATTCCTTGCTCTTTAGCCGTCTTAAAAAAGGCTCCTTGTTCACCTAGTTTAATAACGACAACCTCTACGCCTGCATCTAAATAGTAAGAAGCAATGTCTTCCGGATTTTCGTAGCCGGTTAAGATTTTTCCTTCTTCAATACCCGGCAGAACGTAGTTTGCTTGTTTAGCAGCTTCATTGATTGTAATAACCATTTCTTCTTTCGATGTCCAAAGAGTGGGTCTCAGGTTTGGGTCAAAGGAAACAGTCCTTCCAGCTGCTTTCATCGATGTAAGTGCATGTAGAGCAAAATCGCGCATACTTGCTGACACAGCAAGCGGTATGCCTGTCATATGCATATGTTTTGCCGCTAAAAAATAGTTTCTATTAAAATCGCTGGAGTGCAAGTGACTGGCTGCTGAATTTTTTCGGAAGTAACAAACTTCCGGATCTCCCACTTCCACTTTTGATTTAATTTGAAAGCCTGTTGCATGTTCGCTATCTACTAGTACACAATCGGTGTTGACTGACTCCTCTTGTAGCCGTTTCATAATAAACGTACCGAAAGGATCGTTGCCGACTTTGCTCACCCAGCCTGCGCGCAGACCGAGACGAGCGAGACCAATTGCTACATTTGTTTCTGCCCCGGCCAGTTCTTTCGTATAATGCTTAATCTCATGCAGCGGTCCTGGTTGTTGTGCCATGAACATCGCCATTGCTTCTCCGAAGGTAATAACGTCTAATGAATTCATTGAACTTCCTCCTGTTCTGCTGCTTGCACCAATGAAATGAAGCCGAGGATTTGTTCGGGTTCATCGATTGGAAACTCTAAAGCTTTAAAAATCGAATGAGAAAACCCTTTCAAAATATCTTTCCACATTTCATTTGAATCGTTTGATATAGCGGTTGTCACTAGCTTTCCGCTGTTTTTTATTACGTGTTTAATATGAATATAGCCCACAAATGACCTTAGCTTTTTGATTGCTTCCTGAGGTTGTTCATGTACATAAAGCCAATTACCAATATCAAACGTCATGGAAACAGGAACTTCGTAAGCGTTATCAAAAAATGCGTGCAGAGATGCTATGTTGCCTCCGTGACTGGTTTGATCGTTTTCTACAAATAGACGTAAAGCTGGAAATGCCTCTAATAGCTGCTGTAAATCTGCCATAGGCGATTGGGGCTGATAAAAACCAAGAGAAACTTTTACCCACTGAGCGCCAAGTGATACGGCTTCTTCAAGAATAGATTTTAATTCTTGTTTGTTTAACTCTCCATTTTCTTTCCACAGTTCAATTGGAGCCGAATATACTGTAAAAAGCGGATATTTTTTTAATTCTTCGGCAATAAGCTCAATCTCTTGATCTACTTTTTTCATTAACTCTCTTCGAATTTCCACTCCATGTACTTGCTGCTCATGTATTTTCCCAATTATGGTGTGCTGAAAGCCTGTTGTTTCAAATGCATTTAACGGGATAATGATACTATTCATAAATCGACCTACCTTTCTTATTATACTAACTAACCACTTACTAAACCGGTTTAGTAAATCGATTTATCTAAATTATAAGACTATTGAAAGCGCTTTTCAAGCTTTTTTTATAAATTATAAAAAAAAGAAACAACACAGCTTTATGCCGTGTTGTTTCTTAGTGATCATCTGTGCTTTTTACTAGATTGCGATCTTGCTGGTAAATATCATAAATTAAAAAGCTAAAGCCATAGTACAAGACCATGATGACAACTGACTTCGTCATGATAAATAAAGCGCCTAGCCCGATACCAACTAACAGCGTCTGGACACTTAAACGGTCACGCTGGAAAGCTAGCTGTGATAGGAAATAACCAATACCAATTAAGACGGCCAATACCCATGTGTTTTCAATGGCTAATATATAGTGACTATATAAATAAAAGCTAGGAAAATAGACGGTGCTTTCTACGAAGCTGGAAATACCGCTGTATGCAAGCCACCACTTTTGCTCTCTTTCCGTTTTAGGAACGGTTGCCTCAATTGACGTGGGCATTTCCTGTTCCACAAAAACCGTTTCTCCATGATCTTTCATCCATTGAAGCATAATGGAAAGAATGATAAAGCCTGCAAAGATTAAAAGCAGCAAATATTCAATCCACGCTGGATACGGAGCCGTGCGGTGAATCGTATCGAGATATACTCCCTGTAATCCTAACATAGAAATTGGAACCCCATGGTATACCATCACCGCAATATAAAATAGTAAAATTAGCACATAAAAAAAGAACTGTTCTTTGTAGTAGCGAATTTTTTTGCCTTCTGAAGCAATTCGCTTAACAGTCACGCTTTCCAAGTACGGACGGATAATGCTTATGATAATAATAAGACACGTAAATACAATCATATAGTTATGTAATCACCTTTTCAACTTCGTTATGTAACATGTTTTTCATCTTTTCCATCCGTAAGAACAGTAGGTTAACAGCCTCTGCACTTTCTTATAGTACCAAAAAACTAAACTTTTTGACAATCCTGATTTATCAATTAGGAAGATGAAATAAGCATAGCTACATTGATGCCGCTAATCGTGACCATAGGAGACCCTCCTCCAGGGTGAGTCGTTCCTCCTACAAAATATAAGTTTTTAACATCTTTTGAGACGTTACTTGGGCGAAGAAAACTATCCATTTTCCGGTTTGAACTCACGCCGTACAAAGCGCCTTTAAATGCACCAAACGTTTGTTCAATTTCATATGGAGTAACAATTCGTTCATGTACGAGCGAAGGCTCGATATCTAAACCAAACTGAGAAAGCTTGCGATAGACAACTTCTCTGTAAGCTTTCATTTCTTCTTGATTCTCTTCTTTCACAGCAGGAGCATTCACTAAAATAAATAAATTATCACCCGGAGCTACCGTGTTATCGGTATATGAAGAATTACAAATGTAGATGGTGGGATCGGTTGGAAGCGTTTTTTGCTGAAATAGCTCATAGAATTCCTGTTTATAATCCTGAGAAAAATACACTTGATGATGAATCAGCTGAGGAAAGCGCTTCTTAACAGCTGCCATGATCACATAAGCTGATATGGAAGGCTCAAATTCAGCTGCTTTTTTGTTTTTAAAATGAGGTCTATGCTGTTCTTTTACGAGTGCCGGATAGGCTTTTAGCAAGTCCCCGTTCACAATAACGATATCCGCGTCTATCTTTTCTTCTCCATTTACTTCCACTCCGACAGCCCGTTTATTTTTTACTACTATTTCAGTAACGCTGCAGTTTGTATACAGCTTTCCTCCAGCTTTTTGGAACACATGGCCCAATCCTTTTGCAATTCTAGGATTTCCTCCTTTTACATAGTACACCCCATCATTCATTTCTAAATGTCCAATCAGTGAAAACGTAGCGGGTGATGTATAAGGTGAAGATCCGATATAGGTTGCATATCGATTAAATGCATTTCGAATGTTTTCGTTTCGAAAAAAGCGCTGATGAAACGTATCTACTGTTTCAAACGGCCTTACTTGCAGCAATGCTTTTAATAATGAAGGGTTTGTGTAATCTTTCCACGATGAAAATGTCCGGTAGAAAAATTGACTTTTTGCAATGTCGTATATTCTTTTTACTTCTTTTAAATAGGCAGGGTATTGCTCCGCAGCAAAGGGATCGAGACGTTCAAGCTGCTGAATCATTTTTCTTTCATCTATAGACATGGAAAATTGTGAGCCGTCGGTGAAGAAATTATTCGTATGATGCGTTAGTTTGACAAGAGGCATATAGTCTTCTGGACGTTCACCCGCTTGCTCAAATAACCACTGAAAAACTTCTGGCATTGTAATGGTATTAGGCCCAAAATCAAAAGAATATTCTCCTAGCTGCACAGGCATCATTTTTCCGCCTACATGCTCGTTTTTTTCCACAATTGTGACATCGAACCCTTTTGTTTGAAGAAGAACTCCTGCAGCTAATCCGCCTAATCCTGCCCCAACTATTAGTACTTTTTTCATTGATAATGCCTTCCTTTCCATTCATATCCCTGCTTTTTTCGTTCACGCTTCATGGAATGATTCATCAGCAGCATCAGCACAATTGCCGACGCCGGCATAGTACAAAACAAAAGCCCTTTTTGCTGAGCCGACCGGTCAATTAAAAACCGCTGAAAAAGCATAATGCAAAAAGGAAGAATCCAAAGCATGTTGCCTGTGAATATTCCTGCTATAAAAAAAGGAAGCGGCAGCACATAGTAACAGGCAAAAAAAACGCTTAGTACCCAAACTGCTTTAGCGGAGCGGCCCAGACCTACAAAGATGTTTTTAGCAAAACCGTTCCATACTTCTTCTGTTGTTTCATACATATAACAGCTAACATAAGAGGTAATATTAGCTAAAATGACGCGGTGTTTCTTTTGCTTAAAAAGCTGGGCTAGGTGGACATCTTCTACTAGTGAAGATTTGACGGCTTCATGTCCTCCTACGGCCTCGTAAGCTTCTTTTTTTATAAACATAAAAGCACCGTGAGCCGCTGAAGCTTTGCTCATCTTGTTACGATTAGCTACGACAACCGGTAAATAACTAAAAACAACCACATGCTGAAGCGGAACAACCAATGCTTCTAACCACGTTTTTACGGGAAAACGAGGGAAACCTGTTAAAAGAGCGGCCTTTGTCGCTTGTGCTGTGGCTAAAGTATGTTCTAGTGTACGTTCTTTTAGTTCTACATCTGCATCTACAAACAATAAATAGTCTCCATTTGCAGCTTGCGACAGCTGGTGACAGGCATGAACTTTTCCGACCCACCCTTCTTTCAGCTCTTTTCCTTCTATGATGGTAAACCTCGGATCCCCGTGAATTTCTTTCAACAGCTGTGTTCGTGTTTGATCTGTGGACTGATCGTCTAGTATGACACATTCTAGATTGCTATACGTTAATCCTTTAATAGAGGAAATGATTCGCTTTACATTTCGTTCTTCATTTCGCATTGGAATTAAAATAGAAATGAGAGCCTGAGGTGTTTTGGAATCCGGCTCGTATCTTTTTAATTTAGGCATTGCTTGAATATTTACAATGGTTAGAAGCAGCATAAAAATAAATAAAAGCATATAGTAAATCATTATTTCACCTTCGCTTTCCACCACGTTAACCATTCACTAAGCGTCTTTTTTCCTTTTAGTAAAACCGTAAATTCCTCATCGTTTTCTTGAATTATTTTCTGTTTTTGATGATCGAGCTGAGTAGTGACTGCACCGCCTAGCGTGTTGGTTATCTCTTCTCTTGCCTTAGCTGAGTCGTAAAAAACAGCTTGCCCTATCCAGATAAAAAGCTCCGGTCGCTGATCATGGCGAAACGTATAATAATACGTAATGGGAATAACTTCAACGTCAGAATGCTTCTTTAGAAGAAAAGCAGGTCCTTCAGAAAAAGTTAACGGTCTTTTCTCAAGATGCTCTTCTTTTCCTTGAGGAAAAATAAGCACCGCTTTTTTCTCTTCTAACAGCTTACTGGCAAACCTTAACGATTCCACCGTGTGCTTCGGAGACGCTGCATTTACTGAAAAAGCCCCGATTCGTTGAAAAAAAGGAAAATCCTTCATTCCTTGTTCGGACATCATAGCGTATAGATCTGTTTTTAATACCGCGTTATTTAAATAAAATGTCACTAAACCGTCCCACCAGCTGGAATGATTAGCAATTAATAAGGTTTTTTTATCTTTCGGGAGCCCTTCTATATGTAAATGAATACGATAAAATTGCTTTTTAAGCTGATATGTGACAAACAGTTGAAAAAATCGCTCAAATATTGAGTTTTTCTTCGGGTAAATCATAAGCGAGTCTCCTTTTTATACACAATATAAAGAATAAGAAAAGGAATCATCGTCAGCCATACGACAAGCCATAGGCCATTTGCTAACGCTACAATCACAAACATCATGACAACTGCACCATACAAAAATACCATTCTTCTTTCCCACACCGGATTTTCCTCTTTAGGAGACTTAGCTAAAAAGAAATATACGAACAGCTGAATGAAGAAAGACAATAAAAACCAGCCGGAGAAATTAGATAAAGGAATATTATAATAAAAGCTATCCCCTTCCCACACCCAATATTGTTTAACAACATAGGCAACAGGATCAATAGCCAAATCCATAATAACAGCAAAAAGCGAACTAATGACTGCATAGGCAATTCCATGGACAATAAACGGCAGTTCCATACGTTTTATAATTCCGAGAGCTAATATTCTGCTTGTAATCACAACCATAAACCAAGCCGAACCAATGGTTAGAGGAACCCCTAAAATTTTGGCGCCAAAATCTTTTTCATAATCGTAGGATCCAAATAAAAATCCATACTTAACACCTAGACTTTCGATATAAATAGATGCGCCTGTCACAAATATCGCAACGAGCAGTGCCCGCCTTACCCCATAAGCTTTAGCTAGATAAATAACAGCAAGAAGACTGCTCAAGTGTAAAAAGACCGCGTTTGCCCATTCTAACCATGAAGGCAGCAAATCGAAGGAAAGCAAGACGACTCCGCATACGTACCAGATAAGAAAAAAACGATAAATACCATTTGTGATCATCCTCTATCCACCTTCCCTCCAGCTTCTTTTTGTCAAAGTGCTATTATATAAGCTTGTACACATTCTCTCCATTTTCAATGTGCTCTTTTTTATGAGTAGTTTGCGCTCTCTTAAAGTTATGTAAAAACAGCCACTGTTAGTACGTTCCCTAAATAAGAGACTTTATTACTTATTTATAAACAAAAATAAAATAAACGTCCATTAAAATCTACGGATGTATAGATTGTAATGACGTTTATTTTTTCTTATGTATATACACTTCTAATAGCTTTTTGACAATGAGTCCGACAACAAGTCCGGGTATAACAGACAGCATAGGAAGCCAAATTGGTCCTATAAAAACACCGTTGATGGTTGTTACTGAGGAATACATAATCCCTACTGTAACAAAATAAGCACAGGAGACAAAAGGAATAAATGTAAATCTCGATGCGCCGTTTTCTGCTTCTTTAACAGCATCCCAAATTGCAAAAAAATACAAACATGGATAAAACATTAACCACTGCATGTTCATTACCTCTAGGGACTGCCTTGTTTCTCCTAAAAAGCTTAAGCGAATGCCTTCATTAAAATTTGCGCCCATATTAATGAGAAATTCAAGTAAAATAAACAAAATTCCTTTTATATGTTTTTTGTTTAGTAATTGTCCAAAGCCCGGCAACGCAATGCTCCATAAAAGAGCTTCTAGTCTAGTCACGTTCTATCCTAACATTTTGACGTATAAAAGAACTCCACAGCATGATATCAGTAGAAATTTTGTCCATAGTTATCAACCTCACAATAATTTACTCATAGTTTCTGTAAATGTAAAATTTTTATACTACATCTCCTTTAATATTTGTAACTTATTGTAAATTGATAAATAGTTTAGCTATTCGACCAGACATTTTTGTTTAGAATTTTCTGTTTATTAAAACAAAAGCGTACGATATACTAGTTTTATACTTACGAAAGGATGAGAAAGCTGACATGGAAACAAGTTTTTTTTCAATTTTAATACTAGGTTTTTTTTTAGGAATCAAGCATGCTCTAGAACCAGATCATATTATCGCTGTATCAACCATTGCTTCAAAAAGTAAAAAGCTGTGGCGCTCTTCGCTTGCAGGAGTATACTGGGGGATTGGCCATACGCTTACGCTGTTTATTTTTGGCATGATTTTAATGGTGTTAAAAAGCAGTATTTCTGAACGTATGAGCATGTCACTTGAATTTTTAGTGGGCATTATGCTCGTTTACCTCGGTTTTACATCGTTTCTGTCTTACAAAAAACAAGTACATACGCATCATGAAAAAACGTCTTACTTAAAGTCATTAGGCATTGGCTTTGTTCATGGACTGGCCGGAAGCGCAGCGATGGTTGTATTAACGATGAGCACCGTTACTCACGTATGGCAAGGTGCTCTGTACATTATCATTTTTGGAATCGGCACTTGTCTTGGCATGCTGTTATTTACAACGATTATTGGGATTCCATTCGTTACAACTAAAAAACAAGTGACGTTAAACCGCTGCTTGATGCAGGTAACAGGCGCTGTCAGCATTATATTTGGCCTTTATTATATGTATAATTTAGGTGTAAGCGACGGATTGTTTAGTCTGTGGTTCTAAAAGCGAATGAGACATAACGAAAACAATTCAATCTAAAGATGAATAAGTAGGATAAATGATCTGGACTGCTTGTTCCACAGCTGTTGATTTCTGTGCAAGACGTCGCTTTGCCCTTTAATCAACGGCTAGAAGAAACTACATACAGGAAACCTACGTTCACCCTACCAATAAAAAAATCCGAACGAATTTGACCATTAAGAATCTAGCTCGTTCGGATCTTCCTTCAACTACAATACTTTTGTCCCAGCCTCTTTAATACTTACGCAAAAGTGATACTTCAGCTTTTAGTAGATGCTGTCGGAACAATCCGTATACTTTAGCGATTATGTCTTCAACTTCTTGTGTACTAGCAGCTAATATTCGAATAGCACATCCGGGGATCGGAAGTGCGGAAGCTCCTACTTTACAGCCTGCCTCTTCGCACAGCTGATGTACTTTCGCTATAAATGCGTCGTCGGCGTTTGGATGAACAATGATAATCGATCCAAAATGAGTATATCCTTCCATTTTCATCATGCCGCGCAAATGGCTTTCTGGCTTCAAGTATAAGTGATCGTATACCTTCAGCTGCTTGTTTACATACAGTTTAAGCTTGGAACGCATAGAGGTATACTGAAACAGCTGCCCATCCGGCGACCACCCCGGGGTGATGCTGTCACACATAAACAAAGCAGCGTTTTGTGCCATATGAACCGTTATTTCTTGGACAAATGCAGCATTTTCATACAAAATAAGCGGGTCTGGTATATATTCCATGATGGCTTGTTCTTCAAGGGTTATACACGTTTCTTGTAAAACAGCTTCGTTCGGTGTTTTGTACACCTTTGTCGCAGATTGAGTAGTAGCCGTCAGCTGGGCATTTTTCTCTACCGTTATCATCGTTTTATACTTGTCTCCGCTCACGTATCCTCCGCCTACGTGCAGCATATAAACAAAAGGTGATTCAGGAGTCATGTAAATAGGTCTGGCAACTTTGAAAGCCCCGTAATGATAAGTATCTTTAATAACGGTTCGCTCACTGTTTCTTTCTGCTCGAAGCTCTAAATAACCCGTGTAGCTCATGATTCAAGGCCGATTAAAAAGGCCTCTTTTTTAATCCATTCTATCACTTGGTCGAGCCCTTTATCTTCTTTTAAATTGGTGAAAACAAAAGGCTTGTGCCCTCTCGCTTGAATTGTATCTTTTTCCATTACTTCTAAACTAGCTCCTACATACGGGGCTAAATCTGTTTTGTTGATAATGAATAAATCAGATTTAATCATTCCTTGACCGCCTTTACGCGGGATTTTTTCCCCTTGTGCTACGTCGATGATATAAATCGAAAAATCAACGAGCTCTGGGCTAAACGTTGCGGCTAAATTATCTCCTCCGCTTTCTACAAAAATAAGTTCAACATCGGGGTGACGTTCCACTAACTCATCGATCGCAGCAAAGTTCATAGATGCATCTTCTCGAATAGCCGTATGAGGACATCCTCCTGTTTCTACTCCTACGATACGATTTTCTGGCAAAATACTGTTTTTTACTAAAAATTGTGCATCTTCTTTTGTATAAATATCGTTTGTAATGACTGCCATGCTTAGCTGTCCTTCTAGTGCACGCGTTAATCGTTCTACTAACATTGTTTTCCCTGCACCAACAGGTCCACCAATTCCAATTTTAATTGCATCCATTTTTTACGCCTTCATCGTTAGAAGGCCTTCCCTCCTTTTTTATGACATGAACAATCGGACATGCAATTGTTCATGCTGCATTTGAGCGATTTCTAACCCTGGTGTCACGGCACCAAATTCCTCTTGATCCGCTTGTAAAATATGATGAAGTGCTTGCTGCAGCAGCGGTTGAAAAAGAACGAGCGTTTTTTGCCCATCCGTTTGACCGATCGGTATGCCGCGAACAGCATTTTGAATTAACGAAGAAATGCTAGCGTACAGGTGACTTAAAATTGCGTCTTCTTTTGTGATATTTAACTGCAGGCTGGCTAACGCAAATACAACAGCAGGATGTCCATACGCCTTCTTTGCTTTTACCTCACTCATATACTTTTCCAAATAAGAGCCTTGAAATAACTCTAAGCAAAGTTTTAACATGCGCTGGCCCACGCGTCTTGTCCCTTCTCTTGTTTCTTTTGACAAAGCAAGAGCGTATAATTCATGATCCACTCTCATAATTTCGTTAAACTGGTCATGAGCAGCATACTCATAAGCCAGTCTGCATGCTAAGCCGTCCGTATACGTCAGCTGAACATCAAGGTATGTACGAAGCGCTTCTTGAAAGGTTTCTGTGTTGTGAATTTGATCTCGCTGAATATACGTTTCAAAGCCAAACGAATGTGAAAATGCACCGGATGGAAAATTTGAATCACATAGTTGAATCAGCGAAAGCAATGAATTAGTCATGACTGTGTCCGATATGCTTAAAAGCTTGTTTTACTTTTCTTTTTTCGCGCTTATAGGGAATATCAAGCTGCTGGAGCAATTCTTCGACTAAATAATCGTACTGTACGAGCATGTCTCCACCTTCAAACTGCGCGGGCAAATGTCGGTTGCCAAGCTGATGAGCAATTTCTCCCATCTGCTGAATATCAATGGGCTGAATCGTCAAAATATCGTCTGCCAGCACCTGCACGACAATCATATTGCTTTCATCCATAAATAGCACGTCGCCATCAGCGAGCTCGCGATTTTCTTTTAGACGGATTCCTAGTTCCTTACCGTGATCTGTTACAACGCGCTGAACGCGTTTTACTAAGTGATCACTTTCGATATATACCTTTTCTATGTGCGGAGATTGTTTTTCTAATGTTGCCATATTTCCGATAATTTTTTCGATGACCATTTTTTTCACCTCAAAATAAAAAGTATCGCTGCGCCATAGGCACAACTTCTGCTGCTTCACATGTAATCATTTGTCCATCTACTTTTACTTCGTACGTTTGGGGATCAACTTCAATTTTAGGCATTTCCCCGTTTAACTTCATATCTGTTTTTTTTAATTGACGAATATTTTTGACCGGTTTAAGCAGCTTTTGCAACCCCAGTTTCTCGCCCACTCTGTTCTCGTACGCTGCTTTTGACACAAACGTAAGAGACGTTTTAGCTCGTGCTTTTCCATAAGAAGCAAACATCGGACGGTATAAAATCGGCTGCGGGGTCGGAATTGAAGCGTTAGGATCTCCCATTAAGCTGTGAGCAATAAGTCCGCCTTTTACAATCAAGTCAGGCTTTATTCCAAAAAACGCTGGCTCCCATAGGACTAAGTCAGCCATTTTCCCTGTTTCTACCGATCCTACGTATTCGGAAATTCCATGAGCAATAGCTGGATTAATCGTATATTTAGCTACATAGCGTTTGACACGTGCGTTATCGCCGGCTTCGCTGTCACCTTTAAGTTTTCCTCGTTGCTTTTTCATTTTATCAGCTGTTTGCCACGTTCTTGTAATCACTTCTCCTACACGTCCCATTGCTTGAGAATCTGAAGAAATCATACTGAATACACCTAAGTCGTGTAAAATATCTTCAGCTGCAATCGTTTCTTTTCGAATGCGAGAATCAGCAAAAGCGATGTCTTCTGGTACAGAGGGATCAAGATGATGACATACCATGAGCATATCTAAATGTTCTTCAAGCGTGTTGACAGTATAGGGTCTTGTTGGATTGGTTGATGATGGAAGCACGTTTGGAAAGCTTGCCATTTCCATAATATCAGGTGCATGTCCGCCTCCGGCTCCTTCAGTATGATAGGTATGGATGACTCGATCGCCAATCGCTGCAATCGTATCTTCGACAAAGCCGCCTTCATTTAAAGTATCTGTATGAATCGCAATTTGAACATCGTACTCGTCTGCTACCTGTAAGCTTGTGTCGATGGCAGATGCCGTGGTTCCCCAGTCTTCATGAAGCTTTAGTCCAATCGCTCCAGCTTCAATTTGCTCAATTAAAGGCTCTTTGGCACTTGCATTCCCTTTTCCTAAAAAGCCAATATTCATTGGAAATGCTTCAGCAGCTTCAAGCATTCGTTCAATATGCCAAGCTCCGGGTGTACAAGTTGTAGCTTTTGATCCTGTAGCCGGTCCTGTTCCTCCTCCAATCATTGTTGTAACTCCAGAGGCAAGAGCAGTTTCAATTTGCTGCGGACAAATGAAATGAATATGTGCATCAATACCGCCGGCGGTTAAAATTTTCCCTTCAGCTGCAATCACTTCTGTACTCGCACCAATGATGATGTCTACTTCATCCATCAACAGGGGATTGCCCGCTTTTCCGATGGTTTGAATGAGTCCATCTTTTATTCCAATATCTGCTTTATATATGCCTGTATAATCAACAATAATGGCATTTGTCAACACTAAGTCCGCTGCTTCGCTTCGTGTTGCAAGAGGATGCTGCCCCATTCCGTCACGAATGACTTTTCCTCCGCCGAACTTTACTTCATCTCCGTACGTGGTGAAGTCTTTTTCAATTTCAATAAATAGCTCTGTGTCTGCTAAACGAACAGCATCTCCAACGGTTGGTCCAAACATATCTGCATACTGACGTCGCGACATTTGAAAACTCATCTCATATATCTTCCTTTCTATCAGAAACCGATCTGTTTGTTTTATTGTTAAGACCGTAGATTTCTCTTGTTCCGGAGAAAGCAACGAGATCCACTTCTTTTGCATCACCTGGTTCAAAACGAACGGCTGTACCAGCTGGAATATTTAAATGATAGCCAAGCGAAGCTTCGCGGGGGAATTCGAGCGCAGCATTCACTTCAAAAAAATGAAAGTGTGACCCTACTTGAACAGGTCGATCGCCTCTGTTGATTACAGTCACGCTAATCGATTTCTTTCCGTTATTACATGTGATTGGGTCTTTTTTTAAGAAATATTCCCCTGGAATCATATCTTTCCCTCCTCTTAACGAATTGGATCGTGCACAGTGACGAGCTTGGTTCCGTCTGGAAAGGTAGCTTCTACTTGAATATCATGAATCATTTCCGGAATACCTTCCATTACATCTTCTCGTTTTAAAATCTTGGTGCCTTCTCGCATTAGCTGTGCTACCGTCTTGCCATCACGAGCTCCTTCTATAATTTCATATGTAATGATAGCTACTGCTTCGGGATAGTTAAGTTTTAATCCCCTTGTCTGACGGCGTCTTGCTAAGTCTGCAGCTACGACAATCATTAATTTTTCTTGTTCTCTCGACGTAAGTTTCAATGAAAGCTTCCTTTCTGCTAATCTATTTTCTAATTAACATCAAATGTGACATTTTCTAACGCAAATACACAACTAATTATAGTAAATTTTCTGACAAAAAACAAAGGATTTATCTCTTCCGATAAAAAAAGATGAGCATTTTTGCTCACCTTTTACTCTTCTGAAATCGCTTGTGTTTTCCATTTCTGCAGGTGTTTCCAGCCCAAACCTTCAGCTAGCTGACGTTTTGCATAGTCTACTCCTTTTTCAATAGAAGCTTCATAGCCAAATAGATAATAGCGCAAGCCAGCGTTTAATACTACTTGATTATAGACGTAAGTCAGTTCGGAAGAAGATTCACCCTCCAGAATGCGCGTCACATATTCCGCTTGTTTTTCAACACTTATTTTCTTTTCAAAGTGCTCTTCTTCCACAAACAGTCCGTATTCTTTTGGATTGACAATAAACGACTCCATCTCTCCTTCTGAGATAGTAAAAACAAAGCTGCTTCTATGTACAGGTACATCTTCAGATCCTTCTATACCTTGCACCACGTATACATGTTTAAACGGGAGCGAAGCAAAAATGGGCACAATTTTGTTAATGGCTGTGCGGTGAAAAGCGCCCATCATTAAAGAAGAAGCATTTGATAAATTTAGTAGTTTTTCAACCGTATTAATTAGTGTTCTTACGCCAATTTCATGACGAACTTGTTTGATGCGGCTAAGAGGATAAGAGATTGTTTCGGCATTTACAAAACCAATTTTTAACGTTTCAAACGCATGACCGATGTCTTCAATCGTTTGAGCTTGAGGGATCTGTAATGAATGAAGTACATCTTCTATCGTTGTTCCAAACTTTGGGGGAAGCGCTTCTGTACAATGTAAAAAAGCAGGGACCCCCCTTTCAGCTAATAAAATCGATACAGGAATGGTCGCAAAAAATGAATTTCTCCCTGCATAAGGGCTTGCAAAATCAATTGATTTATCTTTTAACGGCTGAGGTAGGGGTATTTCTTTTGTTTTTTCACGAAAAGCATGAACGAATCCCAATAGTTCATCTGCATTTTCAGTTTTAATACGTTCCGCGATAAAAAAAGCAGCGATCTGAGCATCCGTAGCTTGTCCAGAAGCGATTAAGCGAGCTGCTTCTTTTGCTTGTTCATACGTTAAGTCAGTTGATCCTCTTTTTCCGCGCGCTATTTCTTTGATAAATTGCTGCATATCGTACACTTCCTTTTTAACTGAATATTTGTACATTGTATCACATATTTTCTTTGTTCCTTAGATTATCTTCTATCAGGTACGCAAACTGCTAAAAAATATGAAATTAAAGGAAAAGTACTAGTTCTTTTATAATCTAATATAGTATAATCTATCTGCTATACTATTATTTGGATATTTGGAGGGCATTACAAATGAAAAAAGAGAAACTACTTGTACCATTTATAGCAGCATCCGTTTTAGTAGGAGCATCAGTGACAACGCCTGTTTTTAGTCACTCTGCTTATGCTGCTTCTTCTGTCAGCGTTTATCAAAAAGACGTTAATTCACTAGCAGATTATTACGCACCATTTTATAAAACCGTAGAAAAAAAGCTAAAAGAAATTGAAGGAATAAAAGATGATGAAAAAGCTTTAGCGGCATATGATCAGCTTGCGGATCAAATTGACCAGTTTCTAACAAAGACTGATAAAAATTACGCGATGAATCACCTTAATTCAGAAGCTGATCAGCTTCAAGGGTATTTATATGACAGCTTAATTGCTCTTTACAATTACATTGTGGATCTTGAAGACTATGCGTATGGAGATGTAAGTGACGCGGAATTTAATAAGATCTCTGCAAATTTTGAAAAAGAAATCAACGCATACAATACGCAATTTCAGCAAAAAGCGAAGAGCTATAAAACGAAGCGAAAAGTAACGTTTAACGCAAATATGAGTTATTTGCTTGATGAAGATATTCAACCTTCACCAACAGCTCCATCTACACCGGCTGATAGCAATGGCACCTACACGGTGAAAAAAGGAGACACGCTGACAGCAGTCGCTAAAAAGTACGGCATGACGGTAGCTGAATTAAAAAAATTAAACAATTTAAAAACAGATTCGCTAAAAGTCGGACAAGTGCTGAAAGTGAAAAGTGCAAGCGCACCTTCGCCGGCTCCAGCACCTCAAACTTCTGTTAGTGCAAAACAGCAGCAAATTGTATCGTATGCCAAAACGCTAATTGGAAAGCCATATAAATATGGAGGCACGACACCAAAAGGTTTTGATGTATCAGGGTACACACAGTATGTATATAAAAACGCGGGTTCAAATATTTCTATCCCCCGTACAGTAGCAGATCAGTATAAAAGCGGCACGGACGTAAAGCAAAACAGCCTGCAGGCTGGAGATTTAGTTTTCTTTAAAAACGGCAAATCCGTTTCAGTCGTAGGAATTTACCTAGACAAACAAGAATTCATTTATGTCAGCAGCAAAGGCGTTAAAACGCAATCACTTTCAACAGCTTACTGGAAAAACAGCTATGCGGGAGCAAAGCGTATTATAAAGTAAAAAGAGGTGCCATAAGGCACCTCTTTTGCTTTACTAGCTATGTATTTCTATACTAGACTAGCAATTTTATAAAGAACTTCTTAGTTCATAACCGTGATTTTAACAGATTTTCTTCCGAACTGTTGAGCATCACCTTCAGAAGGAACGAACACATCAATTCGATTGCCTTTAATTGCTCCACCTGTATCGGCAGCTACAGCTTCACCATAGCCTTCTACATAAACTTTCGAACCTAATGGAATAACACTAGGGTCAACAGCGATTACTTTTTGATTTGGATTTGCTTTTAAATCCACTCCTGTAGCAGTTGTACCGCTACATCCAGCACAATTAGCCGTATAGGCAGTTGCTTCAACTGTCATTGATTTGCCGCTGGCTTGTTGTGACGATTCAGCAGGTTGTTGTTGTTCTTTTTGAGCCTGTTCAGCTTGAGCTTGCTGCTGTTCTTTTTGAGCCTGTTCAGCTTGGGTCTGCTGCTGCTCTTTTTGAGCCTGTTCAGCTTGGGTCTGCTGCTGCTCTTTTTGAGCCTGTTCAGCTTGAGCTTGCTGCTGCTCTTTTTGAGCCTGTTCAGCTTGAGCTTGCTGCTGTTCTTTTTGAGCCTGTTCAGCTTGAGCTTGCTGCTGTTCTTTTTGAGCCTGTTCAGCTTGAGCTTGCTGCTGTTCTTCTTGAGTTTGTTCAGCCGGCGCTTGAGCTTGCTGAGCTTCTGGAGCAGCTTGGGCTACTGAAGGGCTTGATTGCTGAGCTTGGCCGTTTGGAGACTGAATTTTTAATTGTTCACCAGGATAAATTAAATCTGACTTCAGTCCGTTCCATTCTTTAATTTGATCTACCGTCACGCCGTATTGCTGACTGATGGACCATAATGTGTTTCCTTGCTGAACTTTGTGTGTCATTTCTTTTATAGTAGCTACGTTTAATTCTTGATTTGGATAAATAATATTAGATGTTAAGTTGTTTGCATCTTTTAGCTCGTCTACGCTCACGCTGTGCTTTTGAGCGACTTTCCATAACGTATCACCTTTTTCTACGTGATACGTTCCGCTTGTAGAAGCAGAAGCTGCACCTACAAATCCTGCTGAAAGGATTGCTGTTGTTCCTAGAGTAAATATAAATTTTTTCATTACGAATACCTCCTTATTTACTCAATGATTGAATGATATCATCCTCACATTTCACAGCCGTTACAGAGCCATGCTACTTTTATTACAAAACTTAACAAAACAGAACGTTTAATCGTAATATTTCTGATAATTTGGCTATATGATGAAACATTTCTACTTTTCACTGCTTTTTATTGTTGTTTTTCCTAAAATAGCTGAATTTCTTTATCACTGCTGGGGGATATCTCTTCTTTTTTATTGATTAGTTAACGTGTAATTTAAGTTTTTTTCATAACAAAAAAAACACTCACCAAATGGGTGAGTGTTTTTATTACTACCTTATTTCTTGTTAAATCCTTGTTTTTCAATAAATTCTTTCATATACATACGCTTAGGATTTGAAAGCATGTCGGCCATTTGACCAGTCCATGTGTCTTGGCGTTTGCCATTTGTTCTTTCGTTGTAGTAAGCAGAAATTTCTTCGTTATACGCCGTTAATTCTTTTTTCGTCTGCTCATCGTTCGGCTCATATGTTTCTTCATGATACACATGTTTAAATGGTAAGCGCGGCTTTTTATCTGTAATACCCGCTGGATGTCCAACCGTTAGACCAAATAACGGGATTACATGATGAGGCAGTTTTAACAACTTGCTTACTTCTTCTAATTCATTACGCAAACCGCCGATGTAGCAAGCTCCAAGTCCCATTGATTCAGCGGCAAGCGTTGCATTTTGCGCAGCAAGAGCAACGTCAATGACAGCTACCATAAATTGCTCCGTGCTTTCGAGCGCTGTCGATAAATCTTTTTTCTCCATTTCCGCAATGACATCATGACGATGAAAGTCAGCGCAAAATACAAAGAAATGTCCATTTGTTTCTACGTAAGGCTGATTTCCTGCTAATTGAGCAAGCTTTCGCTTCGTTTCTTTATCTTTTACTCCAATAATGGAATACGCTTGAATATAGCTTGATGTGGAAGCTGCCTGTGCGCTTTCTACAATCGTCTGAATTTGTTCTTCCGACAATGGTTTGTCTTCATATTTGCGAATAGAACGATGATTTAAAATCGTTTCAATAACTGAGTTCATATTATAATCTCCTTTTACTTCATTTAACCTTCTACAGATGTTATCTCTACAGTTAGTTTATCGAATGTAAAAAGAAATAACCAATGTTCTGCTTAAAATTGATTTTGACTTGTCTCATATCGATACAGCTTAAAATGATCTGCAAGCACGCGGTCAACTTTTACTTCTAAGCTGTCTACATATTCGTCCATTCGTTTTATCAAACGGTTTCGTTTTACATCATTTTCTAAAATGTTCTTAAGCTGCTGTTCAAAGGCTTCAGCATCATTAAGCGGTATAAGCAGCTCTTTTTCTTTTAGATATTCAATGTTAATTTGTTCTTGACCGGGAAGAGATGAATGAATAAAAATAGGTAGTCTCTTATGAAGGGCTTCGCTAATTGTCACTCCCCCCGCTTTTGTGACAATGGCATCTGCTCCCTCATATAAATCATTCATTTTCTCTCTCGATTTTACATACGAGACCGCTTTAATTCTCGGGTGGTTTAATTTTATTAGTTCTTGATACAACTTTTTGTTTTTTCCGCACAGCACATAATACATATACGTACAGTTTTGCGGAAGCTGCTGAAGCATTTTGCGTACATTTCCAAGGCCGGAATTCCCTCCGGCAATCAGTATATGTTTCTGTGGCATGAGATGGTCAATCCGTCTTTTTAAAAACGCTTTATGAACGGGAATGCCCGTTACATAAATAGAAGACTCTTTTACACCGTGAACGTTCTGTAAAAACGCTTTTGTATCCTGATCAGGCACGCAGTGAAGCTCAATTCCATTTTTACCCCATACGTCGCTTACTAAGAAGTCGGTGTATACGTTTATAATAGGAAGATCAATGATTCCTTTTTCTTTTAACCCGCTTAATACACAGGAAGGAAAGCTGTGTGTACAAACAATGACGTCCGGCTGCTCTGCATCAATTAATTTCTTCATATGGTATTCGATAATCGGCCACTTTTTCACAACAAAATCATCCATCGTATGGTCGTTTTTTTTGTATACATGACCGTAATAAAATTTTTCAAACTGCTTTGGAAAAACAGAAATCCACTTCATGTATATCGATGAAATCATTTGTTCAAGCGGTTTGCTCCAATAGCTTAAACAATCAATTTTTTGACAAATAACGTGCGAAAAACGCTCCATGATGGCATCCATAACGGCGTCTGCTACTTGGTGATGACCAGATGGCATCTGAAAAAGCGGTAAGAATAAAACCTTCCTCATTGACCATCCCTCCTCTCAAGACGTTTTCGGTTTCTTTTTCTTTTTATAAGTAAATAAATGACAAAAAAAGCTACAGCGCCCATGATAATATACGAAATATGAATTCGATCTCCTACGTAGTAACCTAGAATCAGAAAAGAAAGGACCCATACTAGACTTCCTACTACCGATAACAATAAATAAAGCAAAAACGGATAGCGACTTATTCCCGCCATATATGGGCTAATTTGACGCAAGCCTGGAATATATAAACCAAATAAAATGGTCCATATCCCATATTTATGGTAGCTGCCGCTTGCCGCTTCAATTTTCTCTTTGGTTAACCCTACGTATTTTCCATATTTATCAAAAAATGGGGTTCCCGCATACCTTCCTAGCCCGTAAGCAGTAAGCATTCCAGTTATAACACCTAAAAAAGCAAAAACGGATGATTCGTATAAGTTCAGCTGATGTTTGGCAATAAACATGCCTAATAATATTAAAAATGATTCTTCAGGCGCTGGAATTCCAACAATCCCACAAAAAAGTACAAGTAAAATAACAATATAACCATAGGAATGTATATACTGAGAAATAATTGTTAAGTCCACTGCTCGCTCCTCTATTTACGATTGATTCATCAATTGCTGCATGGTTATACTTTCATACCCTTGCTGTTTTAAGTAAGGTAAAAATTCTTCTAACGCCGCAATCGTCATTTCAGGTGCTTTTTCATCTGCTCCCGGGGTATCTCCATTATCGTGTAAAACAAAAATGGCTCCATCTTCTACTTTACGCATTAGTTTTTGAACTAATGCCGTTTTCGTTGTTTTTAGTGTCCAATCCTGAAAGATTCCTGTCCAGATCACAAGGTGATATGGCTTGGCCATTGATAAACTGCTCATATTTAAATGTCCCCACGGCGGACGATAAAAAAGCGGCTTTTGATTTGTTACTTTCTCTATAACCTGTGCACATTGATGAATTTGTCTTCTTAATTGCCAAGGTGTTTGCGTCCATGCACTCACATGACGATGATGATGTATAGCTACTTCATGTCCTTCATCGATCATCCTGTTTAAAATAGACGGGTGTTTTTCCCCTAGTTCTCCCACAATAAAAAAAGTAGCTTTCATTTCATGCAGTTTGAACAAGTCCAAAATTTTTGGCGTATAAACAGGATGAGGCCCATCGTCAAATGTTATAGCTATTTTATGCTTTTTTGCCCCTTTTATTATGACTGATGAATGATAGCGACGGTAAAGGGTTTGCGAAATAATGGTATATACACATATAACCATTAGAACGAAAAGTAAAACAATAAAAAAACGAGTCATATGCTTTTAACCATCCTTTTGAATTTAAATCCTGCATTTATTATAACGGTTTACTCAGACTTTGGTTTCAATTTTTTGTGATAGAAGCCAGGAATTTTAAAATAATTTGATACTTTACCTAAAAATAGCTGTTCTTCAAGGGTATACCGGAAATAAAATGATATCATAAAATTTCCCTTCATTCAGTAAAAAAAGTACTTTTTACCATTTATATCTATCTTTTGTATGATAACTGTCATTATTTTTTAAAAATAAAAAAACTTCCCGCACGAGTGCGGAAAGTTTTTAAATTAAAATTTTGACCGATACCATTTTTCAGCTGCTTCAATTTCTGTTCGTGTTAACTGATGACCAAATGATTCCCAATGCACCTGTACGTCCGCTCCGGCTTTTTCTAAAAGCGCAGAAAGTTCTTCCGTTTCTGATGCTGGGCAAATAGGGTCGTTTGTGCCTGCGCCAATAAAGATAGAGGTGTTGGTCTTAGGCACTTCAATTCCTCTTCTTGGAACCATTGGATGAAGAAGGGCTGCCCCTTTTAAAGAATTCTCATAATGAAATAGCAAACTTCCTGCAATATTGGCACCATTTGAGTAGCCTACAGCTATGATGTTGTTTCGGTCGAATGAATATGTTTCAGCCGCTTCATCCAAAAATTGATGAAGTTCTTTTGTACGTTCAATTAAATCTTCTATATCAAATATTCCTTCTTGTAAACGTCTAAAGAAACGGGGCATTCCGTTTTCTAGTACATTTCCTCTTACAGATAATACGGAGCAAGAGGAATCAATCATATCTGCAACAGGGAGCAGATCTTGTTCTGTACCTCCTGTACCATGCAACAGCAATAAAGTCGGTTTCGTCTCGTCCGTCCCTTTTTTAAAAATATGTTTCACGTATATCCACTCCTTTTAAATATCTCGAATTAAAGATAATTTTATTATAAGAACTTTCGAAGCATTTGTAAAGGAACCACTGTCAAAGAAATACCTGTATGTTTTGCTGGCAGTATCACATAATACTGAATAACTTCATATAGCCATTGCTCATATGCAGCTAGGTATTTAATTCGTTTGACTTAGAACGGGGAAAGAAATATTCCACTTTTAGCTAAGTGCTCCCGTCAAAAGGTGGATAATGATTAAAACTCACCCGTCCTCCGTCGTATAAAAAGTGCCCTAGTCTGATAAATTAGTTAATTTTTGCTTTATTTCGTTACTTTCAACAGATATCAGCATTTATACCCGAACGTGCTAAATCGTATTTCGTATACGTGTTATAACAACTTTTTTCTATGAGAAACAGAACGTAAAATACCAGCTTGTTTTTTCATAAAGGGGAACAAAGCCCCGAATGGTGCTTTATACGACTTTATTTGACAAACACAAATTTATGGGTAAACTAAGTTCAGATGATTGTATTTCACTTCGTTTCAGTTTAATAAAAAAACGAAGCATCTGCGAGTAAGCAAAAAATAACTGCGTAAAGAGCTATTTATGTCAATCATCTTATACCCTAAAAACTTACCTGCACTTGAATAATAGCCTTTATAAAACTTAGCGCGTCAGCTTGTGAACGTTAATACTTTATCATCCATCTCTCTGTTAAAAGATTGAATGGGCCAACAAACTTTAGCATTCTTTACATAATGACCTTGTAAAGACGAAGAATGTAGCTATGTGTGAACATGGAATTATTACTTAGTGGAGTGAACCAACATGAGGAAATTTATTTTAGCCTTTTTAGTCGTTGTTTTAATTGTAATGCTAGGAGTTACCTATGTATTAAAGCAATTTCAGCAAACGGCTGATTTATCTTACTCGAAACTGCAGTCGGTTCAAAGTACGGTAGTCTATGACAAAAATGACCGTAAGATTGACGAATTGTATAAAACCGTTCCCCGTCAAAATGTTTCGAGCAATGAAATTCCCGATTATGTAAAAATGGCGTTTGTTGCAACGGAAGACCGTCGTTTTTACAAGCATTTTGGGATTGATTTACAAGGTATTGGTCGCGCCCTTTTTACGAACATTGTAACAATGAGTAAAGCTGAAGGCGCAAGTACCATTACGCAGCAGTTAGCAAGAAATCTGTATTTATCTAGTGATAAGACCATTAAACGTAAAGTAGATGAAATGTTTCTATCGCTAGGCTTAGAAAGACAATTTACAAAAGATCAAATCTTGGAATTATATTTAAATCAAATTTATTTCGGAAGCGGTGTATATGGTATTGGTGCAGCTTCTCAGCTTTATTTTAATAAGCCTGTATCAGATTTAACCGTAGGCGAAGCTGCGCTTTTAGCAGGACTGCCAAAAGCGCCGAGTACGTATTCACCAAGCAATAGTACAGAAAAAGCGACAGCCCGCCGAAACGTTGTATTAAAACTGATGCATGACCAAAACGTTATTAGTGACACGCAGTATCAGCAAGCACTAAACGAACGTGTTGTAAAGCCAAGCATTCCGGTCAAAAAAGCAAACCAAAATCAGGCCTTTATTGACTACGTCATCAAAGAAGCTGCTCAGCAGTACGGCGTATCAGCGGATGATCTTTATGAAGGCGGCTATGCGATTTACACAGATTTTGATCCTAATTTACAGGAATCGATTAATAACTCTGTAGCAAATCATACGTTCCGAGATGATGACATCAACAGCAAAGTAGAAGTAGGAATCTCAGCTGTTAATCCTAAAACGGGCGCCATTTCGGCTATGTATGGAGGACGCAGCTATGAACGGAACGGTTTGAACCGCGCTACTAGCGGCTATCAGCTTGGATCAGCTATTAAGCCGTTAGCCGTATATGGTCCTGCGTTAGAAACTGGAGACTATACGCCAACTTCACTGTTAAGTGATGAACGCCAGGACTTTGGCGGCGGATACAGTCCTAAAAATGCAAATGGACAATATCAAGACCATGTTACAATGCGCCAAGCGCTTACTCGTTCGCTTAACGTTCCAGCCGTTTGGCTTTTAAATGAAATAGGCACTCGCACAAGTGCAAAATTCATGGAAAAAGCTGGGCTTCCTCTTGAAGATGACGATAAGTCAAAATTAGGACTTGCTCTTGGGGGAACGACAACAACGTTCTCTCCCCTTCAGTTAGCACAAGGATACACGACTTTTGCTAACAAAGGCATTATGACTAAACCATACGCGATTCGAAAACTCGAGATGCGCGGCGGTGCAGTGAAGAAGCCGGACATTCAGACAGAGCGAGTAATGAGTGAAGAAAATGCAGATACGATGACATCCATGCTCCAAGATGTTATTGAAAAAAGCTATGGAACAGGTGTTAACGCTCGTTCTTCACGAGATGCTGCAGGTAAAACCGGTACAACCAATGATGACAAAGATGCTTGGTTTGTCGGGTATACCGATGATGCAGTCGTCTCTATCCACGCTGGCTTTGATAACGCCAATTCTACGCAAAAAACGAAATACTTATCAGGCGGCGGCGGACAAGATCCTGCTACACTCTTTAGTTCGATTATGAATAATTGGTAACCAAAAAACCTCCAACTTCACTGTTGGAGGTTTTTTTAAGATAAATGCGTTTTATGCTTAAGTGAAAAAAAGGAAACGTTAATGACTTTGCAAATCGTTACATAATGCAGAACGGTCAAGACAACCACGCCACAGTTCATCCCGATAATAATTCCCTGCATGCCAATATTTGTTTGTGATCCTAAGAAAAACATCAGGGAAAAAGATACAATATGAGACCAAATCGTATGATAAAAAGCATCTTTTACATAGCCAAGGCCAATTAAATAAGCTTGAAGCGGGACGGCAAAGAAGTGAAAAAGAAAATACGGCCATAAAGCCTTTAGATAGTACACGGCTTCTGTAGAATGAAAAAACAAGTTGGTAAGCGGCTCAGCAAAGAAATACATCGCCACTATAGACGGAATCCCATATAAAAATGTCATTTGCATACTTTGAGTCAAAAGTCTTTGAAGCTGTTCTTCCTGATTTTTCGCATGAGCTTCAGATACAGCGGGTATTAGTGCTACTAAAAGAGAATGAGCAAAGAAAGCCGGAAAAAAGCCGATCGACATCGCTACCCCTGTTAGCATACCAAAATGCTGCGTTGCCCCGGTTAAAGTCATTCCAGATAAAACGAGCGCGTGTTTGATTAAAAACGGCTGAATAGCATTGCATACCGCATTAAATAAACGCAGTCCTGTGGTCGGAAGTGAGACGCCTAACAGCTTTTTCCGAATCTCACTTGGAGAAAGCAGAGGTCTGTGCCCTCTTGATAAAACACTTATCTGAGTAACATACGTGATAAAAAAATAAAGCAAAATAACAGCTTCGGTCCCAATTAGCGTACAAATCGCAATAAACAGTGACATTTTAACATCTGTGAAAGCAAACATTTGAAAAACAACAAATAAAATCGTTAGCTGAAAGGCTTTGCGGATAAAATTAGAAACAGCGATAGTCGTCATATTATTTTTACCCGTAAAATATCCACGAAGCACCGCTGAAAATGAAACAACCGGAATGAAACATAGTACAACCCATTTTAAGTAAGGATGATAGTGACTAAAAAATGGAAAGGCTGCTAATACGGCCAGTGTAATAAAAAAGATTCCCAAGCTCACAGCAGTAGCAAAAATGGTGGCATGCTTCATCATATGCTGATGTTCTTTGCGATGATGTTCAGCAAGAAATTTAGAAATAGAAATAGGCAGTTCTAAGTTAGCTACGGTGGCAATAAGAAAAATGATAGGAAGAACAGTCATGTACATGCCCATGCCTTCCCTTCCTAATTCTCTAGCAAGTACCATATTTACAAGAAATTCAATTAACTCTCCTGCAAAGGCAGCACCTGCTAGAATAAACGTTCCTTTCAAAAAAGTGTTCATCTCGTTATCTCCTCTATTTCCCGTCCTTTTTCATCACTACCTCTTCTCTCTATGTATATGACAAGCTCGATACGAATTATTTGTCTAATTGTATTTTTCGGTGTACAAGTTCTTGTATAATGTTCAACCTATGTGAAAAAAAACCGTTATATACCTTTTTTACATAGGAAATTCATTCATTTCTTATATTTTGGCTCTTGAAACTTGCATAGAGAAAACAGGAGACCCAATGAGCCTGCTGATTGCTAACGGGAATAGAGCATGTTGTTTTAATGTAACAAATTCACATATTAGTTAAGCGTCTTTATTCACCATTTCCTGTGTATGCACTTCTTTTTTTGATACCGAGGCGTTTTTGCCTAGTACAACCGAAAAGACAACAATTATTGCTATAGCAAGAGTAAAAAGTGTAATTGATTCGCCTAGAAATAGAGCTGCAAACAGAATCATTAAAAATGGCTGTAAATATTGAACCTGGCTAACTCTGGCTATTCCCCCCATAGCCATCCCGCTGTACCAAGCAACGTATGCTAAAAATTGACTAACTACTGAGAGATAAATCAAACTAACCCACGCTTGTAAAGGCGCATGAAGCATTTCAGCTGTAATGCTTAGTCCCACTGGAATCATAAAAAATGGCGCACCGATGATAATGGCCCAAGCAATTACTTGCCAGCTGCCTAATGCTCTTGCTAACACCCCTCCTTCTGCGTAGCTCAGTCCAAGTATCAGCACCGCTGCTAGTAAAGCTGCATCGGCAAACTGCAGTTGACCAAATCCGAGGTGAAGAGCATACACGATAACAGCTGCCGAACCGATTATACTTGAGATCCAGAATTTTAAAGAAGGACGTTCACCTGCTCTAAACATAGCAAAACCGGCTGTGGCTAATGGTAAAAGAGCGAGTTCAACCGCTCCGTGAGAAACAGGCAATGATTTCATTGCCCAAGAAGTGAGCAGAGGAAACCCTAAAACTGCGCCTAAAGCGACGATCAGCAGACTTTTAAATTGACGAAGAGAAGGAAATTTTTCTTTTCGTACAATCAATATCACTGCTACTAAAATAGCAGCTACAGCTGTTCTTCCTAAACCGGCGACTGTCGTTCCGAAATACTCGACTGCAATGCTTGTAGAAGGAAGGGTTAAGCTAAAACAGATAACGCCTACTAATCCCAACAATACGCCCATTTTCTCTCTAGTTTCTTTTTGCATCTTACCCTACCCCTATCTTTTTATTTTTCAGAACTGTACCATTTTTCTAAAAAAAGTTCTGATATAATTAAAAGGATAGCGCAGGACAACTACTAAAATAAATCATTCTTTTACCTATCTGTACGGGTACAAATTAAAGGAGCAGGACCTATGAGTTTGAAATATCTAAAAATTATGGAAGAAATTAAGCTTGGCCTAGCAAATGGATCACTTATTGCAGGTGGTAAACTCCCTTCTGTTCGCCGACTATCCCAACATTTTTCGTGCAGCAAGAATACCGTTATCAAAGCGTACAGTGAACTAGAAAAAGAGCATTTAATTTATTCTGTTCCTAAAAGCGGCTACTACGTTGTGGCAGAATTTCAACATAGGACGAATGAAAATGAAGTGATTGATTTCTTGTCTGCTGGTCCAGATAAAAACGTTATGCCTTATCTTGAATTTCAGCATTGTATAAACCAAGCGATTGAACACTACAAAGAAGAGCTTTTTACATACTCTGATCAACAAGGCTCTTACTCATTACGGGTACAGTTAGTGAAACACTTGCAGAACCTACAGGTGTTCACTCAAGCTGAAAGGTTAGTTGTTGTATCCGGGTCTCAGCAAGCTCTTCACTTATTAGTTTCTATGCCATTTCCAAATGGAAAAAATAATATCCTGATTGAACAGCCCACTTATTTCGGTTTTATCGAGTCTCTTACGCTGCACCAAGCTACTACTTTTGGGATCGAGCTATCGATGGAAGGGATTGACCTTGATCGTTTGGAGTACATTTTTCGAAATAATGACATAAAATTTTTCTATATTATTCCAAGGTTTCACAATCCTCTTGGGCATTGTTATACAAATTTTGAGAAGAAAAAAATCGTGGAGCTAGCCGAAAAATACGATGTATATATAGTGGAAGATGACTTTTTGGGTGACCTTGATCCCGATACAAAATCAGATCCTTTATTTTCTTTTAATCCTTCTGGACGAGTCATTTACATTAAAAGCTTTTCGAAAATCTTTCTTCCTGGGTTACGCATTGCTGCTATCGTGCTTCCTTCGTTAATGAATAGCAACTTTTTACGATATAAATTCAGTTCAGATTTTAATAGTTCAGCGCTTTCTCAAGGTGCTCTTGAAATTTATTTAAAAAGCGGCATGTTTACTAGTCATCTTAAAAAGATAAAAGAGGTATACCATACCAAAATGCAAACCCTTGTAGAAGCATGTGATTCATTGCTACCGGCTCATACACATTTTTCTAAACCAACTTCAGGATTCTATTTATCCGTTAGTTTACCTGAGAATGTGACAGCAAAACAGATCGTTCACATGCTAAACGAGCAGCACATATATGTTGATGATGCTTCTAGATTTTTTTTACCAGAATACAAACGAGACGCTCTTCTCCGATTAAGCATCTCACAAGTAAATACGAATACTATCAAACGAGGCATTGAACAGCTGGCTCAGTGCATTACTTTAATTGATGATAGAAAAAATCATCCTATTCCAAATAACCTTTTCCCCTTGTAGAATGGGAATTTAATGGACATACTAAACGAAAAGAAGCCAAGGAATTAGAATCCTTGACTTCTTTCATTTAACCGTAACGGTTATAAGAGGCATGTTATGCGTCCCTTTTGCAGAAACATGTGATTGCACGGTATATGTGCCAGGCTCAGAGAAAGATGTTTGTATCTCGTATACACCTTCTCCTACTTGTTTAGGCTTTAACATCTTCCCTTTCCCTTCGCCATCTTTTTTCTCTATTTCAAATTCAATCATTTCAACATCATCATTTTTCACTTTTTCGTCTCCATATGTAACTTCGGCTTTGTAGTTACCGCTTTCATTTTTCTGTAACGCCTCTGGGCCTTGAAGATTTACGTCCAACGGTTTTGGTTGCTCAGCATTTTTGCTTTGAGCAGGTTCCTGACCACAGGCCGTTAAAAGTAAACAAAGACTGATTATAGATATACTTATTCTTTTTTTCATGTATTCATCTCCTTTTTAAACCCTTTGTTTAACTATAACGCGTATTGCAAAGAAAAAAATGAATTTTTCTAAAAAAGAAGGATTTTTAAAGATTTTTTAAGAAAAAAGTTCATACTGATACTAACTATTTTTTTCCAAGGAGGAAGAAAATGAATTCAGCTAAATCTCCAGCTAAAAAATCATGGCTACAGACATTAATCAAAAATAAAAGTGAGCGCAAAAAAGTGATCTTTATCTTTACTATCTCTTTTTTACTAGTTGTAGCAGGGCTTATTTACATCCCTATTTATAAACATTCCCTTCCGCTTGATTCTAAAATATATGAAGGGAATTTTAAAGAGCTTGGTTCAATCGCACGAATTGGTTTCTTTGCAGCTTTAGCCATTTATCCTATTTTTTTATTATTAAAATGGAAACCGTTATCGCACATAAAAAAAGGAAATTTTGAGTTAAAACCGCTTATCCAATTTTTAGCCAAGTACGTTCGTCAGTGGCACGTGCCCATTGCTCTTATATCAACTGCCTTGATTATTTTACATGGTTATATGGCTTTAATAAAAGGATTTCAAGCAAATTTTACGTACTTTTCAGGAATTATTACGATGGCTGTTCTAGCTTGTTTACTCGTGATGGGCGTGAAGCGCTATAAGCGTACAGATAAAAAGTGGCATCTTAAATTTGCTATTTCCTTTTTGATTTTGTTTATGATTCACGCTACCTTTTCATAACTTGCCATTGTTTAAAGTTTTTTTATATAGGGTACAGTTCACAATGAATACATGATATGTATCACTATACGTTTTACATCACTTAGGAGGTATAAACATGGCAAGAGTGTTAGCTGTATTATCAAGCGGATACGAAGAGAAAGATTATCACACAGGTTGGTGGGCAGAAGAATTATTTGCTCCGCTGCAAAAGCTTGAGGACGCAGGGCACACCGTTGATTTAGCCTCGCCTTTTGGAGGTAAGCCGGAAGTAGACGTTCGAAGTATTTCAGAAGACTTTGATCCAGACGGAACGTATAAGAAATTATATGAATCAGGAAGAGCGGATCAGACAATGAAACTTGAAGAAGTAGATGCTGAGAACTATGACGTTATCTTAGTAGTAGGCGGCCACGGCGCTATGTTTGACTTAGCAAAAAATGTGGACTTGCATGCACTTATGAACAAAGTGTACGACAACGGAGGTATTTTAGCAGCTGAGTGTCACGGACCTTCTGTTTTTGCTTTCTTGAAAGGATCCGATGATGAACTGTTAATTAAAGGACTAGACGTAACCGGTTATCCTGATGAAATTGAACCGGAAGAAGTACTTCCCTTTTTACCATACAGTTTAGAACAAGAACTTCGTGAAGTGGCTAACTACATCCCTGAGATGGATAAAAAAGCATATGCCGTTTGGGCAAATGATCAAATTGTCACAAGCCGAGATCCTTTTTCTTCTGAATTAATGGGTGATGAATTAGTTAAAAAGCTAAATAAATAAACTAAAAAAAGACTGCTTGAAAGCAGTCTTTTTTTGTTTGTTCTATAGGGATGTTTGAAACTGCTGCTCTACCAAACGCCGGTAAAAAGAATGAGAGGCTAACAGCTCTTTATGCGTTCCGCTTCCTGTAACCTGCCCTTCCTCTATTACAACAATTTGGTCCGCATTAATGACCGTAGATAGACGATGGGCAATGACGAGTGATGTGCGTTCTTTCATTACCGTTTCCAATGACTCTTGCACAAGCTTTTCTGATTCGGAGTCCAAGCTAGCTGTCGCTTCGTCCAGTAGTAAAAACTGGGGATTGCGTAACAGCGCTCGGGCAATTGCAATACGCTGTCGCTGTCCTCCTGAGAGATTAATACCTCTTTCTCCAATCATTGTTTCATATTGAGCTTCAAAGGACTGAATGAAATGATGAGCATTCGCTAACTTCGCTGCTTCTTCTATTTCTTCATCCGTCACATGCCTCTCTAATCCGTAAATGAGATTTTCTCGAATTGTTCCCGCTAAAATCGGAGAATCCTGCTGAACATAGCTAAACAGGTGACGCCACGAACGTAAGTTGACGTTTTGACTGTCTGTTCCATCCAAGAATATGTGCCCCGATGAAGGCTCATAAAAGCGTTCGATAAGCGAAAAAACAGTAGATTTTCCAGCTCCGCTAGGTCCAACAAAAGCGGTAACTTCTCCTTTTTTAGCAGAAAATGAAACCTCCTGCAATACTGGTTTATCTTCATATTGAAAAGCAACTTTATCGAACCTTAAACTCCCTACCTGTTCAAGCACTTCTCCATTTTCATAGTTCTCTTCTTTCTCAGCTAATATATCAAAGATTCTTTCTGAAGCTCCTTTGGTTTGCTGAAAGCTCGTAACAAATCGGGTAAGTGAACCAACCGGAACCATAATTTGAAAAAGGTAAAGAACAAAAGCCACCAGCTCTCCTGCAGTGATAAATCCCTCACTCACCCGGTATGCACCAAACCCGACGATGGCAATCATAACAGCGGTCATCACCGTGCTAATAATCGGGGTAATGATGGCTTCAATTTTAGCTCTCTTGACACCGAAGAGGTAGAGTGACTGAAACGATTGTAAGCCGGAATCAACTTCTTTTTTCTCTGAACCGGATACTTTAATCAAGCGGATTTCACTCAGCATTTGAGCTAAAAAAGCCGTAAGCTTGGACATTTTATCCTGCTGCTCACGTGAAATTTTATGTATTTTTCGCGCTAGCGGCATAACGAGTAGAAACATAACGGGAATAACCGCTAGTAAAATGAGCGTCATCGGTACATCAAGCGTAAATAAAATAACAACGGCAATAATAATAGATAAAATATTTTTTACAAAGTCAATCATTTCTGTTGACAATAAATTCATCACAATGGTTGTATCATTTGTAATGCGGCTTACCATTTCACCTGAACGGTTCTGGTCGTAAAATGAAACCGGAAGCTTTATGAGCTTGTTCCACACTTTATGTCTGAGTTCTTTTACAACACCTTGCCCTACTTGAGCAAGGAGATAAAGAGATACTGCGCTTGTTACCATTTGAGCAGCAAATAAACCAAGGAGTCCTGCTATAAGCTGCGGTGAAACGCCCGCTGCAATTTTCTCCATCACTTCTTTAATGACAAGAGGAATAGAAAGAGACGCTCCGGTATTAATTAAGGCCAGTATAAACGAAATGAGTAGCTTTCCTGTCGGAGGGTTCGTTAGCAACCATAATTTTTTAAATGAAAAATGAATTCCTTTTTGCGTATTCATCTTAGTTCCTTTCTAATTCTTTTAATAGGTGGTATACACACTGTAGGCAGACACCACACACTTTACCTTCAAAGTTCTATCTTATTTTACACCATTTCCTTTCTCAACCTGAACTTCTAAGCTTTTACCTATTTTTCAAACTCGTCTATACGAAAATGACAAGCAGGTCATATACTATGGTACACGGAATTCTTTTACTAGATGAGAGGTTGAATAAGAATGTCTGTTTATATTAAATCTATTTCTATTGGAACCATTTCTGGTGGTATCGTTATTTTTGGAAATGCAGGGAATATATCACCTTCAAGCGGCTCTACATCCGGATCTGGCTCTACTTCTAATTCTCAAATGCCGATGCCTCCTTCTCCGGGAAAAGGCCCGAGAGATAACACAGCTTTTAATGGCTAATAAAAAAACAGTGAGATATTTCTCACTGTTTTTAGACTTGAATACTTGTCATCATCGCAATATAAAAAGCAAAAACAAACAAACCCGCACTTAATACGCTAAGCCATACTGTCTTTTTGTAAAAACAAATAAGTAAATACACAAAAAACAGCAGTGCGACAAATAAGAATAGAATTCCTACAACCGTTACGTGAAACGTTAGAGGGAGCGTCACTTGTTTCCCATAGATAAACGGAAGAATCGATGAATCCATTGCCATATGACTTATATTAGTTGGCGGCGATTGCGTCACCATGATAGCTGTAAATAAAAAAATGATAAGCAAAATAATGCTTTCTGCTCGAATCCACATCACGGGCTTATATTCTGGATGTTTTATCGCTTTTTTCATAAGAAAACCATTGATGACGGCAAATGCAAGCAGTGGAATAATCGTAATATGCTTTAGTAAAAGAGACTGCCCGTAATCTGTAGCCCATGAATTTACATAGTTGGACAGCCCCATGATAATGACCATCGAAATGAACCCGCTTAATGAAAGAAGCACAAAACAAGCAATTGCAAAAGGAGTAAACCAGCTTAAGAAACTTTTCCAATTGGAGGTTTCTTTTGAAAAAGCGGCAACAATCAGAACCACTCCTCCCCACAGTCCAACTGCTAAAATATGAAGGGAATGAGAAAGCATCCCACTAAGCGCAGAAACGGATGCTGCGTGACTTGCATAGGCAATTCCTCCAACCAACGCCACAGTCAGCAATGTATACATATGAGGGTGACTCTCTATTGAAACAGCAACCATGCATAAAACAGCAATCAGCACAACAAAGATCCAGGCGTGTCCCGTTCTTGTTTCCAATAATACAAGACGAACTGTTTCACCTAACCCTCTTATTTTTGAAAAAGATAAAATAATCTCAAGCGAATTTCCAACCGAAAAAATAGCGACAGCCGCTGCACTTGCAAGTAGCCATCGCTTTGATAATAAAATTGTTGGCTTTTTTGTAAGCGGCACATATTGCAGTACGGCAAATCCTAATAATAAGGAAAGACCTACGTATGTGAACCACTCAAAAACAGGCAACAAAATACTCATCTTTTTAAGCCTTTTTCTTTCTGAAGATTAAGAGTAATGCTCCAACCACCACTACAATAGCAATAATCATGATAACAAAAAACGATGAAGAATCATTGTTCTCTGTTTTTTCATCATTTGCTACTGCACTTTTTTGGTGTTGTTCAGATTGCGTGGCTCCTTGCTTTTTTTCACTATCTTTTCCGGCTGCTTGAGTATTCTCTTCTTTCGCTTCATCTTTCACATCTACTTTAAAAGCAATGGAATCCTTCATTACATGACCATCTTCCCCTACAATTTCCCAGTTCACTGTGTAAGATCCGTTTTCAAGAGGCTGATCGACAGAAGCTATTAAATCATGACCCTCTACTTTTTGCGATGCAAGTGAAATTTTTTGTCCATCTTTTGTAACGGTTACAGTACTGATTTTCTCGATGTGTGTTTCAAAGGTCAATTTAATTTCTTTTAGAGGAGCTGTAACAGTTGCACCATTTTCAGGCACTGTTGTTTGCACATGTGTATGAGCAAAACTAACGGTCGGAACAGCTAAAAAGCATGCTAAAAGTAAACCTATTATTTTTTTCATATTTATGACTCCCTATCTCTTTTTTCTTTTTTCATCATATCCAAAAATGCTTTTATGTAGACGTTTCCGAACACGATCTATTTTCCTAGTAAGTGTACTCCTTTTTTACTCAGTCTCACAATAACTATTACCAATTCGTTATAAAATGTTCACAAATCCTAGGGAAGGTGCCGCCGCAATTTTTTGAATATTCTTTCAGACTATCCTTGAATATAGTAAAATAGTTAAATAAGATGGCTGACTTTTTTCTAGCTTAAAATCCCATACAGAAAGGATAGAAACAATGAAAAAGTATACATGCCCTTGCTGTGGTTATCAATCGTTAGACAGTGATGGTGACTATGATATTTGTGAGATATGTTTTTGGGAAGACGATCCGTACCAAAAGCTGAATGCCAACGAATTAGGAGCCAACTCTATTTCTTTAATAGAAGCTCAGGAAAATTTTATAGTTTATGGAGCGTGTAATAAAGAAAGCTTACAGCACGTGAGAAAGCCTTCTGTTCAAGATGTAAAAGATTTCAACTGGAAACCTATTATAAGTCACGAGTAGCGAAACTAGTTTATAAAAAAAGAATGCTTGCGAAAGCATTCTTTTTTGGATTCAGTAAGAAGTGGAAACAAACGTAGAAAGCACATTTGTAAACCTACAAAAAGTTTGAGTTTTAGACGAAGCTCTTCCTTTTGAAGTGAATGAATGAAACATAGCACTTCGCAGCGGTTGGCTAATCTCTAATTGAATACTTTTCCCGGTACGATTTTTATTTGCAATATTTCCAGGGTTAATGCCTGCAATCTCATCGTGCCCTTTTGTAATCAGTTCCGCCGGAAATCCATTTTGATTTAATAATTGCGTTAATTTTTTTGCACGCTCCCGATCAGTTCCCCCCACAAAAATATGTTTTTCGTTCCCAGAATACCCGTGAAGAGATAAAACATTATCATACTTGCTTACCATCTTACGCGCTGTGGGCTCATCAAAATGAGTGCTTGTGAGGTGCAGGTCTCGTGACCCTTTCGACTTTAACGATTCGAATAGGTAAAGAGCATTTTGTTTGCCAAGCTCTTGGGCAATTTCGCTTGTCCCCCCTTCAATTCCTCCACCGTGTGGAGCAAAGATAAGGACAGGGCTTTTCGTTTCTTTGGTCGTCACTTTATAGCTAGCTGAAGACTCGTGCTGTGAGAGCTGCTTGAAATTTTGATATTTATCAGTTGACGCACTAGATGTATCTTGAAAAGGTGAAATGAATAAAACGAATAGACAGATACATAAGGTAGAGAAACTTACTAAACGATAGCTTTTCAATTTGTACTCCTGCTTTCTATTGTGTAATAAGACCTAAAACATTAGAATCCTAAAAAATCCAAAAATAATATCTATAGTAGTCTTATTTACTTATCGTTACAAATTATAATTTATTTAATAGTTCTTAATGCTCATTTATAATATTTAAAAAAACTTCAGCGCATATCCACTGAAGTTTTTTTACTTTTTTTGTTTTTATTTATTTAAAGCAAGCGCCAAACTAATTTTATCCAGCCAAAGAAGGCGATCCATAAAGGTATGCTCAAAGATGTTCCCCACGCTAAACCAATTAAGAAGTTTCCTCTTTCAATCATACAAACCACTCCTTATGAACATTGTAGGTGAACAAGTACAATTCTATACCTTAACTATAACAGAAAGCGCTTTCATTTAATAGTCACTTACACGTTTTTAGTGCTATATTCATACAGAAAACCGGATTTCAAGTAGATAAAGGGCGATATATAAGAAAATGAATAATTACAAGGGGTAAAAGTATAATAAACTACTTTAAAAAAAAGAAGCCTTCTTTGAAGGCTTCTTTTCTAGGTGTTTTTTATTGTTCGCCGCTGCGCTGCAAGCGATTCTCAATAAATAGGCGCTCAACAAATTTATTTAGCTGGGCTTGATACAAACGGCGCTCATCTAGCGTTTTTGCGTCTTGTATTTGCTGTTTAAAGCGTTTGATTTGCTGTCTTTGTTCAACCGTTACATGATGAGAAAGAAGCATAGGTCCCCCTCCATTTCACTAACGTTTGAATTAAGTAAACCAAGGTTTACCAAAACAAACAACAAACCTGTTAGCTTCCCTTACATAAATTTTTTACTCAGCCTCTTTAGCCCCAACTAATGCTAAACCTGGACCGTACGGCGTTGTATGAACATCTAACATTAATTCATTTGTATAAGGCACAATAGAAGCTTCCATTGCTACTTGTACTCCGTCGACTTCATACATTTCATCATTTTCAAAAGGCTCTTCAAAAGCTAACCCAATATTAGGGATTTCACAGCTAATTCCTTTGAAATACAAGCGAATTCCTGTTATCTCCTGCTCTTCAAGTATATTGTTAATTAATTGTTTTGCTTCTGGTGTAATATGCATGACTAACCCTTCTTCCTTTCAATACTCTTGCTCTATCCTATCATATCTTTAGAGTTTTTAAAGAGAAGAACTGCAATTTAAAAGCATTCTTAATTATTATTTAATAATAATTATAAAAAAGTATTGATTTTAATTTGATATTTGATATAATATAAACATAAGATAACAACAACTCATTAGGAGGCTATTAACTATGAATTTAGAAAACGTATTGAACCAACAAATTGCTGATTTTAACGTATTGTATACGAAGCTACATCGCTTTCACTGGTATGTAAAAGGGCCTCAATTTTTTACGCTTCATGAAAAATTTGAAGAATTCTATAATGAGACGGCGGACTATATAGATGAATATGCAGAACGATTACTAGCCATTGGAGGAAGCCCAATTGCTACAATGAAGCAATTTTTACAAGCAGCTACTCTTTCTGAAGATGGAAACGAGCAAACGAGTGAAGAAATGGTAGAAACCTTAATTAATGACTATATGCTACTTGTTAAAAACTTAAAAAATGCAGTTGAAAAAGCTGAAGCAGCACACGATCACGTAACAGCTGACTTATTCATTGGAACAATCGGCAACATTGAAAAACATATTTGGATGCTAAAAGCTGCTTTACCTGTAAAAACATCCGTAAACGCATAAAAAGAGCCTAACCGGCTCTTTTTTACGTTTGTTGATTTACTTTTTTTTGTCTTTGCAGCCACATAAAAAAAGACATATCATCGTGAATGTCGTCTTCTAGCACAGCCTTATAGACATGATCACTCGTATAATAGCGATTATATCCGCTTTGCTGCATGAAAAATAAAATGCATTCCCGCTTCTTTTCAGTGAGAAGTGATTTTAATAACTCTTGTTTCTCAACTTTGTCCTTCACGATATTTTCTGGAAGCACGGAAATATCAAGCTTCCACTCTTCTCCCTTCTGAATCATATACACACTCCACTGATACTTATCTTTTTCATTAGCAAATATCATCTTATAAGGGTTAAAACGCTTTGTAAGCTGATACCCCATGTGAAAAATAGATTCTTCATCCATTTCATCATTTCCTACGTAAAAATTAATGATGCGATTTGTCATGACATTTAACTCAAAACTCTCCCCTGAGAGAGGACAACCATATTCTCTTAACAGATCCAATAAATGATTGGATACCACCAGTTGATTTGCTTCGTGCTTTAATTCACTTGAGTATGACAGCAGCTCATTCATGTTTTTTGATTCCCCTATCTATAGATCGTGAATTGTTATTGATATTCGCTTTTTTTTCATAAAACCCTTTCACTTTTACCTTTTAATTAAAATAACTAGATGTAAATTAAGTTATGTAGGGCAACATTTTATGAATAAATCAAGTTTGAGTATAAAACCTGAAGAATTTTAAAGACTATAGTCGATACCGATTTTAAGGAGGACTTAGTATGAATAATCACGAACTTCCTACAAACATGCAAACTGGAGCTGTACCCCCACAATTGAACCATGGAGGGCATGAACTATTTGACGTTCATGAAACACTTGCCGGCTCGATTAACGTAATGGATCAGTTTATGATGTTTAGGAAATATGTAAAAGAACAAGAGCTGCTTGATATCATTGATCGGCAATATCAGTTTATTTTAAATGAATATAATTTAATCGTAGAAGCTTTTTCTACTGGTCAAAAGCCGGTCGGTTCTACACATGTATATAACATGAAGCAGTCTCATACCTTTGTTTATGGCTTAAAGCCTTCGCAGCCTAAAAAGCCGAATCAGTCCGTTGAGGAAATTAATGAAAAAGGCATATCAGGTCATATGCTAGGTCTAGTTAAGTCTCAAGCATCTCTTTTAACCATGACCGCTTTAGAAATAACAAATCCTGTTGTTCGCCGAATATTCGGAGACAGTGTTCCTAATTGGATTGAAATGGCTTATGAAATTTCTCTTTATCAAAATAAACACCATTATTATCAAGTCCCGCAGCTTGCAAAAGAAGATATGCAGCAAATGATCACAAGTTTTGCAAAAGCCACTGCCTCTCCTCAGATGCCTAATAACCATAAGCTGCATTAATTAAAAAGAGGCTGGGACAAAAGTATTTTAATTAAAGGAAGATCCGAACGAATTTGATCCTTAATCAAGAACCAAATTCGTTCGGATTTTTTCATTGGTATGGTGAATATAGGTTTAATGTTAATATATTTAGAGTTGCTTCTAGCTGTTGATGGGAGGGAAAGCGTAGCCTTGCACGGAAATCAACAGCAGTGTAACCAAACGATCCATACTAGATCATTTACTCAGTTTATTCGTCTTTAGATTGTATTGATTTTGTTATGTTTCAATCTCGTTTTGTGCATATATTTCAGAAAATGACAAAAAACTATGCATTTTGAATTATTTTCTGAATATTTGTAGTATTTTGATTAATTATGTATTATAATACAATTAACTAATAGAAAGGAGTGAGAGATGCATCATATATACTCGGATTACAGTTAAAGGAGGTGTCATAACACGCTCGCAATACGTTTGCTAAAAGTCAGTTGAACTGTAGAACCGATATGTGATAGACCATGATGGTAAAGTTAAGATTAATTCCCCTAAATGAACATGTAACATAATAAACTGCTTCTTTTTCTTTTATAAAGATAGAAGCAGTTTTTTTATGTGCGTTTTTCTTTTCCGGATTTAATACATGTTTTCTCCACTTTGGCTAACACTTAAGATATACATTTACGTACAAGGTGGTGAATTTGATGATCGCCGTAAAATTACTATTAGTCGCAGTTTTAATTGCATTAACTGCTTTTTTTGTAGCGACAGAATTCGCTATTGTAAAAGTAAGAAGTTCAAAAATCAACCAGCTTCTAGAAGAAGGAAATAAAAAAGCTGTATCTGCCAAACACGTTATTACGCATCTAGATGAATATCTATCCGCTTGTCAGCTTGGTATCACCATCACGGCTCTCGGGCTTGGTTGGCTTGGTGAACCGACGCTAGATCGGTTGCTTCACCCTCTTTTTACTACCTTCCATACGAATGAACCGCTTGCTGGTATTTTATCTTTTGTCATTGCATTTGTTGTTATTACTTTTTTACATGTTGTCTTGGGGGAATTAGCTCCTAAAACGTTTGCTATTCAAATGGCTGAACAAATTACGCTGAACTTTGCAAAACCGATTATCGTGTTTTACAAACTTATGTATCCGTTCATTAAAATATTAAACGGATCAGCTCGTATGTTGACCAAGATTTTTGGTATAACGATGATTTCAGAAAATGAAGCTGCTCATAGTGAAGAAGAGCTTCGCATTTTGTTATCTGAGAGCTTCGAAGGCGGTGAAATCAATCAATCCGAATATCGATATATGAGCAAAATTTTTGATTTTGATGATCGTTTAGCTAAAGAAGTAATGGTCCCTCGTACGGAAATTGTGAGTGCTTCCAAAGACGACGTCGTAGAGGTTTTTTTGCAAATCGCAAATGTCGAAAAATATACGCGCTATCCAATTGTTGAAGATGGGGATAAAGATAAAGTAATCGGTCTCGTTAATATTAAAGAAATTTATAATGATATTGTATTCAACGAAAAAGACGGCACCAATACGTTAGAGTCATACGTCAAGCCTATTTTTAAAGTAATTGAAACCGTACCCATTCATGACTTGCTTGTAAAGATGCAAAAAGAACGTATTCAAATGGCTATTCTTTTTGATGAGTATGGCGGAACCGCTGGGCTTGTCACAGTAGAAGATATTATTGAAGAAATTGTGGGAGAAATTCGAGATGAGTTTGATACGGACGAAATTCCTTATGTACAAAAAATTAAAGACGATCATTATATTCTTGACGGAAAAATGCTCATTAGCCAAGTAAATGATTTACTCGGCACAGATATTAGCGACGAAGAAGTAGATACCATTGCCGGGTGGGTGTTAACCGAAAAGTTTGATGTGACCAAAAATGATATCATTCAGCATGAGCAATTTTACTTTAAAGTTCTGATTATAGAGGATTTTCACATTAAGTATATAGAAGTAAAAAAAAGAAAGAAGAAAGAAAAAAAGGATGATCATCATTAATCATCCTTTTTATTTATTCAAAATCCCTTTTACCAATCGTCTCCTCCATCAAAAAAATCTCCATCCAACAGATCCTCCCCGGCTTCTTCAATATCTTCTCCAATTTCACCAAGCGCCGAGTCTTCAAACATATCATCCATCAAATTCTCAATGAGCAGCCCGCCTAACATACCGGCTGCAAAGCCTCCCATTGCTCCTCCTAGCCCGCTCATACGTGGGTGGTGTGAATGCTGATCATAGTGAGAAGGCTTATAATATTCATAGTCTCGAGGATTTTCCATCATCTCTTCCATCGCTTCTTCCAGCAAACGAGCGATAGTGGATGGCTGGCTTAGTTCATCATTTGTAAAAAAGAGTTCATTTTTTATTTCCCTCTCTCGGCCGAAAGAAGGCAAATCTAGCTCCAATAGCACGCGGATACCTTCTCGTTCAATGGCTACCTCAAACTCAACCTCATTTACATATCCCTTTAAGAAGTCTGTAGGAAAAAATGCAAATTCTTGTTTGTATCCGTTAAATTTTCCTGAATGATGTTTTTCTCTAAACCCAAGTGCTTCAAAGCCCTCTACTAGCTGATATAAGCTTTTTGGAGCTTTAATGCGCACCGGGTCCCGGTCTGTTGAGTCAACTCCCCCTTCAATATCTAAGTGTGTCTTAAAGAAATAGCTAACGTTGCTCGCAGAGATTGGAAGATCCAATGGTAAATGATATGTAAATGGAATTTCTTTTTTCTCGCCTTCATTAATTGTAAATGAAGAAGCTGCGCGCAGGCTTTCCACACGATGTGTATGCATTTGACCGCTTTTCAATTGAACTTCAAGCCAAAATTCAACATCAATTAAATTAATATGTTGCTGAACGTTTCCACCTTGGATGACAATAGCTCCTTCAATTACATGACCGAGCGTATAGGCCGTTTCATTTAATCGTAAATCCACTTTGGCAGCTCCAACTCCAATTTTAGCAAACATTTTTTTAAACATTTTTTTTCCTCCTCCAAAATGCTCTTACTATATATACGAAGTATACCGTTTATAAGTTTCAACTTACAAAAAAAGAACTCAATTTCTTGAGTTCTTTCTGCTAAATCAACGCTTCATTTTAATTCAATTATTTATTAAATTAAAACACCCAGCCCCAACAGCAGCGACGTCTTTTACAACCACCGTGATTACCGCCGTGGTTACCGCCATGACCTCCGCCATGACAACCACCGTGATTACCGCCGTGACCTCCGCCATGGTTTCCACCGTGATTACCGCCGTGGTTGCCGCCGTGGTTTCCGCCGTGACCTCCGCCATGACAGCCATGATCTCCGCCATGGTTACCATCGTGACCTCCGCCATGGTTTCCACCATGATGGCATTTTTTATGTCCAGAACGATGATCATCATCATGTTTAGGACAATGATCGTTATGCTTATAATCGTTATGACAGCATTTTCCTTCATGGCTACTCTTTGGATCGTAGCCAGAAGTTTTGTAATAATACTGATTAGAACACCAGCAACACTTCTTTTTATTGTTGTAACTCACATAAACCATCCTTATCTATAAATAAGATTTATATAGGCAATTTTATACCTATATATAAATAGATTATGTAAACTAGTACAAGGAAGTGCATTGCTGTGGGCCATGACCTAAGCCTGTTTTTAGGAGTATGTACGGGGCAGATAAGACAAGAAAAAAAAGCCATCTAGAGATGGCTTTTTTTATATTTGATTTTTCACTTTACTTGCGCTTTCTGCATAAAACTCTAGAATTTCTCTTCTTCTCACAATTCCAATAAATACACCTTGATCATCCGTTACAGGAACAAAATTTTGGTCAATTGCCTTTGAAAGGATGTTTTGAACTTCATCATATATAGCAACTGGGTTATAATCTTGATAGCGGTCAATCTCTGTTAATTTAATATTTTCCGTATCTTGAAAGCGATAGTCTCCTAGGCTTTTTAACTTCCAAAGAAGATCTCCTTCAGTAAGAACGCCCACATATTTACCATCATCGTCAACCAGCGGAACTGTAGAATAGCGATGATACTCCATTTTTTCAAGAGCCTGCCTTAACGTGGATTGAATATTTAGTGTTACAACATCACTTTTTGGTACTAAGAAAAATGCAATATTCATTTTTTAATCTCCTTTTCCTTACCCGCTCATCTTACAATTTCTATTTATTTTTTCAGTTTTCGGCTTATTTTAATGTTTTAATCATACAAAATGCAGCTCGCAGTTATCTTACATTTACAACTATAAGCTGTCAATCCTAAGCTATGTAATTTTGGCTTCTTATTTTCTTTATTACAGTACCCGTTTTCTAAATAATCAAATCCTAATTTTTAGAAAAACACGTCTAGTTAAAATAATGGTTCCTGCAGCTGCTTCTTTATACTAATAAGGGCCGGAAGAGCTACTTTCAGCTCTTCTTCTCTGCGATAAGAACGCAACTGAACCTCATTATATGCTCTGTTTATACTTTTTGACTCATGAAAAAGTCCCACATGATTCGACTAGCGTTGGGGCCTTTAGGATCTGTATAGCTGCCCGCTGAATTTCCCCCTGACCATGCATGCCCCATTCCATTGATAATATATTTATCAATAGCCAATTCTCCCTTACTGCTTTCGTAGCGATATGTTGTATAATCCCGTCCAAAGAGAATTTTTTCTTCTCTCGTTTTAACCGGGCTATCTTGAATCCATCCATCTATTCTTCCGTTATAAGCAAGATTATTAGTTGTAATCCACTGGTGAACCACTTGATCTGCATTGGCTACATTTACCGTAGAATCAGCGTTACCATGAAATACAATGAGCGGCAGTGGCTTTGCCCGTTTTCCCATTTGCTGATAAGCAATTCTCCCTTGTTTAACGGGGGAAGGACCTTTACTGGCCATGACAGAATACGCATTAAATACGTTAAGAGCCGCCTGATATTCGATACCTGCTGACACACCTATTCCAGCAAACAGTTCTGGATACGTTACCCCCATAACGATGCTCATTGCTCCTCCTGCTGACAGACCGGCAATAAACACTTTATTTTTCTGAATAAAGTGCATGTTTTGGACTTTTTTTACAATCCCTGCAATAATAGCTGGCTCGCCAAACCCTCTAATTTGATGAAGAGGTTCAAACCAATTCCAGCATTTATTCATATTTGAGTTAGAAGACTGCTGTGGATATACGACAATAAATTCCTTTTCGTCGGCGAGCTCATTCATTTGGGTGCCTATCGCAAAATCATCTGCATTTTGTGTACATCCATGCAGCATAACCATTAGTGGGTAAGATTTTAAAATATGATAGGATTTAGGTAAATAGACCTTGAATTTTTTTCCTTTATGAGTATATGTTTTAAATGATTCAGATGACGCTTCTTGTTGTTCACTTGAAGACACAAGCGTTGACGTATTTATAACATTAGGTAGTGAACCCAACATGGTACCCCTCCTCTTTTTGTCAACGTTTTCATTTTTCTTCCCAATTACGTCCTGTATTACAATACTACATATTATTTCGTTTTTTTGCACGTTCTACATACTCTAAGAGTACAACTTGTGTTGGTTTAAGCCGTTTTTTATGTTCTTGAAATTTGGGATTTTTTTGCTATATATATACTTTATTACTATATATGAAAATTGTCACTATAATCATGAAAAAAGGACAAACATGCCGTTTGCCCTTTTATTTGGACCTTGATGTTTAAATACCCTTTGCCGAATTAAGCCTCTATACTTTTATTATATGATGCTCCCTATCATTTATATGAATTTATTGCTCTTCATGTTTAAATCTGTAACCTTTACTATTTCATACTTTGCTTTTTATTCACCAAGTTTATCGTAGCAAACGGCAAGCTGCAGGTGCGGACGCCACGTTGAAAAAGAAGAATCTTGAAGATCAAATGTTTTCGTTTAACCTCTTCTTCGTTCTTAACAATCATACAAAGGCTGATTGTAATCGCTTTTTTCCCCTCCTTTTGCTTAAATAGGTATAGCAAAGAGATGCTATTAGAGTAGATTCCTTTATTTTGCATACATTTTTTAGAAAACTATGGTAAAAATAAGGCTTATCATATGGAGGTGAATAAATTGGCAAATATCCCAAAGGATACTGAGCCCTACTGGCGCGATTATTTAAAGTTTCCAACATACCCATCTCTTTCAGAAAATCGAAAAGTTGATGTAGTAGTAGTAGGAGGCGGTATTAGCGGTATTACAACAGCTTATTTATTACAAAAAGAAGGACTGAACGTGGCGTTAATTGAAGCTGATAATATTTTAAATGGTACAACCGGTCACACAACAGCAAAGATTACAGCTCAGCATGACGTTATTTACGACGAGCTGCTTTCACACATTGGCGAAGAGAAAACGCTGCTTTATTATAAAGCAAACGAACAGGCTCTGCAGTTTATGAAAGACTTAATTCAAACCGAAAATATCGACTGCGACTTTTCCGTACAAGATGCTTACCTGTACGGAGAAACGCTGGAGTTTGATCATCGAGTTCGTAAAGAGTTTAGAGCCTATCAGCGACTACATATTCCATGTGAATTTGCAACAGAGATTCCTTTTAATTTTGATATCAGAGCAGCAGCTATTATGAAAGATCAAGCTCAGTTTCATCCGTTAAAATATCTGCTTCATTTAGTAAAAAAATTCACAGAAAGCGGCGGATTGATTTTTGAAAACACCGTAGCAACGGATGTAGAAGAAAGCACGTCGCCCACCGTTGTCACAAGAGACGGACATCGAATTTCTTGCAAATATGTAGTGGCGTGTTCACACTTTCCATTTTATGATGGGGCGGGCTTTTACTATACGCGCATGTATGCCAAACGTTCGTATGTACTAGCAGCAAAAGTTGAACAAGCTTACCCTGGAGGCATGTATTTAAGTGCTGATCAGCCTACTCATTCGCTGCGTTCAACAAAAGTTGACGGAGAAGAACTCATCTTAATTGGTGGAGAAGGCCACAAAGCTGGACAAGGAATTAATACTATGTTCCACTATGAGTCCCTTCAGAGGTTCGCCGAAGAAAATTTTACTGTTCAACATTTTCGTTACAAATGGTCTGCACAAGATTTATTTACGCTTGATAAAATTCCATATATCGGTCCCATTAAAGAAAGCAAGCCGAATATCTTTATTGCCACCGGATTTAAAAAATGGGGGATGACTCATAGCACCATTGCAGCACATATTATTCGAGATGCAATAACCGGAAAAGACAACCCATATGCAGAGTTGTATAATCCGTCTCGTTTTTATGCGGACCCTAGTCTTAAGCATTTCTTTCGTCAAAATCTTGATGTGGCTGAACACTTTATTACCGGTAAGTTTTCAATGCCTGAAAAAGGACTGGATCAGCTTCAAAATGATGAAGGGTCGGTCGTATATGTAAACAGCAAACGTACGGGGGCTTATAAAGATCCTCAAGGGAAGCTTCACTGCGTCGATACTACATGCACGCACTTAGGATGTGAAGTAAATTGGAACGCTGGTGACCGCACGTGGGACTGCCCTTGTCACGGTTCTCGTTTCTCTTACGACGGATCTGTGGTAGAAGGCCCTGCTAAAAAGCCGCTTACACCAGTGGATGTCAATTCAAGCGATAAAAAAAGCACGCCGTAGGGCATGCTTTTTTTATCATTATCAATGGATTCACATTTGAGTTTACTCTTTACATCCTTCTTTTCTAAAGTATCGATTATACACCAAAACCATTGCATAAATGACTAAAAAAGAAAACGTAAAGATAATTAACCTTCCAGATTCAGGGACATGATCAAGATAGTCTGTTTCAAAAAACATAACAAACATCAAAAATGGCAATAGAAACAAAAACCAAATAAAATCTCGATCCATAAACATTTTTATAAAAAATAAAATGGCCCCGATGTAGACAATCATCAAAAACATAATCATTCACCAAATTCTATTTAATACTAGAGGTGTTGTAATGATTATATCGGATTTCTCCGGCGAAATATAGAGTCATTGGTTTTAATTTTATAAATTCCTTATAACTTTCAAACTGCTATTTTAACATAATAAGGGAATTTACTGCTGTAAAGACTCTAAGTGAGCAAAAAACTGCGGGTAAGAGACGGATACCGCGTCACGATTTTCAATAATTGTTTCCCCTTCTGCAATACAAGAGGCAACAGCGAGCATCATACCGATACGGTGATCTCCGTGGCTGTTTACATTTGCCCCATGAAGTTTTGTACCTCCGTGAATAATCATTCCATCTTCCGTTGCTTCAATGTTAGCTCCCATTTTGGTTAACTCATTCACTACCGTATCAATACGGTTTGTTTCTTTGACTTTTAACTCTGCAGCATCTTTAATAACCGTGATTCCTTCTGCTTGTGTGGCAGCTAGTGCAATAATTGGGATTTCGTCAATTAGGCGTGGAATTAAGTCTCCTCCTACTTCTGTACCTTTTAAGTGAGAAGCTTCTACAACTAAATCTGCATAGGGTTCCGCTGTTTCTTTTGTTTCTTTGACTGTCTCGATCGAAGCGCCCATATTTGAAAGCACATCTAAAATACCCGTTCGAGTCGGATTCATCCCAACTTTTTGAATTTCAATGCGGCTGTTTGCAATAATAGCCCCCGCTACTAAAAAGAATGCAGCTGACGAAATATCACCAGGCACTTCTACATGCGTTCCTCTTAACGTTTGACCGCCTTCAATTGAAACGGTTAAGCCTTCTTCTTCCACTTTAACACCAAACGCCTCTAGCATACGTTCTGTATGATCACGCGATTTCGCCGGTTCCGTTACAGAAGTTGTTCCTTCCGCCTGCAGTCCAGCAAGTAAAATAGCTGATTTTACTTGTGCGCTTGCAACGGGAGATGTATAGTGTATACCTTTTGCTTTCCCACCTCGAATAACAAGCGGTGTAAAATTAGCGTCTTTTCGGCCGTCTAAATGAATATTCATATCACGAAGTGGACCAGTCACACGCTTCATGGGGCGTTTGGCAATGGATTCGTCTCCAATTAACGTTGAATGAAAGGGTGTATTTGCTAAAATCCCCATCATGAGACGAATCGTGGTGCCCGAATTTCCGACATCTAAAATATCAGATGGCTCTTTTAGAGCTTGTATACCTTTTCCTTTTACCACAACGCTTTGTTCATCAATCATCTGAATATCTACACCTAGTTTTTGAAAGCAGCAAATGGTGCTAAGGCAGTCGTCTCCTGGCAAAAATCCGTTAATCGTTGTGGTTCCTTCTGCGATTGAACCAAACATAACGGAACGGTGAGAAATGGATTTATCTCCTGGAATTTGAATCGTTCCTCGTAAAGCTTTTACTGTCACAATCTGTCTCTCCTTTTATGCGTGAAGCGAATCACGAAATTCTTTGGCATCTGAAAAGTAATCAAATAACTCGTGTCCGTCACCTTTTTCTACTAATAGTTTTACTTGTTCCATTTCTTTCATCCAGTCATCAAGCAATGTTAAAAGCATAGAACGGTTTTGTTTTAATATGTCTCTCCACATATGAGGATTGCTTGAAGCAATTCTGGTAATATCTCGAAAACCGCCTGCCGCCATTTCTGTGACAAGATGATTATTTGCTGAATATCCTTTGACTTGTCTTACAAGACTGGTCGCAATCACATGAGGTAAATGACTGACAACTCCAGTGATTTGGTCATGAGTAGCTGCATCAAGCGGTACAAATTGTGCACCTGTAGGCTCTAGCAAATGCATAAGCGCATCTATTTTTTCTTTTTGCTCATTTTCAAACGGCGTTAAAACATAGCGCGCCGAACAAAATAAATCCGCTCGTGCATTGACTGCACCGCTCGTATGAGAACCAGCCATCGGATGCCCGCCAATAAATGAAATACGTTTCTTATTCAGCGCTTGGGCTGCTTTCATAATTTCACCTTTGGTACTTCCGACATCCGTTACGATAACCGTTTCTTTAAGCTTCCAAGTAGAAAGGTCGTGTATCCATGCTGTCGTGTACTCTACTGGAGTAGCAAGCACGATATAATCTGCTTGGGCTGCTTCTGTTTTTATATCTTCAGCTACATAATCAACGATACCTAGCTGGTTGGCTAATTGTACTTCATTTGTATTGATATCAGCTCCAACGACCGTGACGTGACGATGCTTCTTCATAGCTAGCGCTAATGATCCTCCAATAAGGCCGACGCCAATAAGTAATACACGTGTTTTCACCTTTCATTCTCCTCTATTCATTAAAATTGCTTTGCGTATTCTTCATGTTTTTTTACGTTTTCTTGAATTAACTGAATTCGATCTGCCCCAAATTGCTCGATAATAGCAGATGCTAGTTCCCAAGCAATCACTGATTCTGCTACAACCGCTGCCGCCGGTACTGCACAGCTGTCTGAGCGTTCAATACTTGCAGCAAATGGCTCTTTTGTATCAATATCTACACTTTGCAGCGGCTTGTATAAGGTAGGAATAGGTTTCATGACGCCTCGCACCACAATCGGCATCCCTGTTGTCATGCCTCCTTCTAAACCTCCTGCATTGTTCGTTTTACGCGTATAGCCGTTTTGTTCATCCCATAGAATTTCATCATGGACTTCACTTCCCGGTCTGCGAGCTGCTTCAAAGCCTACGCCGATTTCAACGCCTTTAAACGCGTTAATGCTCATAATAGCAGCAGCTAGCTTTGAATCTAACTTACGATCATAGTGCACGTAACTTCCCACTGCAGTAGGCATTCCTTCTACTACTACTTCCACTACGCCACCAATGCTGTCTCCATTTTCTTTTGCATCATCGATTGCTTTCATCATCTTCTGTCCCGCTTCTTCATCTAAGCAGCGAACAGGTGACGCTTCTGTTTTTTCCTGAAGTTCTGTTAGGGACTCATATGCCGTTTTTTCAGCTTTCACACCGCCGATTTCAAGCACGTGACACGCAATATTTACGCCTACAGCTTTTAGTACTTGTTTGGCAACTGCGCCTGTGGCTACTCGTACCGTCGTTTCACGAGCAGATGAACGTTCCAATACGTTTCGCATATCTCTGTGACTGTATTTAATCGCTCCATTTAAATCCGCATGACCTGGACGAGGTTTTGTAATTTGTCGCTTTACTTCTTCATCATGATCAACTGGATCAGCACCCATAATATTTCTCCAGTGAGTAAAATCTTTGTTTTCAACGACTAAAGCAATGGGTGAACCAAGCGTCTCACCGTGGCGAACCCCGCCTTTAATCTGAACTTGATCTTTTTCAATCTGCATGCGGCGTCCGCGCCCATGTCCCTTTTGTCTTCTCGCTAAATCTTCATTAATATGTTCGGCTGTTAATTCAAGCCCTGCCGGTACTCCTTCAATAATCGCTGTTAATTGAGGTCCGTGCGATTCTCCTGCTGTTAAATATCTCATATTATCGATTCCTTTCTGTTATAAAAAATAAAAAACTCGCCCCTACGTCGTAGGGACGAGTTTTTCTCGCGATACCACCCTAGTTGCAAACATTGCTTGCCACCTCGAATTGTTAACGATCCGCTGACCGCTCTGTAAAAGAGTACTCAAAGAGTGTAATTCGCTCACATTTTTGTACTGACTTCCACCAACCGTCAGCTCTCTGAGACAGGGAAATGTTTGCTACTAGTTTCTTATCACTGTATCACTATGAAATTAAGATAATTTTACTGCTGCACCTTTTAATTCTTCCATGAATTTGTGGAATTCAGGAATGTTCATTTGCTGTGCTGAATCTGATAGTGCTACTGCTGGGTCTGGATGAACTTCTGCCATTACAGCATCTGCGCCGATAGCAATCGCTGCTTTTGCACATGGTAATAGTAAGTCTTTGCGTCCTGTTGAATGCGTTACGTCTACTACAACTGGTAAATGCGTTTCTTTTTTCAAGATTGGAACAGCTGAGATATCTAATGTGTTGCGTGTTGCACGCTCGTATGTGCGGATACCGCGTTCACAAAGAATAATGTTTCCATTTCCGCGAGACATAATGTATTCAGCGGCGTTAATGAATTCTTCAATTGTTGCTGCCAATCCACGTTTTAAAAGAATCGGTTTGTCTACAGAACCTGCAGCTTTTAATAGCTCGAAGTTTTGCATGTTACGTGCACCAATTTGAATCACATCTACGTAATCTAGAGCCGTTTCAATATCTTGAGGAGAAACAATTTCACTGATAATTGATAGGCCTAGCTCATCTCCTACTTGACGTAAGATTTTTAACCCTTCCACTCCAAGACCTTGGAAATCGTAAGGTGATGTACGTGGTTTGAACGCTCCGCCGCGCATTAATGTAATGCCTTGTTCTTTAAGCGCTAAGCCCACTTCTTTTACTTGTTCGTAGCTTTCTACTGCACATGGTCCCATTACAAATTCTAAGTTTCCAGGACCTACTTTTGTACCGTTGATGTCAACGATTGTATCTTCAGATTTCTTTTTGCGAGATACAAGAAGTGCTTTACGGTGATCGTCTTCTTGAAGCTCTAAGCTTGCTTTGAAAATTTCTTTGAAAATATGCTGAATTGTTGAAGCTTCGAATGGCCCATTATGGTTAGCTAAGATTTGATCTAACGATTTACGTTCACGAACTGGATCAAAGCGATTCACACCTTGTGTACCTTTTACTTTTCCGATTTCTTGTGCGATTTCACCGCGTTTGTTTAATAATTCTAAAATTTCTAAATTTATTTCGTCGATTTGTCCTCGTAATTGTTCTAGTGATTTTGTCATTTTAAAAATCCTCCTTTGATTTTATAACCTTGAACGGATCTTCTGAATTAGTTTGTATTTAAAAATCCGTTTTACACCTACACAGCCGCTTATGCGGATATACAAAAAGTCCCTACTGATTGTATCAGTAGGGACGAATTGATCGCGGTACCACCCTAATTGCAAGCATTGCTTGCCTCTTCATTAAGATAACGGCTATTGCCGCTTTTGACTATCGCCAAAAGAAAGCTCCAAGAATGTAATTCGCAATCTCTTTTGTACTGATTCGCACCAACCATCAGCTCTCTGTTACAGGGAAGATTTTGCTACTATGCTCTTTTCATCGCTTGTAATGGATATAAAATTATAATGGACCGAAATACAAAAAGTCCCTACTCACCCTTAAGATTTTTCTTAAGAGTCAGTAGGGACGAAAATTCGCGGTACCACCCTAGTTGCAAGCATTTTGCTTGCCTCTTCATTAAAATAACGGCCAGGCCGTCTTTTCCTACTCGGAAAAGATGCTCAAGGAATGTACTTCGAAAAAATCTGTGTTCTGACTCGCAGCAACCGTCAGCTCTCTGATACAGGGAAATTTTTTCTACTAGTGCTCCTATCAACGCTCAGTATTGACTATGTATGTGTACTTGGATAATCAGTTCCGATCGTTTGAAACTGTTTGTCGCTTCCAAGTTGTGTGTAATGTTGTGTGATGTTGATTTGTATTATGAATGGTTTTTTTATCTTCGTCAACACTTTTTATTAATTTTTTTATTTTTTAAAAACCATTGCTCCTGCAAACCCATCTCTATCAAGAGTTTTGTCACTTTAATTTTTTTCAAACACGTATTCCATTTCAGAGTCATATTCAATAAATCCGTGTTTTTGATACAAGCTTTTTCCTGCGGATGAAGCGCTTAACCATATTCGATTCACACCACTTTTTTGGCAGTACTGCATCAAATGCTTTAAAATTGCTGAAGAATAGCCTTGTTTTCGGTAATCAAAAGCTTTATACATGTTCATAACATATGCTTCTTTTCCTTGGAGGTTACTCGGTGAAGGCGGACGTATAAAAAAGACGATGCTTCCTGCTGATACAACTTCTCCATCGGCTTTTAAAATAGCCGTATAATTAATTATTTGGGTTATTTATATTTGCAGTAAAATATTCTTCTGTCGCTTTTTGAAACAGCTTCTCACTCCCATTTAATTCTCCCAGTTCTTTCATGAGCAACATTCGCAGGTTAACCAGATCCTGAACGTTTTCTAACACCGCTTTTTCAACCATCGCTCTCCCTCTTTTCGTCTCTTTTACAAAAAAAAACTCTCATCATTCGAGAGCTTCATTCACGCAAGAAAAACAGCTCCGTATACGAGTGCTCCGACAATAACGAACGCTGGATGCACGCGCAATTTTTCTAATAAAAGAAAGCTGGCTGCTACTAAAAATAAAGTTTGCCATATACCTGAATCACCGTATGAATTCATAAAAAATTCATATGCCATCAAGCCCAGTAAAATGGCGATAACGGGACGAATGTAGTTCGTCATTTTCTTAACATTTGGCGAATCTTTATACTTAAATAATATTCGAAGTAAAATAACTAAAAGTAAAACCGACGGAGCAATCGTTGCAAAAAGAGCAACCACCGAGCCCAAAATCCCTGCCTGCTGATATCCGATAAACCCCGCCATTTTTGTTGCAATCGGACCGGGCAGCGCATTTCCAATTGCTAGCATTTCACTAAACTCTTTGACCGTAAGCCAATGGTAGTGATCCACGACTTCTTTTTGAATAAGCGGAATCGACGCAGGTCCGCCTCCATAGCCTAAAATATTTGAAACAAAAAACGCCATAAATAGCTGAATATAAATCATACCGATTCCCTCTTTTGCTTGTGTTCAGCACTTTCGCCTTTTTTTCCTTTTCGTTTTAGCGGAATCCAAGCTGCTGCCATAAGAACAATAATAATGACCGCTGGATGGATATGGGCAAATTCCATTAGCCCTAAACTAATAATCAGTAAGATAATAGCTGGCGTCCACCCCAGACCAGACGTTGATTTTTTAAAAAAGTCCCACGTCATAACCGCGAGCATAACTCCTACTACAGGAACAACTGCTTTGGTCATGCCCATAACCCACGGCTGATCTTTAAATTGCGTTAAAGTTGTTAACAGCAATACCATTAAAAAAACGGTTGGAATAACGGCTGCAAATAAAGCTGTCCCGAGACCCAAAATACCGCCGACTCGATAGCCGATGTATCCAGCCAGCTTTGTAGCAATAGGCCCAGGCAGCGTATTGGCGATTGCTAATAAATCGCCAAATTCATCGTCATCCATCCACTTGTACGTATCGACCACTTCTTTTTTCACGAGGGGAATAGCTGAAGGTCCTCCTCCGTAGCCGAGCATACCTGAGCGAAAAAACGCTATAAAAATATCTAATTGTCGCATTTCTCGCGCTCCTTTCTCTGTGATCTAATAAGCAACGACCGCTCCGTCCGTTCGCGCTTCTGTGCCACCGTATAATACACCTGTTTGTTTATCTCTTAAAATAATCTGTCCTCTTCCAAACGTATGTCTGCTCGTAGCCACATGAATATCATGCCCTTTACGTTCTAATGCTTCTACAATATGTGAAGGCATTTCTTTTTCCACAAGAACCTTTTTATGCTCAATCCACTGCCATCTTGGTGCATCTAAAGCTGCCTGAGGATTTAGATGGAAATCGATCATATTCATGACGACTTGCACATGTCCTTGAGGTTGCATAAATTTGCCCATTACACCGAATGGACCTACAGCGCTTTTATTCTTTGTTAAAAATCCAGGAATAATGGTATGGTAGGTTCGTTTTCCAGGCTCTAATCGGTTATGGTGCTGTGGGTCTAACGAAAAATTATGCCCGCGGTTTTGCAGGCATATGCCCGTATTAGGCACGACAAGTCCTGAACCAAAATCCATGTAATTACTTTGAATGAATGATACCATGTTTCCTTCTCCATCAGCTGTCGCTAAATAGATCGTACCGCTATGAGACGGCTGTCCGGCTTCGGGAACAAGTGCTTTTTCCCCAATCAGCTCTCTTCGCTTATTTGCATAAGAATCATTCAACAAATCTTCAACTGCTACTGTCATTTTATCAGCATCTGTAATGAATTTTTGTCCATCTGCAAACGCTAGCTTCATCGCTTCAATTTGCTTGTGGTATGTATCGACAGAATCTTTGGCATCAAATGAAAAGCCTTTTAGCGTATTTAAAGCTAAAAGTGCAATAAGGCCTTGGCCGTTGGGTGGAATTTCCCACACATCGTATCCTCGGTAAGAAGTTGAAATTGGCTTCACCCACTCTGCTTTAAAAGCTGCTAAATCTTCTTTTGCTAAAAATCCACCGTATTTTTTCGAAAAAGCTGCTATTTTATCAGCTAAGTCCCCTCTGTAAAAAGACTCTCCGTTCGTTTCGGCAATTTCCAGCAGCGTCGCAGCGTGATCTGGTGATCGCCATATTTCCCCTACTTTAGGAGCAGATCCATTGTTGGTAAACGTCTCAAACCAGTGCTTATATTCGTCACCTTTTAACGCGTGTGTAAATCGTTCAAACGCTCGTTCCCAATTGTACCCTAAAATTGGGGAGATTGGGAACCCTTCTTGCGCATAAGAAATAGCAGGCTGCAGCACTTCTTTTAGCGACAGCCGGCCAAAGCGTTTTGACAGCTCCGCCCACGCGCTCGGAGCACCTGGAACCGTAACAGGAACAAAACCGCGAGCCGGCATCTCTTTTATCCCCATGGCACGCAGAGCCTCAATAGAGATAGAAGCAGGAGCAGGACCGCTCGCGTTGAGTCCGTATAGCTCTTCATTTATCCACACGAGAGCAAATGCGTCTCCGCCAATTCCATTTGACGTAGGCTCTACAACCGTTAAACAAGCTGCGGAGGCAATAGCAGCATCTACCGCATTGCCTCCTTTTTTCAACATTTCAAGACCCGCCTGAGCGGCAAGAGGCTGACTAGTTGCTACCATTCCGTTTTTTCCAAACGTACACGTACGCTGCGATGCATAGGGGTGTGTAAAAAAGTATTCGCTCATAGAAAATCTCCTCTTTTCTTTATATGATGAATAAAACGAATCTTTACAGACTAGACAACGCTACTTCTTCCTCGTAAACTTCTAATACTGCTTGCAAAGCAGAACCTGCATTCACGCTTGCCCCGTTTCGAATAAGCACTGCTTCAAGACCAGCCAATGTAAATAGAACGTTGTCTTTTCGACAGCTGTATCCCATTGTACCGATACGCCATATTTTTCCGTGCATCGGCCCAAAAGAACTTGCAATTTCAATCCCAAATTGTTCAAGAAGCGTAGAACGAACTGCCTCTCCGTCAATCCCTAGTGGAATTAACACACACGTAACGGTTGGAACTTTTGAATTCTCATCGCCGAATAAAGATAATCCCATTGCTTTAATACCAGCTACAAGTGCTTTTTCGTGAAGGCGGTGCCTTGCAAACCTTTCCTCTAACCCTTCTTCTAAAATAATGCGCAGCCCTTCTCTTAAAGCATAGAGCATGGAAGTTGCTTCCGTGTGATGATTTAGCCTGCGCTCACTCCAATAGTCTTGAAGCTGACTTAAATCAAAATAGTTGCTGATAATATTAGGACGCAGACGAACAGTTTGAGCATCCGCTTTTGTTGCGATTCCTTTTTCAACTTTTTTACGTTCCATAATAATTTTTTCAATACGATCATTGTACGTAATAGGTGCCATGCCCGACGGAACAGATAAACACTTTTGCGTACCTGCAATCAATGCGTCGATGTTCCATTCATCTACTTTTACATCCGTACCGCCAATAGTAGCTACTGCGTCGACAATAAATAAGACATCTTGGTCGCGACATGCAGCACCAATTTCTTTAAGAGGCTGAATTCTCCCTGTAGACGTTTCACCATGAACCATTGCAACAATTTTCGGATTTACTTTTTTTATTTCACGGATAACTGTTTCAGGGTCAAACACTTCTCCCCATTCGCATTCAATATTGTGTACATCAGCTCCGTAGCGCTCGGCAATTTCCGTTAATAAATAGCCGAAGCGGCCGAAAATCGGGACGAACACTTTATCGCCAGGCTCAACTACACTTGCAAGAACTGCTTCAATCCCGGCTCTAGACGTTCCATCAACGGGAAAGGCCCATTTGTTTTTAGTTTGAAATAGTTCACGAAGCATTTCCATCGTTTCATTCATAATGCGCGTAAATGCGGGGTCAAACTGACCTAAAATAGGCGTTCCTAATGCTCTTAATACGCGTGGATCTGCTTCTACGGGTCCAGGTGTCATAATCGTACGCGGGGGTGTATGAAGCTGTTTTGTTATGGTCATATCAAATTCCTCCTAGTAGGCAAGCTTATATAATAGTTCTATTAAGACCTTTACTCCTTTTTCTAACTGTTCTCCTTTAGTGAATTCCTTTGGGGAATGGCTGATTCCATCTTGGCTCGGTACGAATAGCAAACATGTGGGAACTCTTCGCCCGAATACTTGCGAGTCGTGTCCTGCACCGCTTACTAATTCTCGGGAGGAGATATTCTTTTCCGAGGAAATAATTTTGGAAAGTTCAGATAATTCTTCGCTCATGGCGACAGGTTTTTCATCCATCCAGCAGTCGATATTTACTTCTAAGTGCCCTGCCGTTCGCTTTATAATCTCCTTCATTTCTCGTTCCGCTTCTTGCAAAACTTTATACTCATGATGTCTTATATCTACCGTGAATTCTACATATCCCGGTATTACATTCGGTACATTTGGAGTGATTGTCATCTTACCAACCGTTACATATAAAGAATGCTGATATCTCTCACTTAATTCAATAAATTCTTTAGCAAGCTTGCAGCTCGCATAAAATGCATCTTTCCGGACGTTCATTGGCGTTGTGCCCGCATGGTTACTTTCGCCTTTAACAGATACTGTAAATCGTTTCTGCCCGACGATACTAGAAACAATTCCGATATCACAATGGGACATTTCAAGCTGCTTTCCTTGCTCAATATGCAGTTCAATAAAAGAAGCGATGTCCGTACGGTATGGCTCACTATGAAGGCCTTCGCCGAATTTGAGATGTTTCATTGCGTCCTCCAGCTTAACCCCTTCTTTATTTATAACATGTTTTGCATCACTTTTGCTGTGTAATCCATTCATATTACCCGATCCCCAGTACGTAAGCGGAAACCTGCTACCTTCTTCTTCACAAAGTGATACGACCTCTAAGGTTTTTGTAGGGGTACCGTAATGTTCGTGTAGGTACTGCAAAGCAATGATACCAGCCACAACACCAAACGCCCCGTCATATTTTCCTCCGTTTATCACAGTGTCGATATGTGATCCTGTTAAAATAACTTGTTTTTCTGGACTCGTTCCTTGCAGACGTCCAAATAAATTTCCTACATCATCGTAATACGTCTTAAGGTGAAGTGTTTTCATTTTTTCTTCTAATGCTTTTTGAGCTGCATTCCACTGTTTCGTATATAAAAGCCTGGTGACGCCTTCTTTTCCATCTAATCCAAACTGTGACAACCAGCTGATGTTTTCTTCGATTTGCTGACAAAGCTTAGATTTCCCCGTCATATCTGCGACCATTGCTATCCCTCCTGCTATCTTCATTTTAAAAAAATGACTGATTGTTTTCATTAACACTTTCTACAATGATTTGGTGTTTTTTTGGCTACTATCACTAAATATGAAAAGTCTTATATACGTCACTTTTTCTAACATTATATGTTATTTATTTTATCTTACAGGATTAAATACACTTCTTCATTAACAATTTATACATTTTTTTCTGAAAATTTTATTTATTTTAACTAAACTTTCTTATAAAATAAAAGATAGATAAAGATACGCGCAGGGAAATGTGAGAATTTTTAACAAAAGGAGTAATGAATAATGGAACTACAAACTCTTTTACGCATTCCAATTTATGAGAAAGCATCTGTAGTAGCCGGGCAAAAAGGAGTCACCCGCAAAGTACATAACGTCAATATGATGGACGCACCCGATATTTTATCTTTTTTAAAAGAAGGAGAGTTTTTAATTACAACGGGTTATCACTTCAAAGAACATGAAGAAAGCTTAGCAAAACTTGTAGAAGGAATGGCTAAAAAGAAATGTGCAGGATTGGCCATAAAAACGAAGCGCTTTTTCGAACACGTGCCTGCTTCTATTTGTCAGCTAGCTGATGAACTTCACTTTCCGATCATTGACTTCCAAACAGACGAAACGTTAGGCGCGGTTATTAACGAATCTCTCAGCTTTATTTTAGATAAAAAAACAGCCGAGCTTCAGCAAGCGATGGTCACACATCAGCTATTTTCCTCGTACATCTTACAAGGAAAAGGCATTGAGAAAATTATGCAGTCCATTCAAACGTTATGCAATGCTCACGTTGCCCTTTTTGATACCCATGGCCATGAACTCTTTTATACAAACAGACGCGAACCTTTTTCACTCCCGATGGAAGAAGCGGTAGCAGGCGCTAAGCAGCTGTTTTTACGAACGTCGAAATATACAACCTTTTCCTTTTTACACACCAAAAAAACCGTTACGCTTTTTCCGATTGCTACTCATACAAGAAAGTACAGTTATTTACTTATTGAACACCAAGTTTCTTTATCCGATTCAGAGCTTCTAACGATTGAACAAGCGACAAACGTTTTATCTTTCGAAATGATGAGACAGCAGGCTTTGTATGAAGCTGAACGGCGACGAAAAAACGATTTTTTCAATCAGCTTGTTAACAATTATTATAAAACGCTTGAAGATGCTTCCTTTCAAGCACAGATAATGGGCTTATCAGCAGGAAACAGCTATATTTGCGCCGTTGGGAAAATCCACTCTACATTCACGCCTTACAGCGATGATGATATGATCTATGAGCTCCTTCAATATGAGTTATCAGCAGATCATACAGAGGCCGTTTTGTTTTTCTATGACAATCTTTATATTCTTTTGTTTACGCCTCATTCTCAACCTATGATTATAGAATGCTTGCATCGCTTGCAGGAAGCTGTTTACCGTCACTACGATAAGCGAATGTCATTTGGAATTGGAAACCAAAGCCAATCCCTACTTACAATCGCTGACTCATATAAAGAAGCTGTTGAAGCTCTTGAAACCATCCATTTTAAAGATCAGTCGAAGCTTATTCAATTTTATCAGCCAAAACAGTTTAAAGAACTGCTGAGGTTGCTTCCAGCAAACGATTTACAGGATTACTATTCTCAAACATTAGAAGGTTTGCTGCAGTATGATAAGAAAGATCGCTCCATCTTACTTGACACGCTTGAAACATATCTAAATTCCAATTGCCAAATCTCAGAGACTGCTAAGCAGTTATTCGTTCACCGGAACACAGTGATCTATCGAATCGAAAAATGCGAAGAGTTGTTAAAAAGACCTATTCACACGTCGGAGGAAACCCTTCGGCTGCGCGTAGCTTTTCAAATTTTTTCTCTTGTGCATGCTAATTAAGTATAACTACAATAAAAAACGCCTGAGTGGATACTCAAGCGTTTTTTATTGTAGTGCATATTATTTATTTCGCTTTTAATTTAGACTGTACTGATTGTAATTTCCCAGCCATGGTATGATTTTCTTTATCACGGCGATCATCAATTCGTAAATTTGTACATACGCGCTGAATACCATTTTCAAAAGGTACTTCATGCATCTCTTGAACAATTTTTAGCAGCGTGCTTAATTCCCCTTCAATCAATGTATTCATAGGGGTTAATTGATATGTAATTTCATCTTCATGCTTGGCCAACACTTTTTGAATATCAGCTACGTACTGACTCACGCTTGGCGTTTCCGTACCTACCGGAATAATAGTTACATCTACAATAGCCATGTTATACACTCCTTTTATTTGTTCCCTAGTTATCATACCAAATCGCGCAAAAATTTCCTACTTTTACGTTTATGGTGCATAGAAAAAAGGAATAGTTCTACAACTACTCCTTTTTGTTACACTCTTATAGGTAACGCTTTGCTCCTAAGTAACGTTTTGACCAGTAAGAGTTGCTTAGCGATGTGATTGTTACACCTGTTGAAGAACCTGCATGCATGAATTGACCGTTTCCGATATAAATTCCAGCATGACTAGCTCCTGGTTGGTACGTTTCAAAGAAAACGATATCGCCAGGCTGAGGTGAACTTACACGCGTACCAGTTTGATAGATGCTAGCAACTGTACGAGGAAGACTTACACCTACTGCATTGCGATATACATAGTTAAGGTAACCACTGCAATCAAATCCTCCAGGCGCAGCTCCGCCCCAAACATAAGGTGTTCCCATAAAACGTTTACCGTATGAAATAACTTTTGAAGCTGAGCTTGAGCTTGTGCTGCTTCCTGTTGATGTTGAAGGTTTTGAGCTGCTAGAGCTGCTTGAATTTAATTTATTCAACGTATCTGGACCCGCTTCTCCGTCTACTAATAAACCATTTGCACGTTGAAATGATTTTACTGCACTTGTTGTAATTGAGCCAAAGTAGCCTGTTACACCAGCTGAGAAGTAACCTTTATTTTTTAGTTTTTGCTGAAGGCTGCTTACTGCTGAACCTTTCATACCTTGACGTAAAATAGTTGAGCTGCTAGAGCTAGAACCGCCAGTTGAAGCGCTAGAACCGCCATTTTTTAATTTACTTAACGTAGCTGGACCCGCAATTCCGTCCACAGACAGTCCGTTTGCACGTTGAAATGCCATTACTGCATTTTTTGTAATTGAACCGAAGTATTGAGTCGTAGTTCCTTTAAAATAGCCTTTATTCTTTAGCTGTTGCTGTAAAGATTGTACGTTTGGTCCAGTTGAACCAACGCGCAGCAATGAACTTGAGCTAATTGATGAACTTGATGAGCTTCCGCTTCCTAGCAGCTTATTAAATGTAGATGGACCTGCAATACCATCTGCAGATAAACCATTTGCACGCTGAAACGACTTTACTGCGCTAGTCGTGATTGAACCGTAATAGTTTGTTGTTGTACCGTATGTAAAATAACCTTTGTTTTTTAATTTTTGCTGTAATTCTTTCACATCTGAATTACTTGTTCCTGGGTGTAGCGTAGCATCTCCTAAAGCAGCTTCACTAATTGTAGGTACTACTGTTAAAGATCCACATAACGCTAACGAATATATCAACTTTTTCATAAAAAAAGGTTCCTCCAATGCCATAATCTACTAATCTATAAGACGTTTACATTGTAACAACACATTATTACAAAATAACATCACTAATATTACATTTATGTTACAGGAAACGACAGTAGCGCAGCTGTATGGTGTATATTGTCGTAGTTTCTTGTCGTTCAACACTTAATAAGTTCGACAAAAAAGCTAATATATTCCAATATTATTCCTTTTCCTACACTAATAATAGGTACAAAATCACCCGTAACATTATCTTTATATTTCAAAAAAAACAATTTATTTTTTTTTGAAATATGAAACTTTTTTAAAATTTATTCGTTTAGCGAATTTGCTACCCTCTTTAGTAAAACAGCTTTTCTTCTAAAAATTTATATTATTTCCATATTAATGAATAAAAAAGCGAAGGCTGAAAAAATAGTCTTGTTTATGTTTTAAACAAGGAGGATTATTTTATGAGCCATAAAGGCATTCATGGTACAAATGTTAGCGGATCAGGTGACTCGGAAGACAAACGCTATACAGCCGGAGAAAACGAGCAAACGCTTACTACGCGTCAAGGTCACCCCATTCGTGATAACCAAAATTCTCGAACGGTAGGCAACAGAGGACCTGCTACTCTTGAAAATTACCAGCTGATTGAAAAACTTTCGCATTTTGATCGTGAACGTATACCAGAACGTGCTGTTCATGCCCGAGGAACGGGAGCTCACGGGTATTTTGAAACGTACGGAAAGCTTGGTGACGAGCCCGTTGAAAAATACACCCGCGCAAAAGTTTTTTCAGGAGCAGGCAAACAGACGCCCGTTTTTGTCAGATTTTCTACCGTAACTCATGGAAAGGACTCTCCAGAAACAATGCGAGACCCAAGGGGGTTTGCTGTAAAGTTCTACACAGAAGACGGAAACTGGGACTTAGTAGGAAATAACCTTAAAATATTTTTTATCCGCGATGCTATTAAATTCCCTGATTTGATTCATGCTTTTAAGCCCGATCCTGTGACAAATCGTCAAGATACCGAGCGTATTTTTGATTTTATTTCTCACAACCCTGAGGCTATGCATATGATTACTTTTTTATTTTCACCTTGGGGAATACCTGCTAACTATCGGCAAATGCAAGGTTCCGGTGTTAATACATATAAGTGGATAAACAAAGATGGCGATGCGTTTCTTGTGAAATACCATTGGGAACCAAAACAAGGAATTAAAAATTTGACCCAAAAGCAAGCAGAAGAAATTCAAGCTAAAAATATCAGTCATGCCACTCAAGACTTGTATGAAGCAATTGAGAGCGGCAACTACCCCGAGTGGGAACTTTGTATACAAATCATGGAAGATGGAGAGCATCCTGAACTGGATTTTGATCCGCTTGATGACACGAAAATTTGGCCGGAGGATCAGTTTCCATTTCTTCCAGTGGGTAAAATGGTCCTAGATAAAAATCCAAGCAACGTATTTGCTGAAACGGAGCAAGTCGCATTTGGTACGGGTGTGCTTGTAGATGGGCTAGATTTTTCTGATGATAAAATGCTGCAAGGGAGAACGTTTTCTTATTCCGACACGCAGCGTCACCGGGTGGGAATCAACTACTTGCAGCTGCCTATTAATGCACCGAAAAAACATGTAGCAACAAATCAACGCGACGGTCAAATGGCCTATCATGTAGATGCTGCTCCAGGTCAGAACCCGCATGTGAATTACGAGCCTTCTTCTCTTGGAGGTCTTCAAGAAGCGCATGACCATCCAAAACCTCATCAGCCTTATGTTGAAGGTAATGTAAAAAAAGAAAAAATTGATCGTACAAATGACTTTAAGCAAGCTGGTGAACGCTATCGTTTACTAGAGGACTGGGAACGTGATGAGCTTATTCAAAATTTAGTAGACGGCTTAAAATGTTGTCACCATACAGTTCAAACAAAGATGATTGAGCTTTTAACTCAATGTGATTTTGACTACGGCAATCGAGTAGCAAATGGCATCGGTCTTCTGATGCATGATGATGGTTCTTTAGAAATTGAAATGGGAGCAGAAATGACTCCTACATACGGGAAATTGCCAAAAGAAGGCGGTTCACCATTAGGAAGCAACAAAGCTGCTGATGCGGTAGAAGAAGCTAATGAAAAAGGAAATGATGCTCATCCTTATTAACAAAAAACATCCTGCAGCGACAGCAGGATGTTTTTTGGGTTAAACGCTTATGACCAAGTAACGGCAAACACGTGGTAGTCATTTTTTAACTGTGGCGCATCAATGGGTGTCCCGTGCTGATATCCTTGTTTAACTCTTTTAGGATGTAAGGGTTGAACCCACTCTTTCACTTGCTGTTTTGTACCATTTGCTAAAATATATACACAATCAGAAAATGCCCCGTCATTGTTTGGACTATCAACTTTTAGTACTTCCACTAACACATCTTGGACACACGTTTTTCTCTGAATACACATAAGCGTATGGTAGATGATATCAGCGGACACATCGTTATTTAAACGAAAGCCCACCTTTTTTTGTTCAAAAAAAGACGAGAATGAGACGATTGGTAATGTCTTTTTTTGTTCATACGCTTGAGATAAAATCTTGACAAGAACTTCTCCACTCAAGATGATCCCTCTTTCTAAAAAACGCTTCATCACAACATATGTGAGCATTGATTATGCTCATAGGATAATATATTATCATAGTTTAATTCTGTGGTGTTAGTCTTTTTTGGGGTTTTTACACTGGGAATTATCCCCGCTTATTTCTTGCGTTTCCCTGACGTTCTCGCTACTAGCAAAAGAATTATTAATAAAATAAATACCCCTGCTCCTACAAACATATCATACAAGAAATCAAGCATCATACTCCTCCTCTTCCTTCAAAAAAAACGCTGTTAAAACCAAGCGTTTTAACAGCGTTTTTTCGTTAGATAAAGCCTAGCATATTAATAAATACAATGATAATTAAAACAGGTGCGATATATCGAATGGCAAGAAGCCATAAAGAGAACCAGCGCTTCACATTCGTTGAACCGTGCTTAAATTCTTCAATTAGTACATCTTTTTTCATTTTCCAAGGAACAAAGATGGCAATTAAAAGAGCACCGAGTGGCATAAGGATATTACTTACAAGAAAATCGAAAGCGTCAAAGATGCTTTTTCCAAAGATCGATACGTCACTTAATAAACCATACGATAGCGCTGAAGGTATTCCTACCACGAAGATTAGCAAGCCCGAAATCCAAGATAGCTTTATACGCTTCTGCTGCTCTCCTTTGGCTAATGAAGCGACAATAATTTCTAACATCGAAAACGCAGATGTCAAAGTAGCAAACAAAAATAGCGCCAAAAAGAAAGTTTGAAACACAATTCCGAACGGAAGCTGTTCAAATATAGAAGGTAATACGATAAATAAAAGACCTGGTCCTTCCGTGGGTTTTACACCCATTGAGAAAACCGCAGGGAAAATTGCCAGTCCTGCTAGTAAAGAAATCAAAATATTTAACGCTGAAATTGAAATAGCCGATTTTGGCAAGTTTTGCTGCTTAGATAGATACGAACTGTACGTAACCATAACTGAAACGCCTACGCTAAGCGAAAAGAATGCTTGTCCCATCGCAAACAAAATGGTTTGGGAGGTAAGCTTTGAAAAATCTGGATACAAAAAGAAAGATACGCCTTCCATCGCCCCGTCTAATGTTAAAGAACGAATAATGATAATAATAAATAAAATAAAGAGAGCAGGCATTAAAATTTTGTTTGCTTTTTCAATACCATTTTGAATGCCTCTTGCTACTACAACAATTGTTAAAAGAAGAAAAACAAATTGAGAGATAACAGCACTTGTTGGATTAGCAATGGTCGAGTTAAATAAACTCCCGTAGTCACTTACTCCATTCAGCTGACCCGTGACGCTTGCAAAAATATATTGTAAAATCCATCCCCCTACTACACTATAGAATGATAATAAAATAAAACATGTGATCACACCTAAATACCCGATTCCTTTCCATAGAGAACCGGGAGCAACTGCATCATAAGCACGAATTGCTTCTTTTTGTGTATGTCTACCTAGTACAAATTCAGCAAGCAAAAGCGGCAAACCAATAATTGCTGTAAACAAGATAAACAGTAAAAAAAAGGCCCCTCCTCCGCTTGTTCCGGCTACATAAGGCAGTTTCCAAATGGCTCCGATTCCAATTGCTGAACCGGCAGATGCCAAGATAAAGCCGAGTTTTGATGTCCATTGTTCGTTTTGACTCATTTTTTCTCACCATTTTTCTTTATTTATTCTGATTTGTCATACTATATCACACAACCCTTCTGTCGAAAAGGGTTTTTGTTGTTTTAACCCCCATCATGTGTTATGAATAGTATGTAGGTTTCCTTATTTATTTTCGTAACTAAAAAAAGTTTGACAGTTAGAGGTACAAAAAATGACAAATCAGCAAGTAATACAGCAGCAATTTTTAGATAAGTTCCTTGACTTTATCTTAGTAAAATGTCCAAACTGCGAACTATGTGCGCGAGTTGTAAAACTGGATAAAAAATTGAGCGGGTCAACGCACTCATGCACGTGTCCTCACTGCGGCTATCTAGATGTCATCAACGCTGATAGCCAAGGACCGTTAGAACTTTCTGAAGCAGTAGATCCTTTTTTTCAGCTTCCGCTTTACTTAGAAACAATATGCCCTGAACGTCGACTTTGGGCTTATAACTTAGATCACCTTCAGTATATTGAATCTTATATTGAAGTTAAAACATGCGGGGCTTGTTTCGACGAGCTGTCGGTTGAACACTCATTGCCAGATTGGGTAATTCATAAGCAGGAAGAAGCATTAAGCGAAATTCAACGTTTAAAAGACACGGTCTTTTGCACATTCAAATGAAGATAGAAAAGAAACGTTGCCGAAGAGGCAACGTTTCTTTTCTTACGAAGAACTTTCTTCGGTAAGTTTTCTTCGATAGTCCCCGGCCTTGTCGAACTCTTTTGCGGTGCCGACGAAAAAGTAGGTTACCGTATGATTTTTGTTACCTTGAGTCGTTCCATGAATCATCTTCCCCTGCTTCAATTGCTTTCGCTCTCCATTTTTATTTACATAGAAATATTTATTTCTTGCCCAGCCGCCGCCGCTTAAAAGCGTTTTGGTTTTTCCAACTCCCTGGTCATTTACTTTAAATACAGTGTAGTCTCCTTCTGTCTTGCTGGGATTTCCGTTATCTTTATCGTATTCGACCACAACCCATCCTTTGTACCCTTCTGGTATAAGGAAAATGCTCGGTTGAGACGTTTCATCTGGGCGTCCACATCCAGCTGCGATTATAATCATTAAGCACAAAATGAGCCACCTTTTCACTTTTTTCAACTCCTTTCTCAATAAAAGACGTGCCTCTATACTGCTTTTAGTTTTTGTTGAAGGTAAGATTATATTCTTTTTGCATCCCTCAATTTTTCCCAGTTCACCCAATCAAATATGCTATATTTACGTATTGTTTGTTACATACTATTAGCAGGCTTTTACAATTTACATGGGAGGATAACAAAAATGAGCTATGTTTTTTTATTTATTTTGCTCTTTGTCATTCCGCTTTACACACAGCAAAAAATTGTTCGTGCCGACCGTGAAAATACACGTACATTATTACTAAGTGAACACGAGCAATCTGGACATAAAAAAAGCGATTCCCCGTAAAACAGGAATCGCCTTCTTTTAATATGTTAAGCTTCCGGCCACAATAAGGCCGACGGCAACCGACGCTGCAAAAAGAGTTACTCCAACCGCTACATTTCCTTCTTCTACTTTTTTGGCTAGGCTCGTTTTAGGCGTCATGATAAATTCAATAATCCAATATGCCACTACTTGAGTAATGATACCTACTACTCCCCAAAGAGTTGCATCTAACAAATTTAAGCTGTTGCTCCATACAGTAAAAATGACAATAGCAAGCCCAATTCCTTTTCCCCATAACTTCAAAGCGACCGCCACATTGCCTTTTTTTATGAGTTCACGGTCATTAAATTTTGTTGTTAATTCAAATACCATAACTCCGATAAATAATAGCCCTAACCCTACCGCTACGTGAGATAAAAAACTCCCTATACTAGCCCAATCAATCCATTGTGTCATTTTTATTCCCCTTTTCATTTTAATCCAATCGGCAAATAATACGATTCGTTATCTGTAATTTGATTTCCAGCTCGGATTCCTACTGCGCTTGCTTTTCCATTCAATAAAAAGCATCCGTACATGATATGAGCCTCTATTGCTTGCGTTTGCGTGTTCATTTTTGCAGTTGGCAAATGAATAAACTGTTGATACACAGCAGTGTATTCTTGATATGTCTTATGCTGATCTTCTTCTATTTTGATTCCATATTCATTATAAATTTCAACGGTATCTCCCTCACGACCAAAAGATGGTTTCTTCACAAATGCTTGTTTTCTTTCAATAAATGTATCTTCTTCTAAATACGTTGGTAAAAAGTACGTTTCAATGATGTGATGCTCTTCTTTAGTGAAGAAAGGATGATGTTGTTCATGCAAAGCCCAAATGAGTGCTTGCACGGCTTTGGACTGCAGCAAAAATGCAGAAGGCGGATTGATTATGGCTACTTGTTTTTGCTGTGCCAATGTTAAAAGCATGTGTCCGACTTTTTCATGCGTGCTCGGATCTTCATCTTCAATTAAATGTTCAAGCGGATAAGTTTGGCGATAGAGTACGTCTATTTTTTGTCCATATTGATCATATACGCCCGCTTCTATATATTCACCTTCTTCAACTGTAGAGGAAGGGACAATTCGAAGCTGCGATAATGGAACGTATGTAGCATCTACATCGGCTAGCTTCATTAAATAAAGAGTCGTTAGCTTATCTTCTTCATGTGTATCATGAGAAGAAAAAACGACGTTTGGATAGTTCGTTCTATCGAGCTCGTTATAAGCTTCAAAAATGGCGTGTTTTAATGCTAAAGCAAGCTTTTTTTCTTCAAGCTTATTAGGGTTTTGTACTTGAAAATGACGACAGACTAACTCATTTACATGAAATAATTCTTTAATGAACGTAGGCGTATCCGCATTTAGTTCTAAAAGCTTGATTTGATCAGTCGTAACAGCAAAATCAAGGCGCGAAATCACACTTTCTGTTTCCATCGTTTTCAGTCGTAGGTACGGGAGACTGTCTTTTGGAAATCCTAAAGAAAAAAGCGTCTGATCATCTAACGAACGAAGTAAAGGTGCAGTTTTAAAAAATAATTCCCCAATTTGATTTGCAGCTTCTTTAATAGAATCAATGATATGAGAAGACTCTATATGTACGTCATAAAGAGCATACTCTGTTCCGTATAAATCGTGCCAAAAATCTTCAATTTCTTTATAAAACATTTCTCGCTTTTCTTTATGCATTACCCGCCAAAACCGCCTTTAGAGCCGCTCCCAATTCCAGATTTATACGAGCTGCTTGATTTAAATGATTTATAGGCCGATGATGAGATCAACTGTTTTTTAGAGCCGTAGTAGCGGCCTCCGTGATAATATGAGCCGCTGTGCGAGGAAGAAGAATCTGAACAGTAGTACGTTTGGGTATCTTCATCCCATTTCCACCTGTCACACGATTTATCTTTCGGTTTAGCCGGTCTTGCCTGATCAGTTGAACCACAGGCAACGAGCGATGTCATTAAAGCTGTGGTCAAAACCCCGGCCATCATTTTTTTTGTTTTTGACATTACGCCTTCCCCCCTTCATACGTTACGCCTGTTTTTGTTACATATAAACTGTACACGCTGCGATCTTCATCAATTTCCGCAGAGTCTCTTTCCCATTCCCATCCATTGTAGTATGTATAAACTGTTCCGATATAGCTTAATACGTCCAAATGCGTATAAAATGAAGAGACGAATAAAATCGGGTGTCCTCGAAGAGAATTTAGTTCGCGGACTTCTAACGTAATCTCTCTGTTATCATCTTCGACTTGCTCTTTCGGTCCATGTTCATGTTCTTTTACATAAATAATATGTATATCCTCTTCAACTGCAGATGAAGTTTGTTTATACGTTACTCCTTCTTTAACAAAAAATTCGCATTCTCTTCTTGCTAAAATTTGTTCAAGTTCAATAGATTGATAGTGATAAATAGATACAAACGTATCATCAGGGTTTAGCAGTCGGTATTCTAACTTTCCCATTGTACAACTCCTTTTGTGACTTTTTTGTGAACGTTCTTTAATAAATACGCACAGATTTTCAAAAAGTTTCAATTTTTCTCATATAAAAAGGCTTAGCTTTAAATAAGCTAAACCTTTATTTTTTTATTACATCTGTCACAACTTCATAACCGCCTGTGTATGGGTCGAATACATATTCAAGCATGCCATTTCCACGATTGACTTTAAATAGATAACGGTATTTTTTAGGGCTGTCTTTTGCTGGATATACGTATTTTCCTTTTTGGAACTGACTTAGCAAGAGCTGTTCTCTTTGCGCAAGCATTTTTTTTGCTTCATTATAACCATACAGCGGGAGATTTTTGGCATAGAGAACCGGTACGAATACAAGCACAACGACTGAAATCGTAATAAGCCCTTGTTTAAACCACCGCATAAATCTCTTTGGATTTCGCGAAAGTAACATCGTTATGACAATTACTATTAACAAAGGAACAATATATACTTGAACATACGGAATGTTTGCAAATACAGGTCGATTAATCAATAAGACAATTACTTCGATAGCTGCTACTAATACTAAAATAAAATAGACCACTTACTCTTCACACCTCGACGATTCAATGAATTTTATATGTGTTAGAAAGTATTCCCACTCATGAATGAACTCGTCTATTGTATCACAAGACGCAAAAAAAATATCTACGCTCGTCTATTTTACGGAATTCAGATAATAAAAGAGATTAAGACATAACGAAATCACCCCAATCTAAAGACGAACAAATGGGATAAATGCGCTAGTATGGATCCCTTGTTACACCGCTGTTGATTTCCATGCAAGGCTTCGCTTTCCGCGGGCGGCCGCTAAGCCTCCTCGCTTTCGCTCCTACGGGGTCTCATCTGTGCCGGAGTCTTCGCCTTGCCCTCCAATCAACAGCTAGAAGCCACTACATACATGAAACCTACACTCACCCTAACCATAAAAAAATCTGAACGCATTTGATTCTCCATCAAGAATCAAACACGTTCAGATCTTCCTTTAACTAAGCTACTTTTATTCCATCCTCTTTATTACGAAACTTCTACGTTTCGATTTTGATTATATTTTTTTCCTTGTAACAGTGAGTAAATGATCGCTGCTGCCCACACAATAAGTATGAATGCATATACAGCTATCTGAGTTGAGCTGCTTGATACCCATGTATTTAAGAGTGTTCGAGCATTTGTTAAAATGATAAACCCACCAACAAGTGAACCAAGCAAGTGAGCTGGGATAATACGAACAAACCATGCAGCAATCGGAGCTGCGATAATTCCGCCAATCATAAGGGCGCCTACCCAGAACCAGTTTACCTGCTCCCAGCCAAGAGAAATTAAAAAGCCAAGTGTAGCCGAGACGGCAATAGCAAATTCACTTGTATCCACGGTTCCGACGACTTTCCGTGCTGTTGTGCCTTTTTTAGCTAGCAATACAGGCGTTGCTATCGGCCCCCAGCCGCCGCCGCCTGTAGCATCAGCAAATCCAGCAATTAATCCCAACGGAATGGACTGCTTCGTCGATAAAGGTTTGGTGCTCTTTTCTTCATTTGTTTTAAACGTAAATAAAAAACGAAATAACACATAAACTCCTAGGAGCAATAAGAATGTTGAAACGTAAGGCCTTACTGCATCTCCAGGTAAATTACTTAGAAAGCAGGCTCCTACAAAAGCTCCGATGGAACCTGGAATAATTAGTTTTAACACCATCGATTTATCTACGTTTCCAAATTTAATATGCGAAACACCAGAAGCTGCTGTTGTTACAACTTCTGCTAAGTGAACAGATGCGGAAGCCACAGCTGGTGCAATTCCAAACGTTAAAAGTAGCGTAGTTGATGTCACCCCGTATGCCATTCCGAGTGATCCATCAATTAACTGAGCTAAAAAGCCAATAAGTGCAAACGTAATTAACTTTTTCATGTTGTCCCTCCACTTTCATCTTCTGTTAGAAAGCACAAAAAGGCCTCCAACAGTTGTTTGCTAGAAGCCTTCGGTATGTCCGATCAGCTGTCCGTTTTATGAATAAGTTGTTTATATTGTAATCCTAACTATTCCTAGAAGTCAACTGTGTTTTTAGTTTTTTCTTTTAGTCTATGTATACTGCTTGGTTATAGTATCAGTAAAATAAAATTCTTCTTGTTAAGTCAACAACATAAAAACGACCGCTCACTTAATAAGGGCGGTCGTTTTTATGCATGTCTTTCCAATGAGCCAGCACTTCAGGAGGCAAACTCACATCTTTATCTAATGACGTCACATCCATAGAAGTGGGCTCATCGCTATTTATCACTTTTTCTACCCAATCTGGCTGTACGACTAATGCTTGTTCAATCGTAATTAAATCCAGACCTTGCTCAAAAGCTTCTGCTACTTCTGTTGCCGTAAGTCCTCCTGTACCCACAAGAGGGACCTGGTGATTGACGTGCTTAATAATCGAAGAAAGCAGTGAACGATTTTCTTCACTACTTAAGGTAGGTTCATGCAAAGCACTGATATGTAAATAATCAATTTCTGTACGAACAAGACGATCAATCCACTCAAATGTATCTTCCACTTTATTTCCTAAATAGCCTTTTTCTTTGGGCGCTAATGTATACCCCACAATAAATGGTTTGCCCGCATGTGCTGCTCGACGCGTCACTTCACGAATAACTTCAAGTGCAAAAGTGAAGCGGTTTTCTGCGCTTCCTCCATAAGAATCACTTCGTTCATTGGCTTGCCTTGATATAAACTGCTGCAGTAAACATTCATTTCCTCCGTCAATTTCTACTCCATCAAACCCTGCTTCCATAGCTCTTGTGGTAGCTTCGCCAAACGCTTGAACAATATAAGTTATATCGCGCTCGGTCATTTGAACAGGCTTTTTGCCTTTACGTTTGTGAGGCTTTTCACTCGGGCTAATTGCTTGCCACTTATTTTCCATTTCTACGCATTTTCTTCCCCCGTGCGATAGTTGAAGAATCGCTTTAGCTCCTCTTCTATGAACGATTTGAGTCAATTGATGAAGCTTTCGTATTACCTGATCACGATGAATGCCGATTTGGCCATGTGCTACTTGGCCATTTTCTGTGATAAATGCGGGGCCGATAATTACCGTACTGACGCCCCCTACTCGTTTTTCGTAAAAAGTCAGATCGATATCGGATATTTCCCCGTTTTCCCGTGAAGCGTATGTGAGTATAGGTCCCATTGCTAATCGGTTTTTCATCTCAAGAGCATCAACAAATTTAAAATGTTTGAATAATTTTTCATAGGCCGTCTTCAATTGGTTCACACCTTTTTTCCTTTAGCTTGCCCATCTATAGGCGGAGTAGACATAGGCATAAAAAAAAGAAATACCTTTATTGGCATTTCTTTTTACGTTGTTTTTCTTATTTTTTTGACGGGATAAAATACAAATTCGCTTTTTCCGACAATCCGTTTCTCATCAATAAGACCTAGACCATTGCGGCTATCCATACTGTACAGACGGTTGTCACCCATTACAAATACTTCGTTTTTTGGTATTTGAACGGGTTCAAAATCTCCTGTAAGCTCCATATCCATGTTGTTGGCAATTTGACGATTCGTTTTTAAATAAGGTTCACTTACTTTTTTATCATCAATATAAAGCTGATCTTTTTTCATTTCGATTTTTTCACCTGGCAGACCGATTACTCTTTTTACATAATGCTTATTCTTAGCCTCATCTTTAATAATCACAATATCTCCGCGGCGAATATCATGGAGCGAATACGACAGTTTATTCACAAACAAACGCTCTCCGTTATGCAGCGTTGGGTTCATTGAAGCGCCTTCTACAATATACGGAGAAAATAAAAATGCGCGAATCATAAATACTAGAGCGATAGCGAAGATAATAGTTTTGAATATGCTGCGTAATTGATCGCTTTTTGTTTTTTCCGTAGTCAATATACCTTGTCTCCTTTGTACAGCTCACTTTTCTTATGTAAAAAAGCAAGAAACCTCTTACTTTAACACTTATTCTAACTTAACCATAGAAAGAACTGAAATCAAATGTTTTATGTTATGTAAAAAAAGAACCTCTAACAAATGTTAGAGGCTTACATTACGCAAGTTTCGTCTTTACATCTCTTATTATAACATTAATTATATAAAAAGAGACTACCTTTTATGTAAAAATTATGTTTTTTACGCAAACTTAACTAAACCTTCACATTTAGAGGCGTTTCTCCATGTATAAAAAGTTGAGAGATACAATACTCTATAATCTCTCTTCGCCGCACGAGTCCAATAAAAATATTTTGATCATCTACAACTGGTACAAAATTTTGTTCAGACGCGCGTGACAAAATACTTTCCATTTCATCATTAATGGTGATAGGTTCATAATCGCGATGCCTTGGGACCTCTTCAATTCGTAGGTGTTCTAGCTCATGAAGTTCTATATGTTCTAGGCTTTTTAGCTTCCATAGCAAGTCTCCTTCTGCCAAAGTCCCTACATATTCTCCTTTTTGGTTAATGAGAGGTACAGAAGAGTAGCGATGATACTCCATTTTCTCCAATGCTTGACGGATAGTTGACTGTGTCGATAGTGTAACGACTTCTTTTTTAGGGAGTAAAAAGAACGCAATATTCACTCATATTCTCCTTTTATTATACATCCATTTTATTGTTATTGCTTTGCTGAATCTGAAACAATATGAATGTCGATGTTATGAGTCTGTCTCATAATCGTATTCACAATAGACCCTTTTCGAATCTCTTCCCACCTTGTCCTCGCTGATTGCCCTAGTAAGATTTGAGTAACACGATACTGCTTGGCTACGTTCACAATCACTGCAGCTGGTTTTTGCTTTTTAGCTTCTTCAACAATTAGCGATGCGTGAAAGCGATCAGCAAATTCCTGCCACTCTTTGATTTGTGCTTTTTGCCTTTCAGTTTGCTCGCCTGTAAAAACATGAAGCAGCAGTAAATCTGCTTTCAATCGGTTCGCCATTCTCCAGCCTCGTCGAATTAATTTTTCAGCTGTTTCACTGTATTGAATGCATACTAAAATGCGTTCACAAATACCTGTTACGCCAATTTCATGCGCATGAATCAGCTTGCCGTCCACTTCATCCGCTACTTCTCTGAGCGTTAATTCACGAAGTGCATGGAGATTTGCGAGCTTAAAAAAAGACTGCAGGCTTTGTTCAATTTTATGGACTTCGTATATTTTTCCTTCACGAAGACGCTTTTGCAGCTGTTCCGGTGTGACATCGACAAGCTGAATTTCATCTGCTTGCTGAATAAATAAATCTGGCACTGTTTCACGAACTTTTACCTGGGTAATAGCATATACAAGATCATGCACACTTTCCATATGCTGGATATTCATTGCTGACATGACTGAAATGCCTTGGTTGAGCAGGTAAGAAACATCTTCAAAACGTTTTTTGTTGCGGCTTGTCGGAATATTTGTATGAGCGAGTTCATCGATAAGAACAACTTTTGGCCGCCTTCTTACAATCGCCAGCAAATCAAGCTCTTGTAATTCTTTTCCTTTATAAAAAACGGTTTCTCTTTGGATTACTTCTAGATTTCCGATCATCGCCTCAGTCTCATTCCTGCCGTGTGGTTCTACATATCCAACTACGACATCTACGCCTTCTTTGACTAAATCGTGCGCATCTTGAAGCATTTTATACGTCTTTCCTACTCCCGGCGCCGCACCGATGTAGAGTTTAAGCTTTCCGCTCTTCTGATCATGAAGTTCACGCAATAGTTCTTCCGGGGTTTTTCTTCGAAAGTATGGATGAGCTTCTTTTTCCTTCATTGTTCGGGCCCCTTTATCACACTCGCTTCAGTACGCGAAGCGAGTGCATGTAATTAGCGTTCTTGTTGAACAGCTAAATTTAGCTCTACTACATTTACCCGTTTTTCACCAAAAGCTCCTTGCTGAGTATGTTCTTTGATCAGCTCTTTTAGCGTGTTGGTGTTAATGTGCGCTGCTTTTGCTATGCGCTCTACTTGTGCATATGCAGCTTGTGGAGTAATATCCGGGTCGAGTCCAGAAGCCGAATTTGTGACGGCATCAATTGGAATTCCGCCTTTTGGTACCTCATTTTCTTTTTTCCACGCCGCTACTGATTTCTCGATATGGTCCGTAAGATCTTTATTTGAAGGTGCTAAATTCAACGAGCCAGACCCTGCCCCGTTATAATCAATACTAGAGACTCTGCCATGAAAAAATGCATTGCTTGTAAACTGCTGCCCAATCAGCTTAGAACCGATAACTTGATGCTTGTTTGAATAGATTAAGCTGCCATTTGCTTTACTTGGAATAGTCATCTGAGCAATGCCTGTCATCACAACAGGATAAATAAGACCACAAAGAATTATCATCATAATTGTTAAGCGAACAATTATGCTTCCCGTTCGTTCTGTTTGTATCATCGTTTCTTCTCCTCTACATTACAAATGAAAGTATAAAGTCAATCGCTTTAATCCCAATGAATGGAACCAACACCCCACCTAACCCGTAAATGAACAAATTTTTTCGCAGCAGGGCGTTAGAACTCATCGGCTTATACGCAATTCCCTTCATGGCTAAGGGAATTAACAGCGGGATAATTACCGCATTAAAAATAAGCGCTGACAATACGGCAGATAGAGGTGAATTCAGCTTCATTACGTTAAGAGCCTCCATTTGCGGAATCGCCAAGGTAAACATCGCTGGAATAATAGCGAAATATTTAGCAATATCGTTTGCGATACTGAATGTAGTTAAGGCACCCCTTGTCATTAATAGCTGTTTTCCAATTGAAACGACTTCAATGATTTTAGTGGGATCAGAATCTAAGTCCACCATATTTGCTGCTTCTTTAGCAGCTGAGGTTCCGCTGTTCATTGCTAAGCCAACATCAGCTTGAGCAAGTGCAGGGGCATCGTTTGTTCCGTCACCTGTCATGGCAACTAGCTTTCCTTGCTGCTGTTCGTATTTAATCACTTGAATCTTGTCTTCTGGCTTGCATTCCGCAATAAATTCATCTACTCCAGCTTCTTTTGCAATGGTTGCTGCGGTTAGCGGATTATCTCCTGTACACATAACTGTTTTAATGCCCATTTTACGAAGTTCATCAAAGCGTTCTTTCATTCCTGGTTTTACCGTGTCTTTTAAATAAATCAAGCCATAAATTTTATCATCAGCGGCGACGGCAAGCGGCGTGCCACCAGCTCCTGCAATTTCGTTTGCTTTTTGCTGTAAATCAGAGGGAACCTTCCCCCCATTTGACTCTACCCATGTCGTGACGGCGTCCACTGCCCCTTTTCGTACAGATACATCCTGTAAGTCAATGCCGCTCATTCGCGTTTCAGCTTTGAATTCAACAAACGTTCCTTCGGTTTTTCTAAGATCATCCACTCCGATGCGAGTTTGAATAAAATCAACAACTGAGCGCCCTTCTGGTGTTTCGTCATAAAGAGAAGAAAAAAACGCCCATTTGTAAAGTTCACGTTCGTCTATGCCTTCTACAGTCGTTAATTGATGAGCCATTCGGTTTCCAAACGTAATGGTGCCGGTTTTATCTAAAATAATTGTGTTGATGTCACCAGCTGCTTCTACTGCTTTTCCTGACATAGCAATCACGTTAAACTGCGTGACTCGGTCCATCCCAGCAATTCCAATGGCCGATAATAATCCTCCAATTGTCGTAGGAATGAGACAGACGAGCAGTGAAATTAAAATAGCCGTGTCGAGTTGAAAATGTAAGTAGTTTGTAAATACAGGAAGCGTCACAACAACTAGTAAGAAAATAATCGTCAGACTTGTTAAAACCGTATTTAGCGCAATTTCATTTGGCGTTTTTTGACGCTCTGCTCCTTCAACAAGCAAAATCATTTTATCTAAAAACGATTCACCTTGCTCACACGTAATTTTGATTGTAATTTCATCGCTGACAACTCTTGTACCTCCAGTTACAGAGTTAAAATCCCCGCCTGCTTCTTTCATAACAGGTGCCGATTCACCGGTAATGGCCGATTCATCAACAGATGCCAGTCCTTTAATGATTTCTCCATCTCCAGGAATCATTTCGCCTTGTGAAACGACGACGATATCCCCCTTTTTTAGTTGCGATGCCGAAACTTGTATCATCTGCCCGTTTTGAAGTTTATTAGCTGTAATATCACCTTTAGATTGCTTTAACGAGTTTGCCTGTGCTTTTCCACGTCCTTCTGCTAATGCTTCTGCAAAATTAGCAAAAACAATTGTAAAAAATAACACGAGGGATACGGCAATATTAAAGCCTGCGCTTACTGTACTTTCGCCGAAAAGATCTGGAATAATAGCTAAAAAAAGCGTAATAACAAACCCGATTTCTACTACGAACATGATAGGGTTTTTTATCATCGTTCTTGGGCTTAGCTTGATAAAAGCCTGCTTTACTGATTGAATAAAAATCGATGAAGTTTGTTTATCTACAGAACCTTGAATGTGGCTGTTACGATCCAATTCAAGATTATTTGTAAAATTCCGTTTATTCATTATAATCCTCCGCTTTCTTGATTACAGTGTCAAATACTCAGCAACCGGCCCAAGTACAAGCACTGGGAAAAACGTAAGTGCCCCTATAATAACGGTAGTTCCAATTAAAATGCCGCTAAATAAAGACGTATCCGTTTTAAATGTCCCAGGTGTTTCAGGAACAAGCTGCTTAGATGCTAGTGAGCTCGATACCGCCAGCATCGTAATTAGTCCGAAGTAGCGTCCAATATACATAACAATTCCCGTAGACATATTCCAAAACGGAGTTGCGTCACCGAGTCCTTCAAAACCGGATCCATTATTTGCTGCTGACGACGTAAATTCATACAGTGCCTGACTTAACCCGTGAAAGCCTGGATTTGATATACCTTCCATTCCTAAATGAGTAGTGAGCGCTACGGCTGTTCCTCCTAAAATTAGCAGCGGCTGCAGGATAAGCGTCACGGCAATGAGTTTCATTTCTTTTCCTTCAATTTTTTTACCTACGTATTCAGGCGTTCTTCCAACCATTAAACCAGATAAAAATACGGCGATGATGACATACATCATGACATTCATAAATCCTGCTCCGACCCCGCCAAATACGGTATTTAACATCATATTTCCAAGCGTTAATAACCCGGTAAGAGGCGTAAGGGTATCGTGCATGGCATTGACTGCGCCTGTTTCACTCGCTGTCGTCACGATGGCGTACAGAGTTGACATGCCGACACCAAAACGAACTTCTTTCCCTTCCATATAACCGCTCACTTCATTTAAATGAAAAGCATCAAGTCTAGGGTTGCCGCCCCACTCTGTTACAAACGCTGTACTTAAGATAACAATAAACAGCATACTCATCGATATAAACAAGATGCGACCTTGTTTACGCTGTCCGATCATTTTTCCGTACGTAAAAGGAAGCGCTGTTGGCAATAAAAGCATAAGGACGATTTGTAATACATTGCTCCACGCATTAGGATTTTCAAATGGATGAGCTGAATTGACACCAAAAAATCCCCCTCCATTGTTACCTAGCTCTTTAATTGAAAGAAAAGAAGCAACTGGCCCCCTTGCTATTTGCTGTGATGCCCCTTCTAATGTATGGGCAGTCACAGTCCCGCTTAGCGTTTGAGGGACACCTAAAAACGCAAATAAAATGCCTGTTATAAAAGCGATAGGAAGTAAAATACGCGTAATTGATTTTACAAAATCAACAAAAAAGTTTCCCATTTCCTTTCCTGCTAGCCCTCGAATAAAAGCGTTTGCTACTGCAAGTGCTGTTGCTGGTGCAGCAAACATCATAAATACAACGGCGGCCATCTGCGAGAAATAGGACAAACCTGATTCACCGCTGTAGTGCTGCAAGTTCGTATTTGTCATAAAACTAATGGCCGTGTTAAAAGCAAGGGCCGGATCCATTCCTTTAATGTGGCTTGGGTTAAGCGGCAGTACCCCTTGAAACCGGAAGATAAGATATACCACAAAAATCATAAACGTGTTCGCCAAAACGAGAGCAAGTGCATATTGCTTCCACGTCTGATTATGCCCTTTAATTCCTGCCGCTTTAAACATCACCGTTTCTATCTTTCCTACCAAGCTAGTGTTTTTATCGTTTGAAAACACATTCGCTATATAAATGCCTACGGGCTTTGCAATAAGCGCTACAAAAACAAGCAGCAGCGCAACTGATAGTAGAAAAATCCCCACGTTTTATTCCTCCGCTTATTAAAATTGTTCTGGATTTAACAATACATATACTAAATAAATTAAAACGAGAACTGAAATACCTAACAAAATGAACGACATGTTCACTTCTCCTCTCTTTCGTCTACTACATGAGACGACCAGCAAATAATTCCGTACATAGCAGCTGTTAATAGAGCAAGCGTTCCAAGCATGATCATATCCAAGTTGCTCCCTCCTAACTGTTTCTTACCACCAATGATAGTCTAAGTTTAGTGACTGTTTCTGTGCGTAAAGCATCACGTCCAAGTGAGCTAGCTGCGAAAGGTTATCTTTGATTGTTTAATCCTCACGTATTGTTGATCTCCTTTTAAAAGCCCTACTATATCCTCTTCAAGGTGCAGACATAACCTGCTCTCCTATTTTCCCCATTAAAAAAACCGCAGAAGAGAGTCCTCTTCCGCGGTTTAATGCACGACAAATAAGCCGTGATCGACACGAATTTTTTTACTCCCAAAACGCTTACGGAGTTAGCTGTCGGATTCGGGTTATGGAAGTAACCCTACTCAGTTAAGAGATTCACCCCTAGTACATACGTACAAAATATTGGGTCCCCCGCTCATAATTGATTAAGCGTATATTTGTTATTTAATTTTTAGACTTAATTATGTTTTTTACTGCTGCGTTTAAAACTTTGATTAGCTAACGTAGACAAATAGCGGTTTGCTAGATCAAAAGATTGCTGATCGCATATTGCTCGATATTCAATCATTTGAATCATTTGCTTAGGTAAATGCATGTTGACGCTCCTTTCGCCTATATTTTGAAAGGAACGCGCTATCCGCTATTATAGAAAACGGCCACGATTACACCATCCTCTCTCTTAACGCTTACGAAGTTAGCTGACGGGTTCGGGTCAAGAAAGTAACCCTACTCAATTATGAGATTCACCCCTAATAATTGGGTCCTCCGCTCTTTCCCTCTCTTTCAGGAAAGACTCAGCGTTTCACTGTGGAACGTTTCATGAGAGTAATCTTACTCCTGTTAAAATTTACTGTCAACAACATTTTTTGAAATTTTAAAAGCTTTATTTTTTTATGTGTATTCATTATTTTAAAATAATAGATTCGAAGAAAAAAAGGTTGTAATATAACTAAATGTATCCCATCTAAAGACGAACAAATGAGATACATGAGCTGAACCGCTTGTGACGCTGCAGTTGATTTTCATGCAAGACTTCGCTTTCCGCGGGCGGCCGCTGAGCCTCCTCGTCGCTTGCGCTCCTGCGGGGTCTCATCCCTGCCGCTTTTCCCGCAGGAGTCTTCTTCTTGCCCTCCAATCAACTGCTAGAAGGATCTGAACAGGTGAAACCTACGTTCACTCTAACAAAAAAAACGAACCACCAATCAAACATGTTGATCAATGGTTCGTTTTTCACTTCGGCTAAAATACGTTTGTCCCAGCCTCTTTTTTTAGATCATTTTCTCAATTTCATTTACAAGAATTGAAATGGCATCCGTTTTTGTTGCTTCACGCATTGTACGCTTCATCGTACTTGCCTGCTGCTGAAGCTCATTTACTTCACGCAAAAACAATTCTTTTGTTAACTGTTCTTCTTCCACAACCATACAGTAGCCTTTTTTCTTAAAGGACTGTGCATTTAAAATTTGGTCTCCTCGACTTTGTGCTTTTGATAAAGGAATAATCATCATCGGTTTATGAAGGGCTAAAAACTCAAAGATGGCATTTGATCCGCCGCGTGTAATCACATAATCAGTCGCCGCTAGAACATCTGGAAGCTGTTCATTTACATATTCTAACTGACGGTAGCCCGGCTCTTTTTCAAGGCTTGTATCAACATTGCCTTTTCCGCATAGGTGTACAATTTGAAATTTCTTTTGCAGTTCAGGCAAAGACTCTCGAACAATTTCGTTGATGCGGCGTGCTCCTAAACTTCCGCCCATAATGGTTAAAATTGGGCGCTTATCATAAAAGCGAAGCCAGCTTTCCCCGTTCGCTGCGCTTCCGCTAAATAGCTCTTTTCGAATAGGTGAACCAACAACCTGCACTTTTTCTTTTGGAAAATAGTTTGCAGCTTCATCAAAAGAAGTGAAAATTTTAGTGGCAAATTTCTGCGCAATTTTATTTGCCAGTCCCGGTGTTAAATCACTTTCATGAATGAACACGGGAATGTTTAGCGATTTAGCAGCCATTACAACAGGAACTGTGACAAAACCGCCTTTTGAAAACACAAGAGAAGGCTTTAACTTTTTCAGCACGCGACGTGCATCGCCAACTCCTTTTGCTACTCGAAATACATCTTTTACATTTTCCATATCTACGTAGCGACGCAGCTTCCCGCTTGAAATCGCATGATATGAAACGTTTAATTTTGTAATTAATTCTTTCTCAATACCATTGTGAGAACCGACATAATGGATATCCCATTTTTCACTGTCTAATTCTTTCATAATGGCAATGTTTGGTGTTACGTGTCCAGCTGTTCCGCCTCCGGTAAAAACGATAACTTGCTTACTCATTTTTTCTTCCTCTCTTTACTTCACTTAATCGATCTGTTTTGACATCAATTTTTATCTGATCTTTTTAGCATGCAATCTGACATGTAAAACGATGGTTTTATTATAGCATTTTTCTTTTTACATATGTATGATAAGGCGTATAAAAGCATGCTATACTTTTCGTAAGGAGTGATTGTAATGAACAAACCTGTACCTGCGGTAAAAGGTGATACAGTAGATTCAGAAACGCGCTGCACGCACTATCATACTGATAAAGATATTATTGCAATAAAATTTTATTGCTGTAATACATATTATCCATGCTATCAATGTCATAACGGACATGCTGATCACGACATTAAAAGGTGGCCAAAAGCTATGTTTAATGAAAAAGCTATTCTTTGCGGAGTATGCAAACATGAGCTATCAATTAATGAATATTTGGCCTGTAACTCGACTTGCCCTCACTGCCGTTCTTCCTTTAATCCCGGATGCAGCCTGCATGGACACATTTATTTTGAACAAAAAAGCTGAACGACACATCGTTCAGCTTTTAAAATAACTGCTCATCTATATTTATAATGGAAGGAATCAGCCCTGGAAATAATTCCTCAAGCTCTTCTAAACGCAGGGAATAATAGTGCTGCGTACCTTCTATACGTAGTTTGATAATTCCAGCTTCGCGAAGTACTTTAATATGATGTGATAGCGTTGATTTTGACACATTTAATTTTTGATAATACGAACAGGTCTGCTCCTTTCTTGTCGCTAAACACTGTACAATTCGCAGCCGGTTAGGATCACTCAACGCGTGTAAAATAGGCGTTAATTTAATTTCAGATTTCGGTGGTTGATAAGGTTTTCTCATGCTTAAAATATAACATAGCTTCTTTTGTGTATCAATGTTCGATAACTTTCGAACTAAATTCCTTGCACTGTTATTTAATCGGTGTTATAGTTTCATTGTTCGATGATATTCGAACTTATCTTCATTTTAATGATAAATTGAATGAAAGATCAAAAACAAAACAAATAATATAAAGCACCATCATTATTAAAGGAGGAATCATCAATGATTCATTTACAAGCTTCAATGAAAGTTAATCCAGAAAAAAGAGAAGAATTTTTAGAAAACGTACAAGAACTTATTAAGCATTCTTTACAAGAAGAAGGAAACAGCAACTATCAGCTATTTGAAGATGCTTTTACACCTAACACATTTATGATGATTGAAGAGTGGAAAAGCGAAGAAGCAATTCAAGCACACAATAAATCAGCTCACTTCCAAAGCTTTGTAGCATTTGCTCAAACTGGAGTACTTGTAGCACCTTTAGATGTAAAAACATTACAAGGTTAATAAAAACTTCGTTGAAAGGATGACGCATCATGAATGAAGCAATTCGTACAATTCAAGATCATCGTTCTATCCGTCAGTATACAGACGAAACGGTAAGCGACGAGCATTTAGATACTATTATTCAATCTGCTCAGTCAGCCGCTTCTTCTATTAATGGACAGCAAGTGACTATTATTAGCGTCCAAGATAAAGAAAAGAAGAAAAAACTTTCAGAGCTTGCCGGCAACCAAGCGTGGATTGACCAAGCTCCTCTATTTTTAATCTTTTGTGCAGATTTTAATCGTGCTAAGATTGCAGCTGAACTTAACGATGCCCCTCTTGGCGTAACCGATGGGCTTGAATCAATTTTAGTCGGGGCAACCGATGCTGGAATTTCTTTAGAAGCCGCAACAGTTGCAGCAGAATCACTCGGTTTAGGTACAGTCCCAATCGGAGGAATTCGCAGAAAGCCGCTAGAAGTCATTGAACTGCTAGATTTACCGGAATACGTATTCCCAGTAAGCGGCCTTGTGGTTGGACATCCGGCAGATCATTCTGCGAAAAAGCCTCGATTGCCACAAGCTGCTGTGCACCATCGTGAAAGCTATAATCACGACTTAAAGTCATTGATTCAAGACTATGATGCTGAAATGGCAGAGTATATGAAAAAGAGAACAAACGGTGCTGATGACCGCAACTGGTCACAAACTGTATCAGCTATTTATAAAACCATTTATTATCCAGAAGTTCGAGCGATGCTTGAAAAACAAGGATTTAAATTCGAATAACCAAAAGCTGCGATGAACATCGCAGCTTTTTTATCTAATTTAACAGCGTGCTGAATAGACTAAAAGTAATACTCAATAAATGAGGTGTTTGTATGGAGTTTATTTTAATTTGTAATTTTCTTTTAGGTGCAACCGCAGCGTTTTTATTGGTACCGGCTTTTACAAAAAAGCACGCCCTTCTCGTGACTTTGCTGTCTCTCCTTTTCCTCCTTTCAATTGTCCCGACTTTTCTTCTCGCTAATCCACATATCGGCGTTTTACCTTGGGCTATTCGAGACGGTCTTCTATTGTTCGCCGCTTTACTTTTCTTTTATTTAACCTTCACTTTAAACAGATGGAAAACGCTTTTGTTTTTTCTTCTATTTTTACTGTCGATTGCTCCTCTTGGCTACGTCGTATATGATGACTTCACGCATACGTATATAGATGCCAATATTGGGCTTGGCCTAGGCTTTTTATTGACATGGCTCTTAACAGCTCTGTACAATATTTTGGCTATTCTTCGATTTTTTCGTCAGAAATCTCAGTAAACACGTCAAAAGTTAACAAACAAACGAATAGTTGATTTTATTTAGTATACGCTAACAACTGCACAGTCCTTCTCTTTACATAAAGCTGTGTATACTAAAAAAGGAGTGATACTTGATGAAACGACTATTCGTAATGGTAGCAGTGATTGCATTCTTGGCCCTTAGCCGCATGTTAGTATTTGCTGCTGAAACACCTCCTGCTGCAGATGAGCGAACAGCTCAAAATGCAGAAGTTCGCATCGTTCATGCTTCACCGGATGCTCCGGCTGTAGACATTTTTGTGGATGACAAAGCTTTAGTAGAAGGAGCAAAGTTTAAAGATGTCTCCAACTCCCTGCCTTTGTCAGCTGGCTCTCATAAAGTAGAAGTATACGAAGCGAAGACAAAAGGAACAAAAGATTCCATCATCGAAGCTACCCTTGTTGTAGACGGTGGAAAATCGTATACAGTAGCCGCTGTAAATAAAGCAGAAAATCTTGAACTACAGGCTTTCACGAATAATAAGCAAGGAATGGATGGAAAGGCAAGCTTACGTGTTGCTCATTTATCTCCTGATGCTCCTGCGGTAAACGTAGGTCCTAAAGGTGCTGCTCCTTTATTTAAAGATCTGTCTTTTAAAAGCATTTCAGGTTATCAAATAGTAAATCCGGGTTCGTATGATCTATCTGTTTCCACAGCAGATGGAAAAGAAATACTAAGTCTTCCTGGAACAAATCTTCAAAGCGGTAAAAACTATACGGTTCTCGCAGTAAATACTGCTGACAAGCTTGAGACCATTGTTTTACAAGATAATTAATTAAAAAAACGTCATTTCAATTGAAATGACGTTTTTTATAGACTGCGCTGAATGAATTCCTCTTTTTTGTACTCATAGGTAGAAATATCGTTCCACAGTCGTTTTGAAAGCTCGTATTTCATACCTTCATATTTTTTTCTAGCACGTTCGCTCGAGCGTAACTGCTCCCTGAAATTAATTCGTTCATTCCAGTAAGGTGATTCACTGACCGTTACGTATACATGACTTCTTCTGGCATCATGTGGAATGAGCCTACGGGCATTTTTAGCTGTCATAATTGGAGGGTAGTGTGCAGCTGGAACGCCTTCTTTTAATAAGACAAACATCTCTTTTTCTGCTACATATACGTGAGATTTATTTTTTAATATAGCGCGCACTTCATTTATGTCTTCTTCGCGTTTGACTCCGATTAAAATATCAACGATTGGCGAACCTGCCAATCCTGGAACGGACGTGCTTCCAATATGTTCGATGTCTACTGAAAAATCTTTTAGTGTATTAAGCAACGCTTCTTTTTCCATTTGATACAAAAGCGACCACTTTGTTTCATACTGAACAATCTTTCGCATATCAGTTTCCACCCTTTCACTTTTTTATACTGTACCATGTTTCAAAGTAAAAAGAAAGAATTTTCTAACTATTCACTTTTAGTTTATGCTACGAGCTTTACAGCATATAGACAGGCTTTGTATTATTTTATATATTTTTGTTATTTTTATTCTAAATGTTTCATAATTGTGGATGTTTCCTCCTCCAAAAGATAGATACGCTTTTATCTGCTATCTCTCCTCTATCATATTCACATCCGGCTGCTTTATACTATTTTACATTTTTTCTAGTATAAAACATGTCCTCAAAATGTCGATAAACAAAGGACTAAATGCCTTTAATATCTCTAAATTCCATCTTTAACATAATTATATTTTACATTAATGTAAAATTTTATCGGTAAGGATGGCAGATAGTTCAAATTCATTATACAATTGAATTTCGACATATAGTATGATGGATAATATCGGTATTATGAGATAATAGTAGATTTCACTCAAAATTTTGGACTATTTGCCGATATATGCTTTGTATACCAATAAACTTATGTTGAAATTTGTAATTTGCAAGGAGGAAAAAATGAATAAAAAACATGTCATGTACACAGCCGTTTCTTCTGTTCTTTTAAGCTCTTCATTGCTTTTGCATTCGATTGATGCAGATGCAGCTGAATCGGCCAAAGTAACTGCTACATCGTTAAATGTACGTGCAACGCCTAGTACAAGCGGTGCCATCGTTGGAAAAATAACGAAGGGAAACACCGTTGATATAGTAGATGAAAGCAAAGGATGGGCTAAAATTACCTATAACGGTAAAGAAGCTTGGATTTCATCTCAATACATAAACAAAACGCAATCAAACAGTACGTCCACGGCAAATTCGACATCCAAGTCAGCAGTCGTTAATGCCAGTTCATTGAACGTTCGCTCTTCTGCAAGCACAAGCGCGTCCATCGTAACGAACTTACCGCGTAATTCAAAAGTAACGGTGTTAAAAGAAAGCGGATCTTGGTCTCAGATTAAAACGGCATCGGGTCAAACAGGCTGGGTAGCGAGTCAGTACTTACAAGCAGGCTCTGGTTCTTCTGCGCCAGCTAAAGATTCTGGGTCCACGTCATCCAAGTCAGCGGTCGTTAACGCTAGCTCATTAAACGTTCGTTCTTCTGCAAGCACAGGCGCGTCCATCGTAACGAACTTATCGCGCAATTCAAAAGTAACGGTGTTAAAAGAAAGCGGATCTTGGTCTCAGATTAAAACGGCATCGGGTCAAACAGGCTGGGTGGCAAGTCAGTATTTAAAAGCTGATTCTGGACAGTCTTCACAACCAGCCCAGTCGATTCAAATTACAAAAGCTTCAAATTTGCGCAGTCAGCCGAGCTTAAGTGCGGGAATTATTCGTGTAGCAAAAGCAGGTGAAAGATTCAAAAAAGTAAGCGAAACGAATGACTGGGTGCAAATTCAGTACTCTGCAAGTCAAACAGCATGGGTCTCAAAAGGGTTAACAGCTGCGGCTGGTTCTACAACTTCAGCTAGTTCGCCTTCCCCATCTGCTTCTTTAAAAGATAAAATCATTGTAGTAGACGCTGGGCACGGCGGATATGACCCTGGGACTTCAGGAGGATCATCAATTGAGAAGAATCTAGCGTTAACAACAGCAAAACTTGTTGCAAGCCGCTTAGCTAATGCTGGAGCAAATGTATTTATGACGCGTTCAAACGATACTTTTATTTCACTGAGCGGACGGGTGAATGTTAGTGAAGCAAAGCATGCAGATGCATTTATCAGCATTCACTATAACGCTTCTACTTCATCTTCTGCAAACGGCATCGCATCATTTTATTACAGTGAATCCAAAGATAAAGAATTAGCAAAATACATTCAAGAAAGCATGGCTGAAAACGCGCCTTCTATGAAGGATATGGGGGTTCGTTTTGGAGATTATTATGTTACTCGAGAAAACAACCAGCGTGCTGTACTTCTTGAATTAGGCTTTTTATCAAATGCTCACGATGAGCAAATTGTTTCTTCTAACGCGTATCAGCAGCAAATATCTACAGGTATTTACCAAGGAATTGCTCGATATTTTGCAGCTAATAAATAATAAAAGCCCTCATTATGAGGGCTTTTATACTACCAGCTTGCTTTTTTAACACCTGGAATTTGTCCTTTGTAGGCCAATTCCCTAAAAGCGATGCGTGACATTTCAAATTTTCTAAGATAGCCTCGCGGACGACCGGTAACGCGACAGCGACTATTTAAGCGCGTCGGTGAAGAATCTCTAGGCAATTTTTTTAACGCTTCGTAATCTCCTTTTTCCTTCAGCTCTTGGCGTAATTGCGCATACTTCGCTACCATCTCTTGACGCTTTTGTTCTTTTACAACTTTTGATTTTTTAGCCAAACTCTTTGTCATCCTTTCGTTTTATTAATTTTTTATTTGAAATACGTAATCATTACGATTTAATTATTTTGAGCAAGTTACTTTTAAAATTTAATCATATTTTCTTCATTCTTTCAACTTATTTGCTTCCACGCTTACATGCAGCCTACCCCAAGCTGCTGCATAAACATAAATAAAATTGTATGTCAAATGTAATTAATTCCTTCATCTCCTATATCATACAAAGAGCCCTACATATTCCATATTGTAGGAGGATTTGTATTTACAGATAATATTTCAATAATATTACAGTTCATTTACATATTAATAACTTCGACAAATTTAGCGGTTATCTAGTATATAATCATCTTAGAAATTCCAAAAATAATATTTTGCGTACTCAATAAAATATAAAAGTAAAGGTGATTAAAAAATGAAATCGACTGGTATTGTAAGAAAAGTAGATGATTTAGGTCGTATCGTAATTCCTAAAGAGTTAAGACGTGTTCTTGAAATAGATGTAAAAGATCCTGTTGAAATTTTTGTTGAAACAGATCGAATTATTTTGAAGAAATATGAGCCGAACGGTGCTTGTGCGATTACTGGCGAAGTATCTTCTGACAACGTAACAATCGCAGATGGCAAATTAACTTTAAGCCGCGAAGGTATGGAGTTATTACTTGAAGAGTTAAAACAACGTAATTTCTAATAATAAGAAAAGCAGCTGCTCACATGCAGCTGTTTTTCTTTTTGTTAAAGTTTTTTCTTCGCTTTCTGATTTTCAGATGCTATACTCAGAAGCGAAATACATAATAAAGGAGCCTTTCATCATGACAGTTGAACAAATTACCCATCACTTTTTAGCACATCGAAACGTAACTAATGAATTAATCAACAAAATTGAAGCAGGTCACTACGAATACAAGCCTGCCCCGACATCTATGTCCGCTTTTGACTTATCTACGCATATTTTAACATCTTTTTATGCATTTGCATCAGTGGTAAAATCCGGTGATTTATCTCCACTTGGACAAAAAGCTGATTTTAGCGGTAAGTCATTATCGGACCTTGCAGCTGAATATACGAAAAAAACAGTAGACGTATTACGCTCACTTAGCGAAGATGATTTAAACAAAACAATTGACGCAACTGCAGCGTTTGGAAGAAAGCTTCCCGGAAGACAACTTTTACAAATGGCCATTGACCATGAAATTCATCATAAAGGAAATTTATACGTCTACGTACGTGAGATGGGTCATACAGATCTTCCTCTATTTGTTCAGTTCGGTTAATAGCTATAAAATAGTTCATGCTTGTAAGCGCCCAAGCTAAAAGTTTGGTGCGCTTTTTCTTTGCAGTTTTCGGCATAATAAGTGAGATATATGGTATAATTCTATCAATAACTTCATATCTACTATTCAAAGCTTGTTTCTTCTTATAAAACGATAGTCATCATCTTTTACAAAGGAGGAATCACTTCATGAGTCAAACTGTTAATCAACAAAAAATTGCTCAAGTGTATCATCTTCCGTTTGTTTCTTCATTTGGAGGAAGTGCTATGAACCTTCTTTCTCCTCAAGCTGGCGAACATATTTTAGATATTGGCTGCGGCACTGGCGAATTTATTTCGCAGCTCAATAAGCTTCATGTCCGTGCAACGGGCATCGATTGCTCTGAAAATATGATTGAACAGGCTCGTCATCAGTACCCAACTCTATCCTTTGAACAGTTAAATGCCCTTAACCTTCCTTATTACGAACAATTTGACGCAGTTTTTTCCAATGCAACTTTACACGACATCCGTCCCCCTCACCTTGTCATTAAAAACATTTACAATGCTTTAAAACCAAATGGCCGATTTGTAGCAGAATTTTGGGGAAAAGGAAACATGGACGAAATTTTCACAGAAATCATTCGTCAATTTAAAACGTTTGATATCCCGTATAATGATGAAGATTTCCCATGGTACTTTCCTTCTGTAGCTGAATATTCTTCTCTTTTGGAATCACAGAATTTTCAAGTCACCACGGCTATCCACTACAGCCGTCCCTTCTTGTTAAAAGGGGAAAACGGCTTGCGTAATTGGCTGGAAACAAATGCAGCCCCTCTTTTTGCTCACGTGACGACAGAAACAAAAAATGTCCTCATTACGCGCTTAGAAAATCGAATGCAAGACAAACTATTTCAAAATGGATCTTGGCTAGCAGAAGCTAAACATATACGTGTACATGCTGTAAAACGAGATTAAAAAATGGACGTGATTCTATTCACGTCCATTTTCGTTAAAGTGCAGCCAATATCCTTTTCCTCGAATCACTTCGATTTCTAAATACGTTCCTATTTTTTTACGAACCCGGTAAATCAGCGCATTCAGCTCTTCCGCTGCTACTAGAATTTCTCCATTTGACTCTACTCGTTCAGGCCAAACGCTTTTTTTTAATGCTTCTTTTGAAACAAATTGATTGTTGTATTCTAGAAGATAAGCTAAGCACGCGTATTCTTTATCTGACAGAATATACGTTTCCTCTTTTACTTTTACTTTCTGCAAAATTGGATCTAATGTGTAAAATGGCTTATTTATTTGTTTTAGCAAAGGTCCTAAATCGAGGGTTGCATCCATATCATCATTTCTAAATACTAAAGCTGCCTCCTCATTTGCTAAGGTAATGACATCCTGCTCTTTCAATAAACGAGGGGTTCCAGGCTGTAACTCTTCTCCGTTTACTTTAGTCCCGTGTTTACTAAACAAGTCTGTAATGAAAAATGCATTGCTTTCGTACGTTACTTCAAAATGCTTGCGTGAAATGTAAGCACTTTGAAAGGCCAGATAAGGCTCCCATTCTTCACTGCTTCGTCCGATAATACAGGCTTTATCTTTTGGAATAGGCACGGAAGCTCCTTCATAAAAAGGAGCACCGTTCCGAATAATCAACATACCGTTCATTGTTTGCTCACACTCTTTTTTTAAAATTTTCTGACTCTTATCATGTAATTATAACACTCACATTTATTGAGATTTCTTCCAACTTTGGATAACATCATAGTATAGTCAGTTATATGATAAAGGTTGTTGTCATGTAAGTAAACCTTTAGAGCAGTCCTTTTCTAACTGGAAAAATACGTATTCTTTGCCCTGCTGTAACGGGGATACAATTTTTTTGTAAAATAATTTGATTTTTAGTAACTTTGACATATGTCCTCTCTTTTTAAAGCAGAGTAAAATAGGAAAATACGTGAAATATTTACATAATGGAGGAAGACCAATGGGACGTTTGCCAAAAGATAGAGAAATTCAAGCGATTAAACGACGCGTTGCACTGGTATTGTTAATTATTGGATCATTTATTTTAACAGGTGCTAGCTTTAGCATTTATTGGTTTATGATGTTAAAAATATAAGATTTTTTTATAAAATAAAGAAAAAAGACATGGTTTTGTTCCCATGTCTTTTTTAGGTTTATTCTTTCTCAGACACTCCCGCAGATTGAAACGTGGCCATATTGGCAATCATCAGTGAAGCTGAGTGCAGCAGCGGAAATGTAACAGCAGCTCCACTTCCCTCACCTAACCGAAGATTGAGATTGAGAAGCGGTTTCTTGCCAAGAAGCTTCATTGCACACGAATGACCTTGTTCAACAGATTGGTGACTAGCAAACATATAGTCTCTTGCTTGTGTATTGATTTCTGTCGCTAGAAGGGCTGCAACTGTACAAATAAAACCATCTACTAAAATAGGAATACGGTGAGCAGCTGCCGCCAACATAGCACCTGTCATCCCGGCAATTTCAAGGCCCCCTATTTTACTAATAATATCAATCGGATCCTGAGGGTTAATGTGCCTGTTTTGCAGCGCTTCTTCAATCACGTTCACTTTGTGGCGCAGTTGTTCGTCAGAAATTCCTGTGCCCATTCCTGCAAGCTTAGAGACTTTTTCTCCTGTCAATACAGCTAAAATAGCCGTGCTTGACGTAGTATTTCCGATGCCCATTTCTCCTACAATCAAACATTTAATTCCTTGGGCAATAAGCTCTTCAGCTTCTTCATATCCGACTTGAACAGCCAATTCTGCCTCACTGCGCGTCATCGCGTCTTCTTTATAAAAACTTGCCGTGCCCAGCTTCACTTTGCGTTGTACAAGGTCCTTATGGGAAAGGTCAGAAGCAATGCCGATGTCAATCAGTTTGAACTGGGCATCTATTTGCTGACTAAACACGTTAATAGCTGCTCCTCCCTGCAAAAAATTCAGCGCCATTTGTGCCGTTACGTCTTGCGGATAAGCTGAAACTCCTTCTTTTACAATTCCATGATCGCCTGCAAAAACGAGGACTCCCGGCGGCGTGACTGTCGGAAAAACTTCCCCGGTCATGGCCGCTAATTCAACTGCTATTTCTTCGAGTCTTCCAAGGCTTCCTATTGGTTTGGTTAATGTATCAATATAGCGTGCCGCTTTTTCACCAGCGCTTGTTTGAAGCGCTGGAATATAAACGTTTATCATATGTACAGCTCCTTTATTTCAGCAAATGTCTACCGTTTAATTTAACAGGATTTTGTTTATTCTGGCTAGTCTTTTTTAAAGTAGATAATTGGATAGAGTTCCCAAGACTTAGTTATACTAGTAAGAGTTGCGTATAGGCAGTATTTTGAAAGGAAAGATTTTATGACAACGAAACAGCACAAAAAGGAAAAGGCAGGTCGGCTCATTTATCGCTACATTATGATGTTAATTGGGGCTTCCCTGGCTGCCGTTTCTATCGAATTATTTTTAGTCCCAAATTCCGTAATTGACGGCGGTATTATCGGTATTTCTCTAATTTTAGTTTACTTAACGAAATTGCCGTTCAGTCTTCTTATCATCATCTTTAATCTCCCTTTTTTATATAGTGGATACAAACAAATTGGTCGTAACTTCTGCTTTTCATCTATGTTTGCAGTTGTTGCTTTATCCATTGTAGAATCTCAATTGCACCATGTTCCAGCTGTAACATCTGAACCGCTTCTTGCTACTGTATTTGGCGGGCTGCTGTTAGGAGCAGGTGTAGGAACGGTCATTCGTCACGGCGGAGCGTTAGATGGAACTGAGATTTTAGGTATTTTATTAACAAAAAAAATCCCGTTTTCTGTGGGCGAATTTGTGATGTTTTTAAATATCTTCATTTTTGCTTGGGCAGGGTTTGTGCTAGGTTGGGAACAGGCCATGTACTCTATCCTTACGTACTATATTGCTTCTAAAACAATCGATGCGATTATTCAAGGGCTTGATGAAACAAAAGCAGCTTTTATTGTTTCAAATCACTATGAAGAGCTATCAGACGCTATTACGCATCGTCTAGGCCGCGGCGTGACGAAGCTGTATGGTAAAGGTGGATTTGAAGGTACAGAAAAAGAAGTCATATACGTAGTTGTGACGCGTTTAGAAATTACCAAGCTTAAGACCATTATTTCCGAAATTGATCCGCATGCATTTACAACCATTATGGATACCCAAGAAGCGCATGGCGGTAAATTCAAATCAGCCATCCACTAACTTATACATAAGCGTGGATTTCTCTGAGCATGCTAATAGCTGACTACCCGTAAAGGAGCTCACCACAATGAAAGAACAAATGTCCAACTTATTTCACCAATTAAAACAGTCGGTTTCCGATGTATCTGATAAGTTATATGACAAAGTACATACGCTGCAATCATCACCAGGAGTGAGTGTGTTTGAACTGTATGAATGGATTAAAGAAAATCCAAGCACAAGCGTACAAAAGCAAACGCTGCTCGGGATTTCGTACTCTTTCTATACACTCCACGCAGACGGCGTTTTTTTCTATATGGAAACGAAATATGATTATTTACTTTACATGACTATTTATAGTCCAACACGTCATTATTTCACCTATCATTCTTACAGAGATTCTTTATCAACCGTGACTCCCTTGACGTTTCCTATTACTAAATAATAAAAAGCTCCTCAATCGAGGAGCTTTCTTTATATGGTTATCTTCCTTTTCGGACTTTAAAGATAAACAGCGCAAGTAAAAAACCGCTCGTCGCAGTTACTATTTTCCACGCGTTTAAGATTGGATTTTTTTTCAAGGTCCTGCTCCTTCCTTGCGGCTATACTAAAAATAGGATGGCCGCCTTTCAAACAGCTAGTCCAACTTCTCCCTACTATTGATACGATCATCTAACATATAGCCCACCGACATTTTCATCAATTTCACTTTTCATACTATAACATATTTTTGCCATTTAGTAGAAGTCTTAAAAGTAAAAGCTGCACTTCTCTTAAAAAAAACGGTATTGAATCCCTGCATTTTCTTTACCGTTCATTTTGTGATAAAGGTTTTGAGCAACTTTATTTTCACTGCTGCACTCAGCGGTCATACCTGCAAACTCATACTTTTGAGAATAGGCAAGGCAGATCTTAAACAAACGTTCACCAATTTTATTTCCTCTGTTTAAAGGAGATACGTACAAGTCTTTTAAGACGGCTGTTTCTTTAAAATAATAGGTGTTCCACGATACGTACACCGTCGCAAAACCTACTAGTTTCCCTTCCAATTCAGCAACAAACTGGATACCGTAGGAAGGATTATTCAATAAGCGCTTAATATGTAAAGTTAAAGCTTTCCGGGAAGGGTCAGGCTGCTCACAGAATTTTACTATATATTCTTGCATTAACGTAGCCAGTCGCTCTCGATCAGTTTCAACCGCTTGTCGAATGACAACCATTTAATCACTCCTTTTAGCTCAACGCTCTTAACATAATTCGATAGCCATACTTTTTTTCCTTTCGTTTTCGTGAAAAGCTTCCTACTTTTACAAAAGGGGTATTTAAAAAACAACCTTATACAGCTTATGCTTGAGGGAGGAAAATGCGGTGTTTCTAAAAAAAAGGTTGCACAAAGCAACCTTTCTTAGCCATAAAGCGCATAATTTCGTAAGAATAAACCTACACAGCCGCTGATTACAACCAGTCCTCCTGCTGTTAGAAACGCCGCCGTCACATTTAGCGAAGCAACAGCTCCAAGCAGCAGCACCGAAAGCCCAAACGTCACATATGAAACGCTCAGCGTAGCGGAAAGTACCTTAGAAAGCTTTTCTAAAGGAACGGCCGTTTGTGTAAGCGTGTAAGAACACGTAGCGCTTATTTGAAGGGCAATGCCAATAGCAAAACTAAGTAAAAGTGAAAGAAAAGGAGCAGACATCACTCCGAACAACAATGTAAAGAAACCTGATAAAAGGCTGCCTAGTGTTACGATATGATAAAGACTTTTCTCTTGTTCAACTGAAATCTTCAACAAAATGAAACCTCCAAGAACCGTTCCAACAAAAAAACTGCTGTTGATATAGCCCCACCAAGCTTCATTTTTATTTAATATCTCTTTCACAAACACGTAGACAATAGCTGATGCCCAAACGCCGGCAGCCATCCCCTCTAAAACCTCCATGACTAATAAAACCCGCAGGCGCGGATAATGCCAAATTAGCTTCCATCCCTCTTTTAACCCTTGTTTTTGCTTCGTTTTAGAAGAATGAACGTTAATGCGAATGGCCTGCATGAATACGAGTGACAAACTGTATAACGAAAATGACAGCCATAAAAGGCCAGTAGCATCCCAGCTAATGATCAGAAAGCTTCCAAGCGGATAGGCTGCAATTTGAATCGTTTGATCCGTGACATTAAACATACTGTTCCATTTTAACAGCTTCTCTTTATCTACTAAATGAGGAAGCATAGAGCTTTGAACCGGAGCTGCCCACCCATCGAAAAAAGCAATAAGCGCCACGCAGCACAGCATGCTGATAAGCGACATATGCCACAAGAAAAACATAGACAAAACACTGGTTTTTAACAGCTGAGACACAACAAGAATACGCTTAGCCCTGTAGCGATCTATAAGAAAAGGCACAGTAAAACTGCTCAAAAACTTAGCAGTCGTAATGGTAAACGGAATGCATGAAAGGAGCACAGGAGAACTATTTTGAGCGTAAAGAATGCTGATTAACGCAACAATATATAATACATCTGCTAAATTGGCTTGGCTTTGACCAAACCATAAAAAAAGTACGGAACGATTTTTCACGACAATCCCTCTTTCTTTTTAGTATGACTGAAAAGAAAGAGAATCCTACACGTAATCAACCCCTTTATATAGCGGCTTGCTCTTATCGACTTATTACAATCGTATGCTTTTTACAGAATACAACTTTTTTATATATTAAAAAATACAAACAGTTAAACAGTATTGTAAAAAATCAAGAAATTGTCGTGAAAACGAAGTTAGATTAACTATAGGATATCAGAGTTATAGAATCAATACTTTTTACATAATTTTCTTTTTTCTTCTTCTTCTTTACTTCTAAATAACCTAAGCTTGCCATATACATAGATGGACGAGTACTCCTATTAAAATTTAACGTATAGGGTGAGGAATATTTTTTCGAGAGTGGTTTCGATTTGCTGTGGCAGCTTATTAATTGGACTAGGGCTAAACGGATTTATTGCTCCGTATCACTTACTAGACGGTGGACTTATAGGATTTGGGCTTATCGTATATTATGTGTTTGGAACTCCTATCGGAATGTCCATTTTCTTTTTGAACGTACCTGTCTATTTATATGCTTTTTTTCGTCATCGTCAAAACTTTTTTTATGGAAGTATAGGTTTATTTGTTTCTTTTTTTATGACAGAATGGCTGTCTATTCTCGAAGGCACGCTGGAGCTTCCTTTGCTCTTTAGCTCATTGCTTGGAGGCGCACTCGTAGGAATGGGAATAGGACTGATGCTTCGCTACGGCATCAGTTCGGACGGGCTTGATTTAATTGCCATTATTGTATCGGAAAAATGGAAAATCAATATAGGAATAACCATTTTTATCTTAGACAGTACGATTATGATAGTGGGCTTACATATTATCGGATTTACTGCTTTTTGCTACTCCATGCTTGTTATTACGATGAGCAGCATAATGATTATGCTCTTTACTTCTCCGCGATGGCTGTCTTCATAAAAAAACGCTGGAAGTTCCAGCGTTTTTTTATCTGTTTCCTACTATCATATTTATGTGATTGGGGAGAACCGTAATCGTTGAAGGTGTTGTCGTTTCTTTTTCTCCATCACAATCTACCGTTTTTTCAGGAGTGGTTTCGATATGGACTTCTTTTGCACGAAAATGCATAAGGTTGCTTTCAGGATTAAGCTGTTCCTCATCAGGGCTTGTTTGTAACCATGCCATAACCGGCTCGATTCCCATTTCTTTAATAACGAATACATCTAATAATCCGTCTTGAAATGAGCTGTTTCCTAGCATAGCGCGAGTTCCTCCTAAAAAAGGACCGTTTCCAATTAACACCATAACAGCTTCTCCTTCATAGGAAGCTTTTTCGCTCGTCATTTTTAATTGAAAAGGCTCTGCTTGATTTAAAGTTCTACCTACGCTCATGTAGTAAGAGAGCTTACCAAATTTCTCTTTATTTTCTTCTAAAATATTTTCAGATACATCAGCTACGAGGCCGATTCCCCAAAAGTTTAAAAAATAATCTTCGCCATGTTTTCCAACATCCACTGCCTCCGTCTGCTTTTCTATAATTTGCTCCACTGCTTTTAAAGGATTTTGATTCATTCCAATTGCACGCGAAAAGTCGTTGCACGTTCCTCCAGGTAAAATAGCAAATACAGGACGTTGCTGCAGCGGAGCAAGAGCATTGATGAGTTCATAAATTGTCCCGTCTCCTCCTGCTCCAATAATGACATCCGCTTTGCCTTCCAATTTTCTTACCAGATCGGCACCATCTCCAGGTTGCTCCGTTTTATATAAAGTAACCGTCTCAAATGCTGTGTTTAACCGATCACATATAAAGTCAATTTCATTTACTAATTTTTTGTTTCCTGCGTTTGGATTCAAAATCACTGCTGCCTTCATCTTTCTCTCTCCTCTATTCATATCATCCGTTTCACCTTTTTTCCCTTTCTTTTAAAAAAACAAACCTTTTCAAATATGAACGTTTTATGAAACCATTCCAATAGTACTTTTTTTACTTTCAAAACCTGCTATAATAATTTTCGGACTTGTATTAACAAAAGATGGTTATTGAGAGGAGCTTTCTATACGTGTCAATAAAATGCATGACGCAGCTATTTGCAAGTTGTTTTGTTTTTTTACTTTCCTCAGTCGCTACTTGGTATAACGGCTCTTCGATGCTTGAAGGACCTTTATCAGCTAGTTTGACCGGAGGGCTAACAAAGTCCTCGGCGGTTCATCACTATTCTCACATCGATTATTTGTTATATACAATTAAATTCCACCCTCAGTTTCCAATTATGATGATGGTGAGCGGAATTTATTTGATTGTATTACTATCTATTATTGGCTTCAAAAAGCGGTATGGGTTGATTAGCTCCTGCTGTTTATGTATCACAGCTCTCTTATGCTACAGCAGCTATAAACTTTCACATACCCCTACCGAAGGTGAGCATGCCATGATTACCTCTAGCTTAGCTGCAGCAAGTTTATGCTTAGCAGTCGGATTATTCTATTTATTAAAGCGATTTTATTCTCAAGAGGAATATATTTAACCATATGAAAAAAACGTCGGATCTACCGACGTTTTTTATGTGAAATCAAGTTTATTATCATTGATTTTGTTCAACTGGCGTATAACCTATATACGCAGACTGAGGTCGGTAAATACGATTATTTTCTGACTGCTCTACGACATGAGCTGTCCAGCCAACTACACGGCTTGCTGTGAAGGTTGGAGTGAATAGTTCAGACGGAAGCTCAACCGCTTTCATAACCGCTGCAGCGAAATATTCTACATTAGTATAAATGCCTCTACCCGGCTTGTATTCATTTAGTAATTCAATGGTTTTATCTTCAATTTTAACAATTAAGTCAAATAGCCCGTTGTCTCCTGAGATTTGTTTTGATACTTCTTTTAATGCTTCTGCTCTTGGATCATGTGTACGATAAACGCGATGACCAAATCCCATAATTTTCTCTTTATTATCTAATTTTTTACGAACCCAAGGCTCAATATTCTCTTCATTTCCAATTTCATCAAACATGGTAATAACACCAGAAGGAGCTCCTCCGTGAAGCGGACCTTTCATCGCGCCAATTGCTCCGCAAATAGCTGAAACCATGTCAGATTCGGTAGATGAAATAACGCGTGATGAGAAGGTTGAGGCGTTCATCCCATGTTCAATTGTCAAAACAAAATATGCGTTCAGCGCAGTAACCAAACTTTGATCTGGAATTTCTCCATTAATCATGTATAAATAGTTTGCTACATGATCCAAATGCTCGTTAGGCTCTACTACTTCTAAATCATTCATTTTACGATACCAATAGGCAATAATGGTAGGTGTTACCGATGTAATCGCAAGCGCCTGCTCTTTTGTCGGTGGCCAGCTGTATGAAGGGTCTCCTAATGCTGATATACATGTGCGAAGCGCGCTCATCACTTCTGTATCTTTTGGCAAACAGTCCATTAACGCAACAATATTAGCCGGAAGCGTACGATGAGTCACCATTTTTTGTTTAAATGCTTTTAACTCATCATGATTTGGCAGTGTGCCGTTCCAAATTAAATAAGAAACTTCTTCAAAAGAATAATTGATCGCCAAATCTTTCGCCCAATATCCGCGATAAATCAGCTGACCTTTCTCTCCATCAACATGCCCTACTTTTGTTTCAGCTGCAACGATTCCTTCTAATCCTTTAACGTATGCCATCTCAATCACTCCCCCAATTATTTTTAACAAACTGGCCCTTTTTTCTATGTACGGCTCGTTTGCAGAATGAATAGACTCACCTTAGTGGTGCACTATACCATTTTATTCCTCTTTCTTAATTGTCAGAACAGTATACAAAGTGAACATTTCAACACGTGTTATTTCTGCGCTTGCGGCTTTGTTTTACGGGAGAAAAAAATATTTTTCTAGGATTTTCTTCGAGGATGCTTTTTTTGTTAACGCTTACAAATATGCGGGTTTCTAACGTATTTAGAGGAATTTGATGTACTATTTTTAGATGAATCACTATTCACTTCCTTATGTAAGAGTTTACATTTATTTGAATCATAAGTAAAATAGATAAATAGAATAAATAGTATGAAAACTAAGAATACTAGTGAGGAGAATTTATGGATATTCGAGAACTGCAACATTTCATGGAAGTAGTTAATCAAAAAAGTTTCACGAAAGCAGCAGCTGCAATTCACTTGTCTCAGCCAGCATTAAGTAAAATTGTAAAAAAACTAGAAGAAGAACTCGGCGTAGATCTTTTTGATCGCTCTACTCGAAAGCTGACGTTAACCGATGCAGGACAGATTGTGTATGGGCAAAGCCAAAAGCTGGTATCCACTCTTCACGAGCTGCATGCTCTGTTAGATGATTTACGGAATCTGCCTACAGGAGATATTAAAGTAGGAATTCCTCCTTTAGTAGGGACTGTTGTTTTCCCAATGATTGCAAAAAACTTTACATCAAAACATCCTCAGGTGAAATTAGAGCTTGTGGAGCTTGGCGCAAAGCGAATTGTCGAACTTGTAGAAAACGAACAAGTAGACCTTGGCATTATCGTGTTGCCTATTCAAAACCCTCTTTTTCACGTCTATCCGTTTATTGAAGAAGAGTTTAATTTATACATTCATCATGGGCATCCGCTGGCAGCTAAATCAATCGTTGCTTTGAGCGAGCTGAGAGAAGAGCCATTTGTCCTGTTCAGCAAAGATTTTTCTCTTCATGATCGCATTATTCACGAGTGCATTCAAGCTGGTTTTCATCCGAAAATAGCGTATGAAAGTTCGCAATGGGATTTGATTATTGAACTAGTCGCTTCTGAATTAGGTATTGCAATTTTACCAAAGTCCGTGTTTCCGAAGATCAATAACCCTTTTATTAAAAGTATTCCAATTGCCGCACCTACTCCAATGTGGGAGCTCGGCATCATTTTGAAAAAAGATCGCTATATGTCATATGCTACACGAGAACTTTTATCCTTCCTAGTAGACCAAGACATCATTTTGCCGTCTCATACGATGTCAGCAAACTCTTAACAAAAAAGCCTCTTCTTTCATTAGGAAGAGGCTTTTAGTCATCTTTAATATCTTCTTCAATCCTTTTTGTCATCCGATTGACTAAAAACAAGTCAGCAAATGGCGACTTGTTTTACAGCTGCTTTTTGAATAGCACACCTTTTTTAAAATGTACTCCCAAAGCTTCACGATTGGCCATAAACACTCCTATTAAAATAAGAAGGCCTCCGCCAATAATAGAAGGCGTGATAGCTTCATTTAAGACTACATAACCGATTAACACCGCGATTAAAGGAGATACATACAACCAAGTAGATGGAAAAACCGGATTTGTTTGAGCTATTAGCCAATAATATAAGCCGTGTCCAGCAATTGAACCAACAAAAATTAAATATACAATAGACCATACTGCGTTCCAAGGCATAATAGTGGAAACATGGATCTGCTCTGTACATAAAGATAGCACCAGTAGAAATATTCCCCCGTAAAACATTTGAATACCGTTAATTAAAAATGGTGACACTTCTTTTAGTTCATTTAACAAAGCTTTCGAATAATTGCTGCCTATGCCGTAAAATACCTCTCCTACTATGATAATGATACACCCTAACGTCCACGAATAAGACATAGTGGCTGTAACATTTGGAAGTGAAATGCAAATAACACCGGTAAAAGCCAGAAGCAAAGCGAATAACTGCTCTTTTTTTAATTCCATTTTTCTTTGCATCACTTGAATAAGCAATATCATCATTGGGCCAGTAGCAGATAAAACAGCTGCAAGACCCGATGTCACATGTTGTTCTGCCCAATAGAGTGTTGAAAATGTCATAAAGGTCAAACAAAACCCTACCATCATCACTTTTTTTGAAAATAATAACGAGCGTCGAACGTCTTTTTTATATGCAAAGTACGAGATTACTAATATTCCTGCTAAAAGAAAGCGAGTTCCAGCTGAGAAAAGTGGAGGCATTCCTGCTTCAATCCCTAATTTAATAGTTAAGAATGTCGTGCCGAAAATAAAACAGATAAGTACGTAATTAATAATAATCATATATCTTCCTCCTTTAAACATGCCACGAGTATAAAAGAAAGGAAGTATAACAGTAAAACCTTGACTATAACAGTTGCTGTTTTTCCAGTTGCGCCCATGCTTATTTTGAGGTTAACTAAAGAAAAAGAATAGTTAGGTGACACAATGAGATTTAATGTACATAAAAAATCTTCTACCCCCATTTATCAGCAAATCTATGAGCAGATTCGTTATCGCATCCAAACGAGCATGATAAAACCTGGTGATCAGCTCCCTTCTTTACGCAAGCTATCACAAGAGTTAGAAATAAGCTTATTAACGGTACGAAAATCGTATCAGCTCTTACAAAAATCAGGATTAATCGTAATACAGTCAGGAAAAGGAGCTTTTGTTAAAGGGGTTACTAAATGTTCTTCCAAGGTATTAAATAATTTTTCATGGCAAGATGAATTAAACGTAAATATCACGCGCTCTCAGTATAGCTTAAATCGTGATCGTAAATATTATGATTTCTCTCAGGCTATTCTTTTCCCTCGTCTCCTTCCTAATCAGTTTTTAGCGCAAGAAATGCAAAGTCTGTTACGTACCAATGAGCTTGTTTTAGCCACATACGGTCCAATTCAAGGAGATCGTGAGCTTCGCATAGAGCTTTCTTCTTATTTACAGAGAGAGCAAGGAATAAAAGCTGATCCTCATGAAATTATGATTACAAGTGGCGCTCAGCAAGGTATTGATTTAATTGCTCAAACGCTTTTAAAGCCAGGGGATACGGTTATAGTAGAGAGTCCATGCTACGGAGCTGCAATTGATGTCTTCACCAATAAAGGTGTTAACGTCATTTCAATTGAACTAGATGAAGAAGGAATACAATCTGATTTAGTAGAAGAAGTCTGCAAAAAAATAAAGCCTTCGCTTTTGTACGTGAACCCTTCTTTTCAAAACCCTACAGGTATACTAATGAGCAGACAGCGCCGCAAAGAACTAGTTGATTTGGCCGAATTGTATCACTTTTTTATTGTTGAAGATGATTCGTTTGGAGAGATTTATTTCGATGATATATCGGTGCCTCCACCGATCAAAACGTTTGATAAAAATGGGCATGTTTTGTTCTTGAAGGGGTTTAGTAAAACTTTGGCTCCAGGACTTCGAATTGGATTACTTTATGCACAAGGTTCTGTATTTGATTGGCTATATGCGGTTAAAGCACTGATGGATATTGGTAGTCCCTTGCTAACTCAAAAAGCCGTGCTAGCTTTTTTACGCACTGAGCGAATGAAACATCACATGGAAAAACTGAGGACCGCTTTGCAACTGAGAAGAGATCATGCAAGCGACCTGCTTTCGTCTCTTTCCGAATCCGTTCAATTCCAAGTTCCTAAAGGAGGATTCAACTTATGGTTAAAACTGCCTCAAAAAGTAAACACATTTGGGTTATTAAAAAAAGCCCAGGAGCACAATATCTGCTTTTTACCTGGTGAAGCTTGTTTTGTTCACAAACCGCTTCATGCTTACATTCGAATAAGCTATTCCCTCCTTAGTGATACTGATTTGAACACAGGACTTCAACGTCTTAACGCCATTCTTTCAGCTGAAATATAAAAAGATTCTTTAATAGATGTTTAATTGTAAGAAAAGAAGTGTATACAGAAAGAGGAGAAGAAAGTTATTCTTTCTTCTCCTCCACCCTTTTAACTCACATTTTTATTCACAGCAATAATTTCACTGAGGTTATTCATATAAATAATTTGATCACCAAACGTTCTATTTTTCAAAGCAGCCGTATGGTGCGGCTTCATGCCAATAATATAGCATGTGATACCCATGAGGTAGAAGGACTGCATAAAGCCTGCAAAAGCTTGAATTCCTTCGGTCGTTAATATATCTAGTCCCCCAAAGTCAAATAGAAGCGTGGTGTAATTTCCTTCATGCGCAAAGTTTTGCAAAATGGACGTATTTTCAGCTACAAGAGCTGTATCTAAGTCCCCAAAAAGAGGTATAAGTCCTACTTTAGAGGATAATTTAATAAAAGAAGCGGACAACTGCTTAATTTTTTGTAACGATTTTTCAAGACGTTCTTTTTGTTCAAGTAGTTCAAAATCTGTATCTGCTAATCGTTTCCGATGGTCTTGGACAAGGTTTGTCAGCTCTTGGATACGTTCATCTTGGCGAATACAAACTAAGTGACCTACATCACCATCCCATTGAATTAAGCATTCAAACAGTGAATAAGGTGAATCATTGGTTTGCACCACAAGTTCTACTTTCTGAATAGCCTGCCCTCGACTTTGGACAAGCGTTTGCTCATCATGAGGTTCGTCTACCGACAGTTCTCTAGAATCTTTTTGACGCAAGCTTAAAAATTTTCTCGCCTTTTCTTGACTGAATACATCTACAAGATCTAAAAAATTAGCTGAAGGCTTAAATAAATGACCTGATTGTTGCGACCATTCCAAAATATTAAATTCAGTATCCACTAAAAAGTAAGGAATTGGAACATATTCAAGCATCGACATTAACTTCCACTCCTTTGTGATAACTGACTAACCAGTTATTTAGTTGGTGAAGATCCGGAATTAGGCGTGTATGCTCAGAACAGTAAGAACAGAAATCAATTTGAGAAACTAAGCGTCCTCCTACCATTACCGTTGGCCTTGGTTCTAATTTGTCCAAAGTTTTGGTATATTCAGCAAGCCTCTCAATATGATAAGGGATGCTGACAGATAATCCTACCATGTGCGGCTTCCATTCTATAGCCATTTTCTCAGCGTATTCCAGAGGCAGATTGGCCCCTAAAAAGCGAGTATTCCAACCATGTTCCTCAAACAATAAAGCCACCATCTTTAAACCAATAAAGTGCTGTTCTTGTTCCAAACATAGAAGCAGTGCCTTTGGAGCGATGTCTGAAGCGTGTCCCTGAATTTTTTTATAAAAGCGATAGCGAGTTAGCACATAATCACATGTCGTAGTGGCGACATGCTCATCAGCTACAGAAATGATATTTTCTTCCCACATATCTCCAGTTACTCGCATTGCGGTTGTAATTAAATTTTCATAAATATCTAGGCTGTTCTTTCCTTGTTGGAGTTCTTCTAGCACAACTTCCCAAGCGCTGTCTTGATCACCAGCTAATAAATAGCCTACAAATTTTTTTACTTGAGATTTCATTGTTTCACCTCGGTAAACGTAAAGCTTTTAAGAAACTTTGATAAAAGCTTCTCGTCTTTCTTTTTCAAGATCGCCTAAAATGTATACCACTTTTAGACTAACACATGTTGCCAATAGCAACAACCTAAAAATAGAATAATAACTTTTTATTCTACTACAATCAATAAAATATGACTAGCATTTCTCTAAATATTCTCCTTTCCCTTTTATTTATGAAAAACACCTCGGCATTTTTTACCGAGGTGTTTTTCTGGTTGTCATCATTTTGGCTAAAAGAATGTAAGTCTGTAACTGTCTCTTTTATGCATATCTGTTTATTTTCCACTTTCAATAGACTTTTAAACATATGTATTTATGACTCTTCTGCTCCGACCATAATACTGATAAGATAGAGCGCTGTCATAACTGAGCCGATTGTATTCCATATCAAATGAATATATTGGCTGGTCGTCATAAACAAGTATACGCTTAACGACAGCAGCATCGTTCCGAACAAAAAAGACCATTTAAATAATGACAGTGGACGTTTAAACTTTAGATGCAAACAAAAAATAAAAATGAAGCCTACTAGTGCCATCACAAAGAAACTAACATTAAATAAATTGATGGTTATCACATTTGTTCACACTCCCTTTGCCCCTGAAACTATTATAACATATTTTTCCTTATCCTTATTCTCTCTCTACCAGCAAACGCGTCGAAAATTGTTTTTTTGACGTGTTTATGTCACAATATTTTTATAAAAATTCCAAGGAATGAGGGAATGCATTGACTACACCTGAAGCTCAAGATTCAAAATGGTCCATTTTAAATAAAGCCCTTCATAGCTCACAATCTGGTATTATCGTGACAGACCCTTCTTTGCCTGATAACCCAATTATTTACCTCAATCAAGGGTTTTCCCTTATGACCGGCTATAAGGAAGAAGAAGTATTAGGGGAAAATTGCCGTTTTCTACAAGGTCCTCTTACAAACCCGCACCACGTTGATGAAATTCGCAGCGCTATCAGCCGCAATCAGTCAGTCTCTGTCACGCTTGTTAATTATCGAAAAGACGGTTCTTTCTTTCATAATCAGCTAACGATTGACCCGACATATATAGAAGAAGATAAATACTACTTTATCGGTGTTCACAAAGACGTAACAATAGAAATTACAGCCCAGGAACAGCTTCAGCAAGCTTTGGAAGAAGTGGAAAGGCTATCCACCCCTATCGTGCCAATAGAGGAAGGAATCTCTGTTCTTCCATTAATCGGAACGTTAAACGAACGGCGTATAGAAATGCTATTTAATAGCTTCACCTCGCGTAACACAAGCAGCAAAGATCGTTATTTAATCCTAGACGTCTCAGGGTTAGCGCAATTTAATGATTCATTCGGCCGTGATATTCTTAATATTTACAATTGGCTGAAGCTCATGGGAACTCAGCTTGTTTTAACAGGAATTTCTCCTAACATGGCCATACATATGAGCACTATAGAAGATGATATGTCCTTTATTTTAGTCTATCAAAGCATTAAAGATGCCTTACCGAAGCTAAAGCTATAAGCACAAGAAGTGGTTCTTTATGAAAAATAGTTAAAATGCATGAATATGCTAGTTAAAAAATGTTTATTTTTTAATAAATTGGGTTTGAGAGTATACAGTTAGGGAAAACAAGGCGTATAGGAAAATAAATGCGCTTCATAATGGATTTATTTATAAGCATCCTCACTCTAGCTCAGGGGATGCTTTTATGCCTTTATTTATAAATCAATTAGACTATACATATATAAGGAGAGTCTTCATGCATAAAAATCAGGACTTATATCATTTTTTCAAAGAACATTCTCTTCAATTAACTGAAGACTGGTACAATCAGCTCGACGATGAAAATGAGTTCTCTGTCTATTCGAGTAAAAATCCAGCAATTGTGAAAGAACTGAAGCAGCAAAATCAAGATTATTTCCAGCATTTATTTGACGTATTTATAAAGGATGAGGAGTATTTTTTTTCAGATTTTCAGCAGTGGTCGATAGAACTAGCGCGTGATCCAAAGCATTTAAATACGCCTCTTCACTTTATTATTCGAGAATATTTTAATTCACAAAAAATTGCCGTTAATTATTTAAAGAAGTTTATCTCCTTGCATTCGAATGAGGTAAGCGTAGATAAGATATTTATGTGGTATGACATTATTGTTAAAGCTTTTGATCTATCTATTTATATCTTTATTCAAGAATATCATAAAAATACGCAAGAACAGCTGAACGCTCAGAAAGAGTTAATTAATGAATTAAGTTCTCCTGTCATCATGCTTCAAAACAAAGTTGCACTTCTGCCTCTTGTGGGGGATATTGGAACGGTCAAAAGTCAGTTTATTTTAGAAAATACGCTTCAGCAATGCTCGGAAAAAGGCGTTGAACATTTATGTATTGACCTGCTCGGCGTAGCTACGATTGATACGATGATGGCACAGGAGATTTTTAATTTAGTAAAAGCTCTTCGTTTAATTGGTGTGCAAACAATTTTATCTGGAATTCGACCGGAAATTTCTCAAACTGCAATTCGTTTAGGGCTTTCATTTGAACATGTTAAAACTACTTCTTCTCTTGCACAAGCACTTAATTCTATTAGTTAAGCATATGGCTCTCTATTACAGCATAGAGAGCCATATCTATGGCGTTTCAAATTTTACTGGGGTGTAGTAGACACGCCCGATTAACTTTTTTCCTTTGCTATCTTTCCAGTCCGCTACGAGTATATACCGATCACTGCGAGAGGCAGAATCTACTGTAATAGCAGATGTTTTTTTTATGTCCTTTTTTTCTACTATGTTTTCATAAATAGACTGATTGCGAATTTGTTTGTAATAAAGCGCATTAGGTTTTTTACCATCTATTTCAACGGACACTTGACCACCTTGAGAGACGGGAATACTATCTTTCATAACAATTTGTCTAAAATTTTTTCGTTCGCCAAAATCAGCTTCACATTCGGTCCAGCAAAAAAATAAAGGCTTGATGATGGCTTCCTTGCCTTCTGCTATTATTTTTATAGCGGGTGGATAAGGACCTTCAAGCGTTTCAGCTGTAGGAACCTGATATGCGGCTAATGAAAACACACTAAATAGGATAACCACCACTTTTTTCATACTATGTCCTCCCTTTTTGTGAACGTGGTGCACGTAAGTGAATGAGTGCATAGTATACTCTTTCGCCTGCAACCAAAAGATTCCTTTTATAATCAACAAAAAAACAGCTGCCTATTTGTTTAGACAGCTGTTTTGTTCTATTTACTTAGCATGCTTATTTCTTTTTTCATATCTTTTTCTACATATTCCATTAAATCAGATACGTAGGTTTGAAGCGGTTTTGTTGCGTCTTTATGATCATTCATCGTTAATTCATAAATGCTATCGATATTATCAATCATCAGTTCCATATCATCGATGACGCCCGTATGCTTATACATCGTTTTCATCGTAGGATCAAGGGAAGCTAATTCATTATATTCATAGTTTATAGTATTTGAAATATCATCGAGTTCATTGATAAATTGCTTTTTGGTTTTTTTTTCGGCCATAAGCTGATTATACTCTTTAAAAGCAGTTTGAAGGTTTTTCTGAGAGGCAGTCAATACTTTCAGCTGTTCTCGTCCTAAATAATAATCATAAATACTAGTAACAGTAAAATATCCCCCAAATGTGAGCGCGATTCCGACAACCAAACCTATCCAAAACGTGCTCGTTTTAAAAAAATGTTTCATAATGACTCCTTTTATCTGTGTTCTATGTACAACACTAGCTCATGCTGCTGCTTTTTCCTAGGATACACCAAAAACGAAGTGGAAGCTACACTTTTTTAAAAGATTTGTCGAAATTTGTCTCTTTTTCACAAACTGCCGCACATTATGTTCCATCTCTATTTCTCCATCTATATACATCAAATTCGTTAACCGCTGTAAAACCAAGTTTTTCATAGGCTGGCTTTCCTGCACTTGTAGCATGCAAAATACACGTATCCACCTGTTTTTTTGCTCCAGTAAGAACTTCCTTCAAATATGCGGTGGCCAGGCCTTTTCTTCTCATATGTCTAGCTGTAGTGATACAGTACAAACCCGCTGTACCGTCATAAAAAAAGAGAGACCCAGCTACAGCTGGCCGGTTGTGATAAAGGCCCAGATATAACTGATATTGGTCAGTGTGCTGCATAAGCTCCCTAAACCTTTCAAGAAAGTCAGCTTGATATTCTTCTGGTTTTTGATAGCCGTCTATGTATACCGTTATCCATTCTTTCAATTCAGCTTCTGTGTGCACTCGCTTACATTGAAACCCTTCTACTCCTGTATGTACGTATTCTTTTTCTTGAATGTGCTGAATCATTCCGATCCATTTTTCATAAGGAACAAATCCATTTTTATGAAGAACTGGCCCAAGGTTATCATATGAAGATGGACCAACAATCCATAGAGGTTCCTCCCCTTCCGGAGAGCATATCCCTAACGCAGGCTCAATATGACGGGTTCCTGCATATATACCGCGATTGTAAGGAGATGCAGAAATCCATTTAATTTCTGGCGTATCCACCTTCACAGATTTCTTCGTATGCTGAAAATACATCCAGTGCTGAATCAAGTGCTGTTCTACTACATCGCTTTGATTTTTTATTTTCACTTCATGTCTCCTTTCTTTTCTAAACTATGTTCCTTTTTCTATTATATACTAGTTAGTCTATTTTCTATGACTCTATCGCAGTTCTTAAATCCTTTTACAAGTTTATTTTATTTTTTTTGCTATTCTATGAATAGTTTTCTTTTAAGTGGGGTACTAACCTATATAAGCAATACATCATTAAAAAGGAGGATGATATTTATGTCATTTTTATGGGCACTTATTGTAGGTGGTATTATTGGGTGGCTTGCCGGATTAATTACAGGAAGAGACGTTCCGGGAGGTATTATTGGTAACATTATTGCCGGTTTTATCGGTTCTTGGTTAGGTTCAGCTATCTTTGGAAGCTTCGGACCAGTTGTAGGTGGATTCGCTATTATTCCTGCTATTATCGGATCAATCATTTTAGTGTTAATCGTAAGTTTCATTATGAGAAAAATGCGTGGTAATCATAAACATGCCTAATAAATTATTATATTAGAAAAAGAATCTCTGTTGAAAAAGAGGTTCTTTTTTTATATGAAAAATTCTTAAAATTTACTATTTTTAATTTCATAATATTGAAAGATAAACCCATTAATGTTAATTTAACCATAATCACTATAGAAAAAGAGGAATTAATATGCTGCTTTCAACCCACCCAAAAGACAAATCCATGTACCAAATACTAATAGAAGAAATCGAACAGACACGAACGTTAATGATTCAAACGGCTGTCCGTGAAGGAATGACAAGTCCTAACACACTTCAAGTTAGTCGATCATTAGATGCTTTATTAAATAAACTTCAAATTTTCTTCTACCAATAAAAGCCCATGAGTATGTAACCATATCATGGGCTTTTATTTTGTATTAGTCCGCTTGATTAACGTATTCCACTGCTTGGTGAAGGCTACTGAAAGTCGTAATGTCAGCCAAATCTAACCCTAAGTTCACCATCGTCTGAGCAATTTCAGCACGAATCCCGCTTAAAACCACTTGAATTCCTAATAATCTTAAAGCACCGATTACTTTAAAAATTTGGTCCGCTACCATCGTATCAATAATTGGAACCGCGTATAAATCAATAATCAACCAATTTAGCTTGTAGTCGCTGCCGTGTTGAAGCGCATTTTCCATTAAAATTTGAGCGCGATTTGTATCTAAATCGCCAACAAGAGGAATCACGCCAATTTCTTTCGTAATGCGTACCACAGGAATTGAAAGTTCATCAATTGCATAGCGAGCGGATTGAATTTTGTTTGCAAAGTCCGTCATATATGATTTACTAACCCAGTGTACAGCCTTGTCTACTACTACGTTGAAACGAGAAATAACTTGATAGAAGGCATCAAACGTAAACGTCTCAGCTTTTGCTTCTTCTTTAATAATTTCTCCGATAACATTTCGGTAATAGCTGATTTCTTCTAATGCTACATCCAACGGAAGCTGAAGGACAACGAGTAAATTCGCTACTTCTCTTCCCCATTCCTCAAGCACTTCAAAGTTTTTTGTATCATTTGTTGAGACAGAATCAGCATATATTTGAATTAAATGAACGCGCCACGGTTCTAACTGTTGTTGAATATCTTTTTCTTCATATTTTTTTTGTTTTGAGAACTCTTCTTTTTTTTCTAGAATTAAATTCGTAATGTGTTTAAGCTTTTTATCTAATAATAATGACTCCATATTGTTCTCCCGTTAAGAATTTGTTTACTTAAAATGATATCACAAATACCGTTAAAAAAAGTAAAACTAAGGGAAAAAGCTTTAAAAAATGAACCGGATGTCCCCTTTTACGAATAGAATGAGCTAAATTGAATCTAAAACGTACACGAGCTGAACTTCTCTCCTTCATTTTATCGTTACTTTCACAGTGGATTCTCATACATAACTCTTCAATTTAATGTTGGGCTATCTTAGCATATATGATAAATAGATGAAAAAATGTAAAAGGGTTTGCAACAAGCATGTCGCATGACAAAGTGTGTTTTAGGAAAGACTGAAAAGGAATTCCCTATAAAAAGGAGGTTAGGTATATGTCATTTATTTGGACGCTTATTGTTGGAGGACTTATCGGCTGGCTTGCTGGTGCGTTAACGGGACGAGATGTTCCAGGTGGAATTATCGGAAACATCATCGCTGGGTTCATTGGAGCATGGTTAGGCTCTCTAATTTTTGGAGATTTCGGTCCAGAGATTGGCGGATTCGCAATTGTTCCTGCTATTATTGGTGCTGTTATTTTAGTCTTAATTGTGAGCTTTGTTTTACGCAAAATGCGCGGAAATAATAATCATCGACATGCCTGAATAAAAAAGAGAAATCAGCGTCTTGATTTCTCTTTTTCCCTTAATCCTTATAGCAAAATGTTTAACAATGGAGCTACCTGTAAGTGTAATTCTTTATTGCTACATTTAAAAATTGCTGCTTGTCACCTCTCACATTTAATACTTCTACACCCTCATATCAAGCGCGTTAGTAATGAGCAGCTCTGTACCTTCGAGATCATCAAGCATATCGGTGAAGATAGCTTCAATATGAACGGGTGCAGTTTTAGCTTTCATTGGACATTGTTTTATAGTTGCTTTCTATTTGGGCTCTACTAATTCAATAAATGATCTTGCTTGTTTGCCCTTTAACTGTGCGTAGTGTGTATCTGTAGCTAATTCAACGGTTTCGTTTCCTAAGTTGACCCACATCCGATAAGATTGTATCTTTATATCCTTTTTTGTTTCCACCGGTTCAAAGTGAAGAATGTAGTTAGGTTTTCGAATCATTTCAGCTTTTTCTTCTCTCCATGATACATCTTTTAACCACTGCTGTACTTTTTGCACTTGATTTTGGTCTTTCATTTTAACCGCATGGCCATATTGATTATCGGCTATGTATTTTTCGATTACGAGCTTTTGCTCAACAGTACCGCTTGAAGCACTGCTTTGCTGACATCCTGTTATCACCCAACAAATAGCAATGAGAACAACTAATCCAGACCATACTTTTTTCATTTACATCTACCTTTCTTTGTGTAATTGAAATGAGATGTTCTTGCTGAATGATGCTACCAGCTGCTCGTTTTTAAATCTCTTTTTGCATTCTCTTTTCTTCATATAAATCCCTGCTTCATTTGCTCAAAAAAACTGAATCCCCGAAAGGATCCAGTTTTTCGTTACGATTCGACATCTTCTATGACATGAACAGCGCGAATAGCGGCGTTTACTTTTGTATGTTGAATGCGCTCAGTCGTTCAGTAAATGTGTTCATAAAAAAACGGCTTCCTTATGGAAGCCGTTCTATTTACTGACGATCAAACAATGAACTTCCTGCAATACCAGGGTTCGTCATTTCAAATGGATTTAAAATGAGATCTAATTCCTCTTCTGTTAACACATCGTATTGAAGGCAAAGCTCACGAATTGGTTTTCCTGTTAAAATCGCTTCACGCGCAATACGAGATACGACTTCATAGCCTAAGTGAGGGTTAACAGCTGTAATAATCCCTACGCTTTTTTCTACATATTCTTTCATGCGCGTTTCGTTTGCTTCAATTCCTGCTAAACAGTGATCTGTAAAGCTTCTGAAACCGTTGTTCATGATGCTGATTGATTGAAGCAAGTTAAACACAAGCACAGGTTCCATGACGTTAAGCTCCATCTGACCTGCTTCTGAAGCAAGAGAGATCGTTTGGTCATTTCCCATTACTTGAAACGCAATTTGATTGATTAATTCAGCCATAACAGGGTTTACTTTTCCTGGCATGATTGAAGAGCCAGGCTGACGAGCAGGAAGGCTGATTTCTCCTAGACCTGCACGAGGTCCAGATGCCATTAAACGCAGGTCATTTGCAATTTTAGACATATTTGTCATACAGATTTTAAGCGCTGCAGATACTTCTGTATAAGCATCTGTATTTTGAGTAGCGTCCACTAAATGCTCTGCATGCACAAGCGGCAGACCGCTGATATCCGCTAAGTGTTTGACCACATTTTCAATATAGCGAGGATCTGCATTTAAGCCTGTTCCAACAGCTGTCGCCCCCATATTTACTTCATGCAAGTGGTCACGCGTTGCGCTGATACGCTTAATGTCGCGCGCTAAAACACGGCTGTATGCTTCAAACTCTTGACCAAGACGAACGGGTACAGCATCTTGAAGGTGCGTACGGCCCATTTTAATTACATGATCAAATTCTTGCGCTTTTCGTTTAAACACATCATGCATATCATTCATTGTAACAAGAAGTTTATTTAATAAGTTCAGCGTTGAAATATGGATAGCCGTTGGAAATACATCATTTGTTGACTGAGACATATTAACATGGCTGTTAGGACTTAATTTACCATACTCCCCTTTATTATTTCCCATAATTTCAAGAGCACGGTTTGCAATAACTTCATTAGCATTCATATTCATTGATGTTCCTGCTCCGCCTTGAATAGGGTCCACAATAAAGTATTCATGCCACTGACCTGCTAAAATTTCATCAGCTGCTTGCACAATCGCATTTCCAATACCTTCATATAAGCGCTTTGTATCCATATTTGCAAGCGCTGCCGCTTTTTTTACAATAGCAAGCGCTTTAATCATTTCTTCATGTACTTTATAACCCGTAATCGGGAAATTTTCTACGGCACGTGCGGTTTGTACACCGTAGTATACGTCTGCTGGGATTTGTTTTTCTCCTAGAAAATCAGCTTCTGTACGATATCCTGCTGTTTCTTGTTTCATAGCTGTACCTGCTTTCTTTTTAATTAATATCTTCTGCAATCGACGTTTCCATCATCTTTTTAACTTGGTGAGGGTCTTTCGTTTGTCCGAGCACCCACATTAATTTAGGAACAATGGCTTCTGTGTTCATGTTTTTTGAGCGCACGACGCTGTCATGATTAATCATTCGGCCTACTTCATAAATGCCCATGTCTTCTCCTTCTTCAAGACACTGAGTCGTAATGACAACGGATACACCGTGGTTTGTTAACTCAACAAGCTTGGCTAAAATGTTGCGAACTTGAAATGGAATACCTCCACTTCCATAGCTTTCAACAACAACGCCTTGATATACATCCTTTAATCCATCGAAAAATTCAGGTTTAATGCCGGGAAACAGTTTAACAACTGCTACATCCGTACAAAGAGATGTATTAACCGTCAACTCTTCTTTACTAGAGCGAACGGGTTTTGTATATTCCACCGTATTATCATGGATAGACGCCACGTATGGATAATTAATGCTTTCAAATGCATCATAGCTTTTTGTACGAAGCTTGATTGCTCTTGTGCCTTGAATCACACGACCGTCAAAGACTACATAGACTCCGCCTGTTTCTTCACAAGCAAAGCGAATCGCATCTGCAATATTGCGCTTCGCGTCCGTTTTACTAAATGAAATAGGAATTTGAGATCCTGTAATCGCAATTGGTTTTTTAGAATGCTGAAGCATGTAAGAAAGAGCTGCCGATGTGTAGGCCATTGTATCAGTTCCATGGGTGATAACAAAACCATCGTATTCATTATAATGCTCTTCAATCGCTTTTGCCATCTCTATCCAACATTCTGGCTGCATATTTGTACTATCAAGATTCATAAGAGATTTGCTGTCAATTTGACAGTGTTCATTTAAATCAGGTATGTAGCTTAGTAATTGATCTGGCTCCATTCCAGGAACAAGTCCATTTTCACCTTCAAGTGAAGCGACCGTTCCACCAGTTGATAACAATAATAGTTTTTTCAAAACCGACATCCCCTTTGCTTAATTTTTGTAAAAAAACCTGACAATCTATCAAATAAATTATATTCATTTCGCGTACTTCACCTGTAATTATAGTAACCAAAAATCAATAAATCAAGAGAAAAATTATTCGTTTCGCGTACACTTTTCTCTGCAGCAATGATATAATGAATAAAAATGTAAATTAGCTCACGGTTTGATTACAAAGATCTGCGCGCGAGCTGAATGCCTCGGTTTTTTACATACTACACCTACAAAGGAGCGTCATGAATGTTAAGCAGATTAGCTCAACTCAGGAAAGAAAAAAAATGGTCTCTTCAATATACAGCTGACCAGCTTGAAATTGCTAAAAGCACCTACGCAGGATACGAATCTGGCTATCGTCGTCCTTCTCTTGAAGCACTCGTTACAATCGCAGAACTATTTGATACATCAACAGACTACTTGCTAGGTAAGGAAAAGGAACCTCATTCTCTTTCAGATGCACCCATCGAATTAACATCGCCTCAAACTCATACGATTACGGTTGACGGTGCGGAACTATCTCAAGAAGAAATTCAGCAGCTGACGGCTTTTATTCGTGCTAAAAGACAAATTGAAAAAGAAACTGCACCTTCTTCAATTTAAAGAAGATTAGAAGCAGAGTGCTTCTAATCTTCTAGCTGCATTTCTAAATAGCCTACTACTTCTTTTGTTATTTCCTCTTCTGTTTCTTCCACCAGCTCTCCGGTTATCTTGCTGCCTGGGAGCTTCCTCGAAGAACGGATGCCCCAAAACGTGCGTACACAGTGCCAGACAGGAATAAAAAGACCGTCTAAAAACTCATCTTTTTCCAAAATACCCACTTGAATAGTGGCGTGGTAACCGGGCTGAAAAGGATTTTCTCCTTCACGGATCACACCTACAGAAAGCTCCATCCCTTTTTTTTCAAAAGCTTCTTTATATTGTGCATATATTGATTTGAGAAGTTCTTGCATAGATCTTTCAACTGTATGTATATGTTGTTCTAACTGCGGCGTAAATTGTTTTGCGATGTATTCCATCTATCTCCCTCTTCTTTCAGTTCCCTATCCCTTATTTTAGCGATTTTCATTTTATTGTATCATAAGAAAAGCGTTTGTCTGTCTAGCAGAAAACCCCGCTTTTTTACAGAAAAGCGGGGTTCATACATACCTTTACTAGCAATAGCTTACATTGCTTTGTCTTGTTTAGAAGATGATTTTAATTTTTTATTTTTAGTTGGATCTGGCTCATTAGAAGACATGATAATGTTTCCTTCGCCGTTGCACACTTTGCACTTTATAAATCCAAATTTCTTACCGGCTCCTTGGCATTGTGGACAAACATATCGAATTGGCATAAACTGTACCTTCCTTCTTTCTAATTTATACCTGCGCCTTGAAAGCGCCTGTGGCTAGTTTATAGTTTTATTATAAGTTGTACAATCCACCCTATCAAGACGTGCCAAATTGCACATCTTTAATGGTAAGAAATCCTTCCTTTCTAAAATTCACCTGAAAAATGAGTCGATAGACAGGAGAATTTCTTTTCTTGTCAAAAGGCAATACGTCAGAGGAAGTTTCTTATTGGATATAATTAGCGAATGTTTGCGCGGAAAATTTTGCGCTTTTTCGCGAAGTTCAAGGTTACACAACCGTTTTATCTCGAATTTCTTTTGAAATGGTTACGTCTTTCCAAAGCTGTTCGTATTTATAACCCGTTAAACTTTCACAAACCGCTTGCGCTTCAGGAGTAACGTCTTTCGCTCGGCCTCCCTTTTTTCTTCTTTGAATTTCAGCTAATAAGATTTTGTGATTTTCCGGACTTATTTTAAACCATATGGTTGCGATAATTCCAGCGAGAATCAAAATAGCAGGTACAATCATGAACAGCTTTTGTAAGCCGGCTAGCGTAGACGCTGACTGCTCGGCGTTTGGTACATAACCAATATTCTTTAAGGCAACACCAACAAGAAAAATCGCAAGCGCCTGAGAAGATTTTCGAATAAACGACATCAGCCCTGCATACACGCCCTCTCTTCTTTTTGTCGTAATCATTTCATCTACATCTGATACGAACGGCAGTACATTCCATGGAATCATAATCGCTCCAGAATGACCGCTTCCTAAGAAAAATGCTGCTAGATAAATAAGAACTAACGAGCTATCTGTTGTTAGGAAACTGAATAAAACAATGCCCGTTCCCCAAATGATCATGCTGAAGTTATAGGTTAATTTATTTCCTAACTTAATGGCTATGTACGTAACAAGAGGAATAAATAGCACTTGTGTAATTTGCACAAAGCTTAGGGTGTCTGCATAAATAGCTTCGCGCAGCATGTAATAGGCAATAAAATAAAAGAAAAGAGCATTAAATACATCCATTGCAATGTAAGATGCTAAATACATGGCAAGATACACGTTAAACGACTTATTTTTAAATGCACTTCCAAAACTGATGAAAAGCTGCTTGAATTCTAACCAAAATCCGTTTTGCTTTTTTCGTTTCACTACTTCTCCGCTATCCCATGTTCCCTTGTAGACAAAAATCCATGGAAGAGCAAAAAGAAGACCAAAGATAATTCCCATGATTAAATACCCTTGTCCACCTGGAAATTCATCAATGATTCGTTTTGGGAAGAAAGCGCCTAAAAATGAAGCGCCTTGTGAAAAGACCATGCGTATTCCCGTCATTTTCGAACGAATACTATAATCTGTAGTCATTTCTGCTGCTAGCGTATTGTAAGGAACCATGACCATACCAAACGCCGTGTTAAATAAAAGATAGGCTAAGATAAAATAGGTGTATTTGAACATATGCGAGCCTTCAATAGGAATCCACAGCATACTGAACGTGATGGCAACTGGAATGATTCCAAAAAGAAAAAAGACTCTTCTTCGTCCTTTTTTTGTCTGAAGATGATCAGATATGTACCCAATGGTTGGATCTAACAAAGCATCCCACACTTTTCCAAGAGCTACAATCGTTCCTGCTTCTACAGGAGAAAGCCCGACTACATCCGTTAAAAAAACCATAAATAATGTGCCGATAATAAAAAAGGATCCTCCGCCAAACAAATCCCCAAATCCATACGCTACCATATTACGAAAGCGCACTTGTTTTGTTTTCCCTTGCATATGCAGCCCTCCCCCTGAGTAAATAGACTAGCTTCTTTTGTTATTCACTTTTTTCTATTTTACTAAACTACCCCTTGAAAAATAAGGAATATGTCACCTTTTCTACTCAAAAGAATAAGATACTTTTTGATCATATAAATAGAAAAATGACTGGGTAAAACGTTCTTCTTTATACTCTATTATAAGTTGACTTTTTTTTCACAGCTGTTATAATTCAACCCATTGCTTGTTATTCAACTATAAAATGCAAACTTGAACATTTGACATCTGAGCTGTGACGAATAAAATAATAAGTATGAAACCTATTGATATCTTTAAAGCATTATCTAATGAAACTCGATTAAATATATTGGAGTGGTTAAAAGAACCTGAAAAGCATTTTAAAGACAAACAAGCACATTTGCCTAAGGAGGTCAGCAGCAGAGGCGGTGTTTGCGTGGGAGATATTCAGGAAAAAGCTCAGCTGTCTCAGTCTACAGTGTCCAGTTATCTTTCCATGATGCAAAAAGCAGGTTTGTTAGAGTCAATTCGGCACGGTCAATGGACATACTATCGCCGAAATGAAGAAACGCTTCAAGAGCTTTCTTCATTCTTACGAAAAAAACTTTAACGAGTTTTTTTCACTAAGTATATCTATTTTTCTAGATATACAAATATGAAGAAATATTGGAGTGATAAACGTGAAGTTGTTGGTTTATTTGGTTGCGGTTCTAGGCGGCGCTGCTTTAAGTATGGAAGGCGCTATTGCCGGAGAACTCGGAAAAACAGTGGGAAAACTTGAAAGCAGTTATTATATTTTTATCATGGGAACGCTCATTTTAGGTCTGACCACTTTATTTGCTGGAAAGGGAGATTTACCTTACGTCTTAAAAGCGCCTAAGTGGAATTTAACCGGCGGTTTATTAGGTACGGTTTATTTAACAATTCTAGTGATTAGTATCCCCTTTATCGGAATTGGCGTTTCAATGGTTGCTGTTATTGTGGGCCAAATGATTACAAGCATGATCATTGAGCATTTTGGTTGGCTTGGCAGCAGCAAAATTAAAATTAACAAAGAACGCGTAATGGCTATTGTATGTATGGGAATTGCGCTTGTACTTATTTTCTAGGAGGGTTTTACGATGAGTTTAGTGATGGTGATACTTACCCTAATAGGAGGATTAACGCTAAGCGCTCAGTCTTCTATTAACGGCACACTAAGTAAAAAAACAGGTACGTTTGAAACAGCTTTTTTAACCTTTGCGACAGGTGCCATGATTTTAACGATTGTCGTTGTATTCTTTGGTCAAGGAAACATTCTCTCTGTTTTTGATGTCCCTAAATGGCAGCTTACCTGCGCTTTATTCGGAGCATCTTATTTATTTCTAACTGTTTTAGCTGTACCTAAAATTGGTGTAACAGCAGCTAATATCTCAACTGTTATCGGTCAGTTATTTGCAAGTATGATTATTGACCATTTTGGCTGGTTTGGAAGCAAGGAAGTACCCTTTGATCTATCCCGCTGGATTGGTGTAGCATTTATGTTATTAGCTCTTTATTTTATTTTTAAAGGCAATAAGAAAACAGCAGTATAAAATGATCATGAAAATAGCCAAGTGTCCCTATGGAAAGGCGCACTTGGCTATTTTTTGTACGTAAACCGCATTTGAATTTTCAATCAATTATTTAGAACATATTTTATTTAAACTAAATTAATTTTTAATAAGGTAAATTCCACAAAAAATTGTGCATACCTTCCTGTCTTTGTTCAAAAGATAAAGATGCAGATCTAGAAAATCGGCTACATAAACGAACAGGTAAGGTGGGTTTTTTCGTGGGAAAATTTTTATTTTTAGCAGCATTTGTCTTTTTTTGTTTTACGCTTTCCATTTCCGCAGAAGAAAATATACCAGAAGAAAATATAGAATCACACGTAAGTCAGCCTGTTGTAAAAGATTTTATTTATCAATCTCTTGAACCTTGGGTACATCAAGATATTACTTCTCATTATGAGAAGGTTTACGGTAAACAGCATAAAAAAGTAAAAGTTCGCCCGATTAAAAAAGATGATATCGGGATACAAATGGGTGAAATACAGCCCGGTAAAGGCGGTAAGTTCACTCATATTGTGAGGGTGAAAATCTTAAACTTAAAAGTAAAACCTGAGGGAGAAGATGAATTTTTTGCAACGGATACGCTTATTTATAAAGTGAATATCAACGAACTTTCTGCTGAAAATGATGTAGAAAACGTCGTAAAACTACTCGAGTATAAACATCAAGAAAGATAAAGATCCAAAAAGCCAATTCTTCCCCCTTTTGAAGGTATTTATTCCTCTATTCAAAAGGGGCTTTATTATGAAGCGTGTTTTCTCTTCACATTTTTAGGGAATACAACTACCACTTATCCCCTAATTTTTTCATATTGCTAGTGCATAAAGTATGAACTTGATAACTTTTTGTCGGTTTTTATCTATTTCTGTAGGGTTTCCTGTAGGATGAAAAAGAAAGTAAAGCGCTTTAATTACCGTGACAGAAAGGTTGAGGATAGCTGTCCTGCATAACTGGAAATCAATAGGTATTAAGAACTGCATGTAACGACAAAAGTTGACAACCAAAGATTTCAGAATAATAATAATAAAGCAACAACGTTTAAATGAAAGACTTATTTTACATGAAAGGTGTTAGTCAGATGAACAATTTACATCGAAGAATGGGAACATTCGCGTTAACCATGACGGGACTCGGATCAATTATTGGTTCCGGCTGGTTATTTGGAGCGTGGCGAGCAGCTCAAATTGCAGGACCGGCTGCTATTTTATCATGGGTCATTGGAATGGTCGTTATTTTATTTATTGCACTTTCTTACAGTGAATTAGGATCCATGTTTCCCGAAGCCGGCGGGATGGTCAAGTATACGCAGTACTCACACGGTTCGTTTATTGGTTTTATTGCTGCTTGGGCAAACTGGATTGCGATTGTATCCGTTATTCCAGTCGAAGCAGTAGCTTCTGTACAGTATATGAGCTCGTGGCCTTGGGAATGGGCAAAGTGGACAAGCCACCTCGTAGAAAAAGGAACGTTAACTGGCGAAGGATTAGCTATCGCTACTGTGCTATTGATTATTTACTTTTTACTGAATTATTGGACAGTTGGGTTGTTTTCGAAGGCCAACTCGTTAATCACTATTTTTAAAATTGTTATACCGGGACTTACAATTGGAGCACTTTTATTTGTAGGCTTTCACGGCGAGAACTTCACTTCTGGAAGCAGCATCGCACCAAACGGCTGGGCTAGTGTGCTAACAGCTGTTGCTACGTCTGGAATTGTGTTCGCTTTTAACGGCTTTCAAAGCCCCATTAATATGGCTGGAGAAGCAAAGAATCCTGGAAGAGCTATTCCGATTGCGGTGGTAGGCTCAATTTTAGTGGCTACAGTCATTTATTTGCTTCTTCAAATTGCTTTTATCGGGGCAGTAAATCCTTCTGATATTGCGAAGGGATGGAGTCATTTAAATTTTAACTCTCCATTTGCAGATTTAGCCATTGCGCTTAACATTAACTGGCTTGTAATTGTCCTGTATGCAGATGCGTTTGTTTCACCATCCGGAACAGGTATTACGTATACAGCTACTACTGCTCGAATGATTTATGGTATGGAACAAAATAAATATTTGCCAAGTGTTCTAGGACGCCTTCATCCTATTTATGGTGTTCCGCGTCAAGCCATGTTTTTTAACTTAGCTGTTTCTCTTGTCTTTTTGTTTTTATTTCGGGGCTGGGGCGTGCTTGCTGAAATTATTTCAGTCGCTACGCTTATCTCTTACATTACAGGTCCTGTTACGGTTATGACGCTAAGACGAACTGGCAGCGATTTATATCGTCCCCTTCGTTTAAAAGGATTAAGCATTATTGCGCCGCTCGGCTTTATTTTTGCTTCTTTAACGCTATATTGGGCGCGCTGGCCGCTAACTGGACAAGTTTTGTTTATTATTTTAATCGGTCTTCCTATTTATTTTTATTATCAAGCAAAAGCTAAATGGCAAGGCTTTCGCCAGAACTTCAAAGGCGGCGTATGGATGGTTGTATACTTACTGTGTATGATGACTATTTCATGGCTTGGAAGTGAAAAGTTTGGCGGCCTTAATGTCATTAAATACGGATGGGATATGGGAATTATTGTTGTTGTTTCTCTTCTTTTCTACACATGGGCTTTAAGAAGCGGCTTCAAAACGGAGTATTTAGAGAATGGAAGAAAAGTAAATGACGGCTTAAAAGCAGCAGCGGCTGAAACAGCCGCTTCTAAAGAGTCATAACAAAAGCACCTTGCTCATGCAAGGTGCTTTTTAGTGAGCAGTTCTAACTTTTTTCAGCACGTCTTCGATCGTAATTTGATCTAAATGCCTGATTACGCTTTGCTCACTCTCTGTAAAAATGTCGTCCATCACTGTTTGAATGTTTGATTTCACAATACAGTCAGCGTCAGGGTCGCCGCTGCACCAGTGAGGCTTCAGCGTTCCTGTCGATATAACTCGGTAAATCAACCCAAGACTTATTTCAGCAGGACTGCAGCCTAAAGTATAACCGCCACCTAGCCCTTCTTTTGTCCGAACAAAGTTGTTTTTTCTGAGTGTACTCATTATTTTCCGAACCCGTGCAGGATTGGTACAGATGTTATAAGCAATCGATTCACTACTTGCTCGGTGATCTGGTAAATTTGCTAGGAACACTAAGCTGTGCACGGCAATGGTAAATTCACTGTTCATCTTCCATAAACCACCTTTTTTCTTTCTCTACTGTAACGTTAAGTGACACAGTTCGAAAAGTCAAGAGAGCAAGGAGGGAAAGAAGAACTGTAGCTTTATTTATTCACGGTCTTCTTTTTCTATACTTTCTACTTCGTTAGCTGAGTTGATTTCAAGGTATACCGTCTTTTCTTTTAAACTGCCCTTCCCCTCTTTCTCAAAGTCTGCGCTTTTTTGATACGTTTTTTTGCCGTTTGAAACTTTTACCGTTATATGTTTTTTGCTTTCTTCTACGAAAGTACCCACAATTTTACGTTCATTTCCGTCTCGTTCATACACGCCATTTTTGTCTGCTTTTGCTTTTGGAGTTAGTTCAATACTCGTTGCTTCTTGTTTAGCTGCGTTAATTTCAGCTTCCACTTCTTTATTGATCATATCTTTTAGATTTGAGCCTTCCACTTCCATCCCCGAGCTTTTTGGTACTTTAACGAGTTGACCATCTATATTCAGCGTCATTTCTTTTTCGGCGTCTTTTTTTAACGTACCGATCAAGTCAAAATCTTCTTCTTTCCCCTTTTTAATGTCTGGGTCGCTCGAATACTGCTGTAGCTTTGTCAATTCTTGACGGTCTTCAATTGGTTTTTCCTCTGCTTTATGATTATCAGATTTTGTCTTGTTAGCTGGTTCACCTGAACAAGCTGCCGCACTCACAATTATACATAGAGTAATTAAGAACAGGATTCCTTTTGTTAGCTGTTTTTGCATATGTATTCTCCTTTTTTCTTTTTATTTCCACCTTTATACATATGTGAAACAAAAAAGTGAGACATAACTACATCAATCCAATCTAAAGGCCAACAAATTGGATACATGAACTGGACTGCTTGTTACACCGCAGTTGATTTCCGTGCCAGAATTCGCTTTCCTTGGGAGTCTTCGCCTTGCCCTCCAATGAACAGCTAGAAGCAGCTACTACATACAGGAAACCTACGTTCATCCTACCCATGAAAAAATCCGAACGGGTTGGATTCTCTATCAAGAATCCAACCCGTTCGGATTTCCCTTCAACTAAAACACTTTAGTCCTAGCCTCTTTTTAAAGCTGCTGTTGCTTCAGTATATGATTTGCTTCTTCTAAGTAAGTCACATACGCCTGTACTTGTTTATCACCATAATTATCTAGTTCGAACAGCGCTTCTTGTACAAAATTAAAATTATCAATTATATGCTGTGTTTTCATGCCTCGGCTTGTGAGTAAATTGTTTAACCATAAGGCATAGTCCGTAAAAATTTGCAGGTTGTCTAACTTATATGTTGTCTCAAGATACTTCATATGGTAATGATTGTCCTCATGGCATCTTTCTTTGCCGCGCTCTCCGAATTTTTCGAGCAAAGAAGGTTCTAACTCGTAGATTTTCTCCGTTACTCTTTCGACGATCTTATTAACGGGAAGTGAACTCATCGTGCCACCACTTTGTACTGAGAAACTTTTGGGATGACGGCTGCCAGTTCTTGATCAGGGTACTTTTTCTCTAAATCATGAACACGCTTGAAATCTTCGCTTCGTACCCAGCTTAAATAATTCTCTTTTGTATCAAATGTAAGCTGAACGGTGAGCTCCCCTGCTCGCTTATCGTTTTGAAGAAGTAGAAAGTCTACAAATCCTGGAGCCTCGTCGACTGATTTTGAACGATTTTTATAAATTCCAATCACTTCTTCAGCTTTTTCATCCGGTACATTAAATGTTGAAAATACGGTGTACATCTTTGTTCCTCCCTTTATGATACAAAACCTGGGTTCTTTTCTCTTTATTGTACATCATATGGGAGATGAAATGGTGTTACGTTTAGATTTCACTGCGGTTACAGCAGTTCTTTAACATAAAAAGCCCTTTGAAACAGCGTTTCAAAGGGCTTTTTTATCCGTTATTAGTTTTCGATTTTTGTTAATTGTTCTGTATGTGTTTTTACACGTGCTGGATCAATTGTAATGCGGGCAACGCCTGAATCCATTGCCGCTTTTGCTACAGACTCTGCTACAGCTGGCGCTACGCGAGGATCAAATGGTCCAGGGATAACGTAATCTGCGTTTAGCTCTTCTTCTGTAATAAGGGCTGCAATTGCTTCAACGGCAGCTTTTTTCATTTCTTCGTTGATATGAGTAGCGCGAACGTCTAACGCACCGCGGAAAATTCCAGGGAATGCAAGAACGTTATTTACTTGGTTAGGGAAGTCTGAACGACCTGTTCCAATAACAGCCGCTCCTGCTTCTTTTGCAGCATCCGGCTTGATTTCTGGATTAGGATTTGCCATCGCAAAGATAATTGCATCTTCATTCATTGATTTAACCATCTCTTGAGATAATGCATCCGCTGCAGATACACCGATAAATACATCTGCGCCTTTAATTACATCGCTTAGTGTACCGCTTTCTTTGTTTACGTTTGTATAAGAAGCCACTTCAGCTTTCACTTTGTTCATACCTTGAGAGCGGCCTTCATAAATAGCACCTCTTGTATCACACATAATCATGTCACGTACGCCGTAAGAATAAAGCAGCTTTGTAATGGCAATGCCGGCAGCTCCTGCTCCGTTTAAGACGATTTTTAAGTCTTTCATTGATTTATTGACAATTTTAATGCATTTACAAGTCCTGCTACTGTTACGATTGCTGTGCCGTGCTGATCATCATGGAACACAGGAATATCTACTTCTTTTTTCAGGCGCTCTTCAATTTCAAAGCACTGTGGAGCTGCGATATCTTCTAAGTTAATGCCTCCGAATGTGTGAGCCATTAATTTCACAGTTTCCACAATTTTATCTGTATCTGTTGTATCAAGTGTAATTGGGAATGCATCTACGCCTGCAAAGCTTTTAAATAAAATTGCTTTTCCTTCCATAACGGGAAGTGAAGCCGCAGGTCCGATGTTTCCAAGACCAAGAACAGCGGTACCATTTGTCACAACGCCGACCATGTTTCCTTTCATTGTGTAATCATACACCGTTTCTGGATGTTCATGAATTTCTTTACAAGGTTCTGCTACTCCCGGAGAGTAAGCTAAGCTTAAATCTTGAGCGTTTTGAACTTCAACTTTTGATTTAACTTCTAACTTACCTTGTTTTTCTTGATGCATATGTAGTGCTTGATCACGTAGTGACATAATTGTATTCTCTCCTTTTTTTCTATACATTTAAATTTTTTAATGAATTTATTTAACACTTGCTTTTCATCTCCATAATTGTAAGACAACCTGACCGAATAAATTCACTGACAAGTGCCATTATGAAACAAGGAATATAAAAAGTAAACTATCTTGCTTAAACCACTTTTGCGCTTTGTTAATATAAAGTCTAGACGCGGCGGCGACTCATGTTTGTCTCACTTTAAGTTGTCTGATATACAGACAACTTAGAAAGCATACAACCGCTCACTATAGCGCTTTCAAATACGTTTCAGCAAAATCGACGGCTTTAGGCATTGAAAAGAAGTATGCACGTGCTGAACCGACTTTTTCAGCGTTTATTCCTTTTGCTTCAATAAACGCTTCACCTATCTCTTCAAACAGCTCTTCTCGAAACTCTAATTCTTTATACGTCTTCCATACTCGCTTTCCTGCATCCATAACTGGAGATCCTTTTTGAATCACATTTCGATATGGAATACGATATTCTGCTAGATGAAAAGAAGTATTGTTCCCAAACCCGACACCTAATAATAAAACAAAGGCATGTTTTTTGTAAAGCCTTTCAAGAGGAGAATTTTCGCCTAAACTAAATTCAAGGGGATGATCTCTTAAGATGTCTTCGCTGTCCTTTCCCCAAGCAGCGAATGAATACATTGGATGGCTGCTTCTTCTTACGCCAGGGTATGTTCGAAACGTTTCCACAATTTTTCCCATCCCGCTTGTTGGGGTATGGGCTGGATCATATGCAGGCATCGTTTCCCGAATATTTTCCCACCACTCTTTTGGCACAGCCGGATTGCCCCATTCTGATGGATCCGAAAGATCGACCGACTGTGACGGCATAATGATAGTTCCTTCCTCTGTCACTGTCTCCATTAAAGCTTGAACAACGGCTACTGAACCTCCGTTTACCCACCCTAATGAAGATAGCGAAGAATGAACCATGATAGTCATCCCTTTTGTTATGCCTAACCTGCGTAAATCTTCTTTTAATGTGTCTTTCGTTCTAGGATGATCTGTTGCTTGGACAATGTGCTTCATCGTAAGCTCCTTACTTATAGTGCTGCTAGAATGTGTTGCCGAACTCTAGCAATATATGTAAAACTTATGTTTCCATAATAGTAAGAATAACATCAATTGTCAAATTATTTAAAGTAATAGAAAAACTTAGTTTTATTCATATCAGTTATCACACAACTGACTTGTTGGTAAGGTTTACTTCTTTCAACTATCTTACTATAATAACGGCTAATGAAGATTTTTAATAAATTAAAAAGAAGAATATTCCTATAAATAAAAGAAATACTAATGAAGCTATACAATACTTATTTACCTATCACTACTTTCAGGAGGAATGTGTACAATGAGCACATCAAAACTTCCGCCGCTCACGTCCTCGGAGCTTGCTAACTTATGGATGACTTATCAGGAAAAAACGATGATTTTGAGGTTTCTAGAATATTTTCTGGAAGATAAACAAGATTACAAAGAACTTTTTGAGCTGTATTATAGCCGATCTTTAAAAAGCGTAGAGCGAATTAAAGAAATATTTGAGAACGATGGCGCTGTTATCCCAATTGGTTTTACGAAAGATGACGTGAATGTAGGAGTTCCTAAACTATATGACCACATGTTCGAAGTCATGTATATACGCTTAATGTCTCAAATTGAAACAGGACTGTTTGCTTTGCATTCGACCATGTCTTACCGAGAAGATGTCCGAAATTTCTTCGTAGAGGCAACAGCAGAAGCGCAGCACATATACAATCAATCTACTCAGATATTATTAGAAACCGGCGTTATCGCAAAGCCACCTTACGTTTCGATGCCAAAAGAAGTTCGGTTTGTCCACGAACAAAATTATATCGGAGGGTTAAGTTGGCTTAGCGAAAAAAGATCTCTTAATACCATTGAAGTGTCACTTATTCAACATGCTGTTGATACAAATCTTGTAGGAATGCAGCTGATGATTGGTTTTGCTCAAGTGGCCAACAGCAAAGAGGCACAGCAGCATTTTGTCAGGGGTATGAAGCTTTCGAAAAAAATTGAAACAGAACTAGGTGATATTTTACGCCATAGCTACATAGAACCCCCCGCTACTCATGCCGGAAAAGCGACGAATTCAACCGTTCCTCCTTTTTCAGATAAGCTGATGATGTACAATACGAGTCTTTTGAGTACGTTCGGTCTGGGAAGTAATGCTTTAGGAGGAGCCTTTAGTTTAAGAAGTGATTTGCCATTAAAGATGCTCCAGCTTGCAAAAGACATTTACAGTTTGGCGAAAGAAGGCGGCAAAATTATGATTCAAAACGGGTGGCTTGAAGAGCCTCCTCAAATTGAAGATCGCAATCAGTTAACTAAAAAATAGGTTCTTTCTTACAAGAAAGCTAGCTGCTGGACGTGCAGCTAGCTCTATTTGTTTTTTTAGTATACTGTTTTGAATACTACTATGTAACAATTATTTGCGTTATTTAGAAGCTCTTCCTCTTTTCTTCTCAGTCGTTTAGCTCATACTTCTACTTATTTATAACAAAAAAATAAAATAAAAGGGATTTTTTCCAAGCTGCCGAAATCTTTCTATATAAAATAGAAAGGAGAAAAGTATGTTCCCTATTCTTCTTACACCTCGCACTACACTGCGTGAAATAACAGAAGCTGATGCAGATGATATTTTTGACTGCTTCTCTCAAGAGGAAGTTATCAAATATTACGGGCAAGAAAAATTCAAAACTATCCAAGAAGCTTTAGTGCTAATTGATATTTTTGCTGAAAATTACAGAAATCAAAAAGGCATGCGCTGGGGAATTGAACGGCTCGATACGGGTGAATTAATTGGGACAGTTGGATTTAATCAGTGGAACCAAAAGCATAAGCGCGCCGAAATTGGCTATGAGCTCCACCCTCAGCACTGGGGTCACGGCTATGCTTCGGAAGCTGCTTCGGCTGTTATGACTTATGGATTTGATACCCTTCAGCTAGTGCGGATTGGAGCTGTTGTGTTTCTTGAAAACAAAGCATCGCAGCATGTGCTTGAAAAGCTTGGGTTTCAAAAAGAAGGAGTGTTAAAAAACTATATGTATCAAAACGGAAAAGCTCACGATACGTTTGTTTATAGCTCCCTGCCTTCTACATAACAAAAAAAGGATTCTTTTCTTAAAAAGAATCCTTTTTCGTTTTATTTAAATGCTGCATACCCATCATCAGCCATGATGACGCTACCGTTTACAGCTCCCGCTTCTTCTAAGGAAAGCAAATAAACCATATCTGCAATTTGTTTTGGTGTAGTAAGCTCTCTGCTCATCGTTTTAGCTTTCATTCTTTCAATCATACCGTTGTCTTTATAGCCTTGAATAATGGGCGTATCAACAAATCCTGGCGCAATGGCGACGACGCGAATACCGTATTTAGCGAGATCTAGCGCAGCTGATTTTGTCATCATCACAACAGCTCCTTTCGTTGCGTGATAGGCATAGGTACCTGGTGAGGCTAAGAAGCTAAAAATAGATGCCGTATTGATAATGACGCCTTTAATACCTAACTCTCTCATTTTCCTGCCCGCTGCCATAATCCCATATGTAACGCCGTGCTGATTCACATTAATAATACGGTGATATTCTTCTAAGTCTTGATCTAAAATAGATGTAGGGCGTCCAATACCTGCATTGTTAAACATAACATCAATTCGCCCGAAGCGGTTCACAGTTTCTTCAATCAGTGCTTCCACTTCTTCAAACTTTGTGACGTCCGTTTGCACAAATAAAGCGCTGCCTCCAGCTTCTTCAATTTGTTGAAGCGTCTCTTTGCCTTTCCCTTCATCATAATCAGCAATGACCACCGCGTCTCCTTTATGCGCAAACTTTAAAGCAGTCTCTTTACCTATTCCGCTTGCTCCCCCTGTAATAACCGCTATTCGTTTTTGCTGCATGTTCTCCCTCCTTGGAAAAAATTAGTCCCTTTTATATTATAGCATTCTTTTTTTCTACTAGCCTTTTCTATTAAACGCTTTATTGCTAGGAAAATAGTTAATGTAGGCGTAGTTGAACGCCTTTTTTTATAAAAATCAGCGTGTGTACAAGCAGTCTGTCATTTTTTGCATTTACTATAGTGTAAGGAGGTGATGGCTATGCATGAACACACAGGTAATGTATCTATCCCACGTCCTCCGGATGTAGTGACAATTCTGTGGGAGCGAAATCCTTTGGATAGACAAGCTCCTCGTACTGTCGTAGAAGCAACAGTAATCGGCAGCGCAAATCCTTGCGGACGCTTGTTAGCTCAAGGTCAGCGCTACCGAACTGCAGCACATTGTTTACTTGACAACGGCTTTGAACAAATTACTGCTGAAAGATTAGGGGTATTTGGAGTAGCTGTATTTGTTAGAGAATACTAAAATAGAAAAAGGGACCTTTCTGTAAGTTTAGAAAGGTCCTTTCATACGTATTATGCGTGGAAATTCGTGCCGTCTGTTACAGCTTCGATTACTCCAGCGCGGATGACAAAGTCACCAAAGTGCTCGCCTTCTTCTCTCTCTTTTGCATAGCGAGGAAGTAAGACGCGCAGTTCATTTAAAATTTCTTCTTCACTGATATTTTCACGGTACATTTTGCTTAAGCGGCTGCCATCAAATGCTGCTCCAAGATACATATTGTATTTGCCCGGTGCTTTACCAATAAAAGCAATTTCACCTAAAGCAGGACGTGCACAGCCGTTAGGACAGCCCGTCATACGAATCGTGATTTCTTTATCACGAAGGCCGTTTTCATCCACAATTGCTTCGATTTTCTCAAGAAGAACTGGGAGATAACGCTCAGCTTCTGCCATCGCAAGCCCACAAGTTGGAAGCGATACACAAGCTAATGAGCTGCGGCGAAGAGCCGAATAATGCTTGCCGTCAGTTAATCCATATTGTTCGATGAGGTCACTAATTTGCTTTTTCTTTTCAGTTGATACGTTCGCGATAATTAAATTTTGATTGGCCGTTAAACGGAAATCACCGCTATGAACTTTTGCAATTTCACGAAGACCCGTCATAAGCTTATAGTCTTCAAAGTCAGCAATACGTCCACCTTGAACAAAAAGAGTAAAGTGCCATTTTCCTTTTACACCTTTTTCCCAGCCGTAGCGGTCTCCGTTATGATCAAAGTGATAAGATTTTGCTTCGTCTAAGCTCCAGCCCAGACGATTTTCAAGCTCTTCTTTTACCGTTTCTAATCCAAGACGATCAACCGTGTATTTAAAACGCGCATTTTTACGCACAGAGCGGTTTCCATAATCACGTTGAATCGTAATGACTTTTTCAGCTACTTCTAGAATTTGATCAGGTCGACAGAACCCAATCACTTTTGCAAGCTGAGGGTATGTTGCTTTATCTCCGTGCGTCATACCCATACCGCCGCCGATTGCTACGTTAAATCCAACAAGTTTCTCGTCTTCTAAAATGGCAATAAAGCCAAGGTCTTGTGAATACACGTCAATATCGTTAGAAGGTGGAACAGCTACGCCAATTTTGAACTTTCTTGGCAAATAGAGCGGACCATACATTGGTTCTACTTCTTCTTCCACTTCCGGTGTGCTGATCACTTTCTCTTCATCTAGCCAAAGTTCGTGGTACGCTCTTGTACGAGGCAATAAGTAATCACTTAATTTTTTTGACCATTCGAATACTTCAGCGTGTACTTCTGACTGATACGGATTCGGATTGCACATTACGTTACGGTTTACATCTCCGCAAGCTGCAATTGTATCTAATAAAGAAGCATGAATTTCTTGAATCGTTTTCTTCATGTTCCACTTTAAAATTCCGTGCATTTGGAATGCCTGACGAGTTGTCAGCTTTAACGTTCCATTTCCGTATTTTTGTGCTAAATCATCCATCACTAGCCACTGTTCTGGTGTTGAAACACCGCCTGGCGTACGGACGCGAAGCATGAATTGGTAAGCTGGCTCTAGCTTTTGTTTTTGACGTTCATTACGAAGATCTCGGTCATCTTGCAAGTAGCTTCCGTGGAACTTCATCAAACGATTATCGTCTTCAGAAATACCTGAGCTTATGCGGTCTAGCATTGTTTCTCCTAATGTACCCCGCAAATAATTACTTTCATCTTTTATGCGCTCAACGTCACTTGGAGGACCTTCGGGCGCTTTTAAAATTTTGTTTACCATGTTGAAAATCTCCTTTCAATCCTCAGTATACATCACGCTGATAACGTTTTTGTTTCTTCATTTCAGCAAGGTAACCTTCCGCCTGTTCACGGCTCATCTTGCCTTCTGTTTCGATAATTTCAACTAGCGTGTTGTGCACGTCGCGTGCCATATTTGTTTTATCTCCGCACACATAAAAAGATGCGCCTTCTTCTAACCATTGGAATAATTCTTTACTATGTTCGAGCATACGGTTTTGCACGTATACTTTTTCTTCTGTATCGCGTGAAAACGCCACGTCCATTTTTGTCAGTACGCCATCTTTTAACCACTTTTGCCATTCTGTTTGGTAAAGGAAGTCTGTTACGAAGTGCTGATCTCCAAAGAACATCCATGACTTGCCTTTTGCTCCTGTTTCTTCACGCTCTTGCATAAATGAGCGGAACGGAGCCACACCTGTACCAGGTCCTACCATAATAATTGGCGTTTCTTGATCTTGAGGAAGCTTAAAGTTTTTATTGCTTTGAAGGTATACAGGAATCGTATCGCCTGGCTGCAAACGCTCTGAACATAGGACTGAACAAACACCTTTACGCTCGCGTCCATGCGCTTCGTAGCGTACAGCTCCAATTGTTAGATGAACTTCATCAGGGTTTGCTGATAAGCTGCTTGCAATCGAGTAAAGGCGCGCTGGCATTTTACGTAAAATGGCTACAAACTCTTGTGCCGATACGTTCCATGGGCCGAAGTCACGGACTAAGTCAATCACATCACGGCCTTGTGTGTATGCTTTTAACTCCTCGCGATTTTCTACAAGTGCTTTTAACTTATCGTTTCCAGTAAGCTCAGCTGCTTGCTTTAAAAGCGGTTTTGTTAAAATCGTAATTTCAAAATTAGAGATTAGCGCTTCTCTAAGAGGACGCGTTTCTCCTTCTTTATTAACCGTTACACTTTCACTTGCATCCCACTTGAATTCGTTGAGAAGAAGATCAACAAGCTCCGGGTCATTTTCAGGATAAATACCTAAACTGTCTCCTGGTTCATACGTCAAACCTGAACCTTCTAAAGATAGTTCTAAGTGTCGCGTTTCTTTATTTGATCCACGGCCGTTTAAGTTTAAGTTCTCAAGCACTTCTGCTTTAAAAGGATTTGTTCTTGAATACGGTGAGGTTCCTGCAGGAGCTTCCGCTGGAACAGCTGCCGAAGCGCTATGTCCTTTCGCTTCGCTTAATCCGTCAATAACACCTTTAAGCCATTTATTTGCGGGCTCTTCAAAATCTAAATCACAGTCAACGCGCGGATACAGTCTTTCACCGCCAAGTTCTGCTAAGCGCACATCAAATTCTTTTCCTGTTTGACAGAAAAATTCGTATGAGCTGTCTCCAAGCGACAAGACAGAAAAACGGAAATTCTCAAGTTTTGGCGCTCGACGGCCGTGAAGAAATTCATGGAAAGATAGCGCATTATCAGGCGGCTCTCCTTCTCCATGTGTACTTACGACAATTAATAAATTTTCAAGTTTCTTTAAATTATTTGGTTTGAAATCATTCATAGAAGATACAGTTACATTAAAACCTTTTGCTTCAAGCGTTTTGCCTGTATTTTCAGCAAGTCCTTGAGCATTTCCTGTTTGTGATCCGTAAAGAATCGTTACGTCTTTTGAAACTGTCTGCTTCGTTTGAGCAGGCGCTGCTGTAGAAACGTCTGGCGTTCCTTCGGCAGACGTAGATTGAGCTGCTGTTAAATAACCGCTCAACCACATTTTTTGAGCTTCTGTTAATGTCGGCAGAAGGCGATTAAGCAAATCTGCTTGTTCTTGATTAAAAGGGCTGTTTACTACCTTAAGTTGCAACACTGTCCACCTCACAAAAATATATAATTTAAATATGTATGCTTTTACGAATCATCTTCAACAACATTTAATACCTGTGTCTAATTAATCAATGATGTTTCCCTTCATACATTATTATTCCTATAGATTATATCAAATTTAATTATATAAATCATTAGAAAATTCTTATCAAATTCGTCTACCTGCATTTTATCGGAGAAGAATAAATTAGTAAAATACATATAATTGATAACTAGTATTAAGATGATTAATGATTGAAGCTTTAGTTACGTTTTTTATAAACGCGTTTCCTTCCATATTTGTTCATTCTACATCCTTCACATGAATATGAATATTTTGTAATTTTTAGAGAAGTTTTGTAGAAACGGTTTTCTTTCTCATCAGAATGTTACATAATAAATGTAACATTAATCCTTTTAAAAAACACTATACGGAAAAGACAGTATATTCTGAAATTTAGGACAGTTTATAGGTGGGCTAGCAACCTTTTATTCGATCTATTCATACACGTTGGAGAATATAAAGGGAAGCTTGCAGTACATACAATTCCCTTTTGCTCATCTCAAATGAAAGGACTGGCTTTTAAATCAGGTAATCTTTTTTAAGGAGGCTTCTTGAATGTTTTTACGAGAATTAACGAAAAGTGGGACGATAACTGTTTCTTACTATAAAGATGGAACGTTGCAAACGTGCAAAGGCCGCGTGCACAACTTAAATCTCCATCAGCAAATTCTATCCGTAAAAGACGAAAATGAAGCCGTTGTTTCCCTTCAGCTTTCTGATATTAAATCCATTCATTAGTATGTAAAATTAAGGAGGAATTCTCATGTGGAAAGATAATAAGCAAGCGCTTACAGATTTTGTGTCGGAAGATCGGTTTGAACTGAACTTATATTTAACGTATTTGCTTGATCAAATTTCGTATGACACGTCTAAACAATCCCCTTTTCTTCGTAAGCCTAATGAAACAACTAGTTAATATAGAAAAAAGCGCACAAATTTGTGCGCTTTTTTTAATGTGATGGCTCTACTTCAGCAATGCCTTCTTCTGGTTTTTCTTCGGCTTTTTTATTTGAAAGCTTGATCTGCCTTAAGAACAATGTGCATACCGCTCCTAAAATAATAAAAGCTAAGCCCATGAAAAAGACGCTGTGCAATGCGCTCATTAGCGAGGTCTTCAAAATTGGCACAATGCTGTCTGAAAGCGCAGCTGGAATACTCTTTAGCGCTTGGGGGCTAAACAGCATCTGCAGCACACTCTCAGGATTCGTATCAATCGCTTTTTTAAACCCGTCCGCAAAAGCACTTGCTTGAGCAGGCAATGTGTTTAAATATGGAACGAGTTTGTCAGTAAGAAGCGTACCTGATTTTGTATTCATTACCGCTCCTAAGATAGTAATACCGAACGTTCCTCCAATTGAACGGAAAAATTGACTTGATGATGTAACCACACCGAGCTCTTCTTTTGAAAAGCTCTCTTGAAGAGCAAGTGTTAAAATTGGCATCACAAGACCCATTCCTAAACCGATTATGGCCATATAAGAAGTGGCAACAAGCTTGCTAGTGTGAAGGTCTAATGTTGTTAATAAAAAGAACCCTCCTGCCATAATGAGCATACCAGTAACAATTTGAGGCTTGATTCCAACTTTATAAACAAGCTGTCCTCCAATAATACTTGTTACAATCATTGAAATCATCATCGGCGTCATAATGGTACCTGATTCTGAGGCGCTTACTCCAACGATTCCTTGCATAAAGAACGGAACAAATGTAATGGCTCCGAACATGCCAATGCTCATAAAAAAGCCAATGATATTTAAGAGCGTAAACGTTCGGTTCTTAAATAAATACATCGGAAGAATCGGCTCTTTCGCTTTCGTTTCCACAATAATAAAGCTTATAATCCCAACAACAGCCAGTGTAAATAGACTAATAATTTGCCAAGAGTTCCAGTCGTAGTCTTTTCCTCCAAAGCTCAGGGCCAGAAGCAAGCTCACTACTCCGATAACCATTGTGAACATACCGGCTACATCGAATTTAACAGGTCCCGTATGTTTCTTTCCTTGAAGTCCGAGCGCAATAAAAACGGTAGCGAGTATCCCTACCGGCAAGTTGATGTAAAACACCCATTTCCAGTTCAGTGAATCAACAATCCATCCGCCAATTTGTGGACCAATGACAGAAGCAAGACCGTAAATCCCTCCGAATACTCCTTGAAATTTAGCTCGTGCTTTTCCGGTAAATAAATCACCGATTACAATCATTGCCATCGGCATCATGACGCCGCCGCCAATTCCTTGTAATGCACGGAATAAAATAAGCTCTGTCATATTATTTGCCATTCCACATAGAGCAGAAGCAACCATAAAAATAATAAGTCCTGTAACATAAATTACTCTGCGTCCTACTAAATCAGCGAGCTTCCCTGCAATCGGAACAACCGTTGTCGACGTTAACAAATAGGCTGTTGTCAGCCATGTCATCATGCTCAATCCACCAAGGTCTCCTACGATTCTTGGCATAGCTGTTCCGACAATGGTTCCATCAAGTGCAGAAAAGAACATCGCAATAATTAACCCAATTAATAAGAGCGTGCGCTTTGAATTTTTTTGATTTTCCATCGTGTGTCTCTCCTCTTTTTTGTTAATACTGCTTATCTTTATAAGAAGCAGCTGACGTTGCAAGCTTTTTCGTAATAGAAGCCATCATAGAAAGCTCTTCTTCTGTTAAATGCAAAAGATAGCGGTCCATAATGGCTTTTCGACCATTCAGCACATCTTCAAGCTTGCGATGCCCAAACTCCGTTAAGGTAATATCAACGACTCGTCTGTCCTCTTTATTATGTTCTCTTACGACAAAATTGTGTTGTTCAAGACGATCTACTAAAAGAGTCACGGCGCTCGGTTTAACATCCATCAGTTCCGCAATTTGAGAAACCTTGCTGCTCCCTACTTTCTTTAAATAAGAAAGAACAAATAATTGCGTAGGAGTCATCTCATGCTCATTTAGGCTCTCCATCATTTCGGGCTGCATTTTTTCAAATAGCACTTGAAGCGATGAACGAATATCTCCAAGATACTGATTGCTTTTTGTCACATCTATTCCTCCAGGCTTGCTTATTTATTTCATATTATAAATAGTTAATGCTAATTAAATATAAATGCATATAAACTAAAAGTCAATTATTTCTTTTTTAGTATTGACCCTTACGCTGCGTTATATTTTATAGTAGATTTCAGAAGGGAGATGAAAGAATGAACAGAAAAATAAAAGAGGTTGCTGACTTAGTAGGAATCAGCGTCCGCACGCTGCATCACTATGATGAAATCGGGCTATTAAAACCTGATGCCGTTAGTGAATCCGGCTACCGGCTTTATTCACCGGCTAATCTCGATATGCTTCAGCAAATATTATTTTTTAAAGAACTTGGCTTCCCTTTAAAACAAATTCACGAGATTATAACAGACCCGACGTTTAATCGCACAGAAGCATTGATACTGCAAAAAAACATGCTGATTGAAAAACGCAGTCGGCTCGATCAAATGATTTTAACCATTGATAAAACGATTCAATATGAAAAAGGAGCGATTGAAATGAACGAAAAAGAGCGTTTTAAAGGACTGGATTTTTCGCATAACCCATACGAAGAAGAAGCACGGAAGCGCTGGGGAAATCAGCGGGTAGATGAAGCGAATGAAAAAGTAAAAAGCTTCTCACAAGAAGAACAGCAGCACATGTCAAACAAATGGGAAAGTATCTACACTCACTTAGCTTCGCTTCGTGATCTGTCACCATCCTCTACAGAAGCTCAAAAAGCTATTGCGACATGGTATCAATTTTTAAATGAGAACTTTGGAACGTATTCATTAGAAGCCTTTAAAGGTCTTGGAGAAATGTATGTGCAAGATGAGCGATTTACAACTAACATTGACCGCTATGGAAAAGGATTGGCCAAATTTATGAACGAGGCGATGAGTGTATTTGCGGACGCTAAAAAACAATAAACAAAAAGAGAGTGAGATATAACTATATCAATTCAATCTAAAGACGAACCATTGGCATACATGATCTGAACTTCTTGTTTCGCCGCTGTTGATTTCCGTCCAAGGCTTCGCTTTCCGCGGGCGGGCGCTGAGTCTCCAACCAACCGCTAGAAGCACCTACCTATATGAAGCCTATGTTCATCACCACAATAAAAAAATCCGAACGATTCATCGTTCGGATTTTCATTCACTTAACATACTTTTGTCCCAGCCTCTTTTTATAAGTGAAGACCCATAAGCATTGTATTATAGTACACGCCATTTATATAGGTGTCTTTTTCTTTTAATCCTTCTGTTTGAAACCCTAGCTGCCTGTATAAAGAAATAGCTCTTTGATTATCTTCTCGCGTCACAAGTTCGATTTTTTTTGTTTGTTTATTCGTATGTGCCCATTCAATCAGCTGTCTGCCTAACCCTAGCCCGCTATAAGATTTCTCTACTACAATACCGAGGGTCCCCACATGCTTATTACGCGGGTTTTGGGAGGAGGTGATGGATGCAATACTAATGATTTTCTCTTCTTTTTCAGCCACAACTATAAGAGAATTTTGCTCTTGTTTTACAGAAGATAAAAACAGTTCGTACTCTGAAAGAGGTGTAAGAAACTCACCTTCTCCTCCTACCCGGTTGTAAAAAGCAATCATTTTCTCTGCGTCTTTTGGTGCTGCTTCTCGAATACTGACGCCTATACCGTTCTTTAATGTACGTAAACTCATATACCTATCTTCCTTTTGGTTATTCTTGTTTGCTTAGCCCAATTTTAGCGCTGTTTTTCTCTCCACTGATCTAACCACATGCGATTTCCTAAAGCCGTAAAATCATTTTCGTCGGCGTAGCGTTCAATGACGGAAAGCGCGTTGTCCTCAAGCATTGGTGAATAGCTCATGATTTCTAAAATATGATGTGCAGCCCATAGATCAATTCGATAAGTAGGATTCGTCAGCAGTGTTGCAAACTCAAACAGCATGCCTGGATAATATAAATGAATGAGCTGCGCAATTTTTTTCATATCTTCTGCAGCTCGGTTGCCTTTTTTTACAGATTTTTTATCTCGATAATCGATTTCATAATGAATTTTTGCGCTTTTTTGATAAAGATCAACTAGCGTTTCATACGTACGGTGTTTACGCATTTCTCATCTTCCTTTGCTTCTAGATTTCCTCGTTTGAAGATGCTATAGTTCATTTTTAGGTTTCATATATTCAAATAAATGCAGCAAAAATATGATACTTCCGCCAATACACATCACAAAACTTAACGTAGCAGGATACTGAATAAAGAAACCGACAACACCAAAAATCAGCATAGCAAGCGCTCCTATCATCATAAACAGATGATAAGCCGGTGTATTTTCTTCATTATTCATACATAACTCCTTTTCACTATTTTTTTAAGTTATTAAAAAGATATGATACTTCTTTTGGACTATGATCTTTTATTTTGCTGCCGCTTTATTTCTTTAGCTTAGCACGAAGTAACGTGAGAAGGCCTCCTCCAAACATGACGCCACCCACAATTTGATACAGATGTATGTAGCTTTTTACCGTTTCAAGATACAGATCTGTGTCTGCGTTCCCTTTACTTTCTAGCCATTTTTGACCCATGGCCTGCCCTGTTGCAACGCTTTTCAACAAAACGACCAGGCCTCCAAGCATGACAACAGCGGCGATAATAAGCTGCACCTTTTCTTTGTCATCTAGCATTTTTTTGAGCTCATCTGCCATATATATCTCTCCCATCCTTACCTTGTTATGTATCTACTTGTTTGTAATCATGCTGTTTTTCTCTATTATAACTCTCAACTTGGTCATTATAACACGGTTTTGCCCTGTCTTTAGTCTTACTTTTCATAAATTAAGCCTTTTTGGGTGATACTATCTTTGAAACACAGGCGTCTTTAACATCCTTTCATCATTTTTAAAGGGTTACTAATTGAGGTTGATACATGCTTATATTTTTAGGGATTTTTTTACTTTGTGCAGCTGTTTGTTTAGTAGAAATACCTTATTTAAAAAAAGTGAACAGTAAAAAAGAAAAGCAAATTTTTTGGAGTTTGTTCATAGTAAGTATTTTAATTGTTAGTTTAAAATACGGCGGTGTGGAGATCCCTAACCCTGGAGACGGCATTGCTTTTTTATTAAAACCTTTTAGTGATTTTTTGTTCAGTCTGTTGAAATAAAAGGAAGTGAACAACGTGCATAGTCAGATGAATTTATCCGCAGCACAGTTTCGAATACTCGTCATCTTTTATAGTTTAGGCGACACCATTTTAGTCGTGCCTGGAAGCTTAACGGCTGATTCTAAACAAGAGGCATGGATTCCAGCTATTTTAGGCGTAGGTGTAGGCGTTTTTCTTGTATGGATGTATATCAAACTTTCTAGCCTTTATCCTAATAAAACGCTCATAGAACTAAACGAAGCCATTTTAGGCAAGTGGCTAGGAAAGTTTATCTCTCTTTTATTTGTCGCTTCTACTCTTCTTTTTTGCAGTCAAGTTTTGTTTTACGTGGGCTCGTTTCTAACAACTCGCATTATTATTCAAACACCTATGCTTGCTGTTCATATTTTGTTTATGGGAATTGTGATTGTCGGCGTTCGGCTTGGCATTGAAACGATTGCCCGCTGTGCTGAAATTCTCTTTCCTTGGTTTGTTATTCCGTTCTTAATCTTAGTTTTTTCGATCTTCCCTCAAATTCATTATGAGAATTTGCAGCCTTTGTTAGAGGTAGGCGTTAAGCCTATTATCAGATCTATTCTGGTATTTACAAGTATTACTTCTCTCACTTTTATTGTATTGCTAACCGTTTTCCCTGCTCACGTAGCGGAACCAGATCAGCGAAACCGCGCTTTTTTTACGGGAAGCTTAATCGGCGGAGGCATTATGATTATTGTCTTATTGCTTGGCATTCTTGTACTTGGAAATACGTATACACGTATTGCTTTATATCCAAGCTATGAGCTTGCAAGACGGATCGAAGTTGCGGATTTTCTAAAAAACATTGAAGTAATTATGGCTATTATGTGGTTTTTATCTCTTTATTTTAAAACGTCTCTCTACTATTATGCGACCGTTTCTGGACTCGCTCAAATTCTTGAATTAAAAAACTACCGAATTTTAACTCTTCCGCTAGGTATTATTGCCGTTACATTTTCACTTATCGTGTATCCAAGCATTCCATATGAACAAACGTGGGACAGAGATACGTGGATTCCGTACAGTCTATTATTTGGACTATTTTACCCTCTTGGATTATTAATTGTTGGTAAAATTCGCGTAAAACATTCTGCGTCTTTATCGAAATAAAAAGAAATTGAGACATAACGAAATCCATCCAATCTATAGATGAACCAATTGGATAAATGAGCTGGACTGCTTGTTACACCGCTGTTGATTTCCGTGCAAGACTTCGCTTTCCGCGGGCGGCCGGTGAGCCTCCTCGTCTCGTATGCTCCTGCGGGGTCTCATCCCTTCTGCTTTTCCCGCAGGAGTCTTCGCCTTGCCCTCCCAATCAACAGCTAGAAGGAGCCACATACATGAAACCTAGGTTCATCCTACCAATAAAAAAATCCGAACGATTCATCGTTCGGATCTTCCCTCAACGAAACTACTTTGTTTCAGCCTCTTTTAAAAGAACACGGTTATGCTCACTAATCCATTCCACAGCATATGTAAAATCATAGATGGGAAAATAGATTTTGTTCGATAATAAATAATGGCAAAAACAAGTCCCATGACGGTAGCTGTAATCGGAAAGCCAATATGTAAAAGACCGAATACAAGAGCGGAAACGAAAATGCCTACAAGCACGTGGTGGCGTTTGGTTAAGAAACCACACAAAACACCCCTATAAAGCAGCTCTTCTTTAATAGGCGTGATAACTGCTACACTTATAAAAAATATCCAGCTCGAAAGCAGCGTTTGATTAAAACTGCCTTGATTTAAATCTTTTTGCTGCTGATCTGCGCTTTCTACGTTTAAAAATGAAAGCATCACGTACTGCACCGCGGCTACAATTAAAAAGCCTACCACAATATATACATACGTTTTTCTTTCTTTTAATACTGAGACGTTCCACATAGGCTTTAAAAATCTGCGCACAGGCCTGTACAGCACCGCAACGCCTAGAAAAAACGCCGCGTCTACCAGCAGAGCATATGGTCCTTTTAATAAAATTCCCGTCATATTTGAACCCGTAACTTCATCGTAAATAGCTACTCCAATTCCGGCTATAATCTGCAGACCAAAGCCTAACACGATAAATAGAAGCAGCGTGAAGTAAGTAAACTCTTTTTTCTTTTTAGGGTTTAAAACCGGTTCTGAATTTGTTGATAACGTACTCAAAATAGCAACCTCCAAAAATGATTCTTTCTCTCTAGTGCTCTCAAAATTCTACCATAACCTCCGCTTAATGATGTTATTTTTTAGGAAAAAAGTTATATTTTTTCACATTTTATACACAAAGGTAGGGTTTTAAAAGATAAATGCGCTAGCCAAATTAGTTGTCAACTTCCTTATATTTGATTACGCTTGAAGAAATCTTACCGAAAGTGAAGTGAAAAAATGGCAAACATTTTAATGATCAATTTTCCCGCTGAAGGTCACGTAAACCCAACGCTTGGAATGGTAAAAGCTTTTTCAGACCGAGGTGATACCGTTCATTACATTACGGCCGAGCGTTTTAAAGAGCGTCTTGAAAACGCCGGGGCTATCGTACACACTCACCGGGACTTATTAAGCGGTGTATCCATCAAGCCTGAAACTCCTCAAGGAATCAACGCTTTTTTAAATATCCACATCCAAACGTCTTTAGATACGCTGAAGCTTGTTCATACATTATCAAAAAAAATTGACTTTGACTTTGTGTTTTACGACAAGTTTGGAGCAGGCGAATTAGTACGTGATTATTTGCGAATTCCCGGGATTGTATCATCTGCTTCCTTTTTAATGCCAAAAGAACGCTTAGCAATGATGCCTCTGCATCCGGATTCAGGCGTTCCATTTAAACCTGACGAAAAAGCTCAGTACGGGCTCAGCTTGCTAAAAAATCAGTTTGGCGTAGAACCTAAAAATCTGCTTCAATTTATGAACAATGAAGGCGAATTAACGGTCGTATATACAAGCCGCTTTTTTCAGCCGCTTCATGAACATTTTGATGACTCCTGTTTATTTATTGGGCCAAGTTTTCCAAAGCGACACAGCTCTCATGATTTTCCGTTAGAAAAGCTAAAAGACGAGAAAGTTCTTTATATTTCAATGGGAACGGTACTTCATGACGTAGAAGGCTTTTTCAACCTTTGCATCGACGCATTTAGCGACTTTGATGGAAAAGTTGTGATTGCAGCAGGAGACCGAGCTGATTTTAAAAAGATAAAAAAAGCACCAGAGCATTTTATTATTTCGCCCTATGTTCCCCAGCTTGACGTGTTAAAAGAAGCGGACGTTTTTATCACGCACGGAGGCATGAACAGTGTAAACGAAGGGATTCATTTTAACGTACCATTAGTCGTTTTACCTCATGGCAAAGATCAGCCGCTCGTTGCTCAAAGGCTCGTGGAACTAAACGCCGGGTATCGCTTAGCAAAAGAAACAGTAAATGCTTCTCTTTTAAGGAGTGCCGTTGACGAAGTTGTCCGCGACGCTCGCTATAAAAAAGGGATTAAAGAAATCAACGCAAGTTTCCAGCAGGCATCTGGCCCGGCTGCAGCAGCCGAAAAAATTGTCAATTACGTAGTAAAGCAACATTCATAAAGAAAAGGTGCACATCTGTGCACCTTTTTTTCATTAAAACAGCTATGTACAAACTGTATATACGCCAATGATTAGCAAACTGACGGCTAAAAAACTTATGAATACAAATCCATATGACTAAAATAATCGAAAATATGATTTAAATCTGTAATCTTTATGCTATGAGTGCTGTAAGCAACGATTATTTCAGCCAGCATAAGAACGAATAAAATGGCCAATAGCACCTTAACAAGCGGAAATTGTCGGAACTGAGGAGAAAAAAGCAGCTTACTGACTGTATACAAAAACAGCAGGATAAAGTAGATCATCATGGCATTTGTCGCCTGAAGGGGCACATTCCAGACAAATATGTACACGCTGAATGTCAAAATTAAAATAAACGACATTTCTTTCCCGCTAAAAAAATCACTCATTGCGTAACACCTTTTCTTGTTCATGAATGAATAAGAAATTATAAACTCACGAAACATTAACATTATTTTTACAACAGTATACACGATTTTCCTCTTGATTTCTATATACCGATGTATATATGGAGCTGCTTTTAGCGGATTGGCGTCATGTTTTTGCATGTAATAGGTTATAGTAACAGGGAAAGGCTCATAAAGGAGGTTTAGATAATATGGAAAACACAAATGAATTTGTTCAAAAGCTGAACGATAATCAAGAAAAGCAGCGTAAAAATAAGCAGGGTCAAGCTACTGGACATCCTGAGAAAAAACTTCCTAACAAACAGCATTAATGTTGTAAAAGTTGGCTGTAAAGACAGCCGGCTTTTTTTCTGGACTTTTTTCGGAAGTCGAAATGTTTGAAGATAAAACAAATCCCCTGTTACAATAAACTGAACCCGCTGCACAAACGTTCGCAGCTATACTTTCCTCTTAAGGAGCTGAATATAAAATGAGTAAATTTGAAAAATTATTCCAACCAACAAACATTGAAGCATTTAATTTACACACTCGTACAGCAATGGCACCGATGACAAGATGCTTTGCTGATCCACAGACAGGCGTAGTCGGTCAGGACGTTGTAGACTACTACCGCCGCCGCGCAAAGGATGGTATTGGCTTAATTATTAGTGAAGGAATTGTTATCAGCGAACGCGCAAAAGGAAATCCTGGCGTTCCGGGTATCTATACACAGGAACAAATTAATTCATGGAAGCCTGTAACGGAAGCTGTTCATGAAGAAGGCGGCACGATTATCGCTCAAATTTGGCACGTTGGCCGCTTGAGTCATTCCGGGTTAATCAATGGGCATAAGCCTCAGGCCCCTTCCGCTATTGCAGCACAAGGCCAAGTGCCTCGTTTCCGCAAGCCCTACGAAGAGCCTGAAGAAATGTCAAAAGAAGATATTAAAGAAGTTGTAGGACAGTACGCTCAAGCAGCTAAAAATGCCATTGAAGCAGGCTTTGACGGCGTTGAAATTCACGGTGCTCACGGATATTTAATTGATCAGTTTAATTCGGACTGGTCTAATAAACGCACTGATGAATATGGAGGCGATCTTGCACAGCGATTAACGTTCATGAAAGAAGTGATTTCTTCTGTTATTGAGGCCATTGGAAAAGAACGCGTTGTGATTCGCTTCTCTCCTCATAAGCTTGATAAACCAGACTACCGCTGGGATGATACTGAAAAAGCCATTCAAACGTATACAGAAGCATTTAAAGAAACAGGAATCGAGGTCATCCATCCGTCTATGCTGGATTTTTATGAAGATGTTCAAAACGGTCAAAACCTTTATAAAATTACGCGTAAGTACTGGGATGGACCGATTATCGGCGTAGGTGATTTAACGCCTGAATCAGCTGAAAAAGCGCTTCAAGCCGGCTGGATCGACGTAGCTGCTATTGGCCGCCCGCTAATTTCAAATCCTGATTATTTACAGCGCATCAAAAACGGAGATGCTCTTGTCGAATACGATGCTAAAAAACATTTACCAGAGCTTATCTAAAAAAAAGCGCTCCTTCCGGAGCGCTTTTTTTATTGGTTTACGTATGCCTGAACTTCTTGTTTCCAAATAGCATAGCCTTGGCCTTTTAAATGAAGACCATCAACCGTGAAATTACTTTTTAACTGATTATGTCTAGATACTTTCGAATACAGATCAATGTAAGAATCATTGTGTTTCTTAGCTAGACGCTCTAAATAGTTATTTAATGCGATAACATCTTTATTGTCCACTGCGTCGCCGCATTTTTTATTGTTCACGGGCAGTACACTTTGAATATAGACTTTTGTATTCGGTGATTCTTTATGAATACGTTCAAGAATTTCAGCGTAATTGGCTTTGGTTTTTTTTACAGATTTTTGCTCATTTAAATCGTTAATGCCGATCATTAAGAAAATCTTTTTTGGCTTAGCATCTGTAATACTTTTTAGACGATGCAATACCCCTTCTGTTGTATCATCGGCTACGCCTCGATTGACAATCTGCTTATTATGAAAAAGTTCGCTCCATTCAGAGCGCTGGGTAATGCTATCACCGAGAAATACGATTGACTCTTTAGGAATACTTAATTGCTTGAACAAAGTGGTCCGTTCAATGTAATAAGGATTATCTCTATAGCTTTGCTTAGACGAATCCTTAGATGACAGCGGATTTTTCATCGCGCTGTTGCTTGTTGCATAAAAAGCAAAAACACCTATGAAAAGGACATTTAAAATAATGGAACTGATAAATACAACTTTCTTTGTTGAACTCACGAAAACGACACTCCTGTACTTTGTATGTTTTTTAGATAACTCTATGATGATATAGTAAAGCTTCCTGTTAACACTCTTTTCCCTCCATACAAGACATTTAATCATTTTTTGTAAATAATGATTTTACATAAAAAAGAAGCGGCGCTCGAAAGCGCCGCTTCTTTTTCTATAATATAAGGGGTTAAAACGTACTTTTATTATAACATATAGTTTATGGTCATATTTTCCTCTATTAGAAAATAGTTCTTATGTCGTTTCTTTTTCCAGCTGTTTTTCTCTTTTTACTTGCTTTGCGAAGAAGAGTTCGTATACCACTGGAATAATAATTAAGGTAAGAAGGGTAGATGACGTAAGCCCTCCGATTACCGTGATAGCTAAGCCTTTTGAAATCAGCGTTCCGCTTGACGTAGTAAGCGCCAGCGGAATTAATGCAGCAATGGTAGCAAACGCCGTCATTAAAATTGGACGCAAGCGCGTTTTCCCAGCTTCAATAAGGGCTTCACGGATCGTCATCCCTTTTTGTTCGCGATTTTGGGTAATTCGATCTACAAGTACAATCGCGTTTGTTGTAACGATTCCAATCAGCATTAAGAATCCAATCATGACGCTGACAGACAGCGGTTCTTTTGCAAGTACTAGACCAACTAACGAACCGATTGGCACAAAAATGAGTGACGATAAAATGATAAATGGAATACGCGCTTTTCCAAACGTAACGAGCATCGTTAAATACACAAGGCCGATTGCTGTTAAAATGGCTAGACCAAGAGATTGGAAGATTTCGACGGTCTCGTCGCTTCCTCCTCCTCCGTCCAAGCTCACATCTTTTGGCAAGTCTAACTTTTTCACTCCATTTACAACATCTTTGGTCACAGCTTGAATATCATCGCCTTTGATGTCTGCTTCTACTCGCGCAAATACTTTGCCGTCGAGCTTTTGAATAGAAGTGAATGTATCAATTGTACGAACGTCAGCGATATCTTTTACTAATACAGGCCCTCTCTCTGTAAACACTTGCAGGTCTTTAATTTCTTTTACTGAGGCAAGGTCTTTATCGTACGAAAGCTGAACGGCTCGTTTTGTATTATCTAATTTTAAGTCTCCAACGGATACCGGTTTGGTTTGATCAGAGATCGTACCGAGCAGCTGAAATCCAGATACCCCGTACTCTGCGGCTTTATCAGGATCTACCTCTACTACAAGCTGCTTTTGCTTATCTGAGAAGTTATTTGTTACATATTTAAGACGTTTGTCTTTGTTTAAGTGGTTTTCCACTTGCTTAGCTGCCTTTTGCAAGTCATCTAAATTAGAAGAATATAAATCAACCGTCACGTTATTATTTGTAGGCGGCCCTCCTGTTGATGCTTCTTGCACATTAACCGTTGCTTTAGGTGATTCTTCTTTCGTAATGCTTTCCATTTTCTTTTGAACTTTATCAATAAACGTATCGACATTCACGCCTTCTTTTACGTTCAAGAAATAGCCAACCTGGTTCGGGCGTTTTACACCTGTTGAAAAGTCGCGTGATCCAACTTCTGTGGTCACATCTGAAATTTCGTTTTGATCCGCAAACATCTTTTCAATTTTTAAAGATACATCGTTTGTTTTTTCAAGTGATGTAGATGCCGGTAATTGAACGTTGGCCTGAAGCATTTTTTGTTCTTCATTTGGAATAAACGTAAAGCCAAGTAAAGGAACAAGCGCAAATGACCCAAACAGTAAAATAAAGGATAAAATTAAAATTTTGATTTTATGATTAAGTGACCATGCAATCGCTTTTGCATATCCGCGCTGCAGCTTTCCTTCTTTTTCTTCAGGCGGTACTTTTTTAAATGCAAACTTTGCTAGAATCGGCACGATTGTAATCGCTACAAGAAGAGATGCTAACAGTGAAAAAACAACTGTTAAGGCAAACGGCAAGAAGAACTCTCCTGTAATTCCTCCTACAAAGCCGATTGGCAAGAATACGACAACCGTTGTAATTGTAGACGAGGTAATAGCTTTTAAAATCTCTTTTGTGGACGATTCGACAAGCTCATTGCTCATGCCTTCTTCTGAACGGCGAACGCGTCTGAAAATGTTTTCAATAACAACAATACTGTCATCCACTACGCGCCCAACGGCTACAGCCATTCCGCCTAGTGTCATAATGTTAAGCGAAATATCAAGCTGGTTTAAGAAAATAGCTGATACTAACAGCGATAATGGAATCGATATAATCGCAATGATCGTGGCACGGAAGTTACGCAAGAAAATCAGCACGGCGAGTGACGCAAATAATGCCCCGAGCAATCCTTCGCGTACTAATGTTTCAACAGACTTTTCAATGCCGTCAGCTGAGTCAAAGCCGATTGCGTAGTCTAACTGATCATCATATTTTTTCAAAATTTTCATCGTTTCGCTGGCCACTTCAACCGTATTAGCATCTTGTTTTTTTGTGATGGCCATCGACAGTGCATCTTTGCCGTCATAGCGCGTATATTCGCCTTGTTCTGTTACGGCTTCGACTTTGGCAATATCGCCAAGCTTCACAGGCTTTGCTTCAGGATTCATCGTGGATTTCAGCTGGATTTTCTTTAATGCATCGATCGTCGCAACTTTTTCTTCTACTCGCACTGGAATTTGAAGCTCTTTTCCGTTTAATGTTCCTGCTGGGAATGAAACAGCTTTTTGATTAATTTGTTCTTTCATCCCATCAAGCGTTAAGCCAGCTTGAGCTGCTTTTTCTTTATCGACCGTAATTTGTAAAAGGTCCTCTTTCACGCCGCCAACTGAGACGGAGTTAATACCTTGAATTTTATTCAACTCAGGAATCACTTCATCGTTTAATACTTTTTCAAGATTTGCATCATCTTTCGCAAACAGTGAAATGTTGAAAATCGGGAATGAACCAAATGAAAAACGGTTTACGTCTACATTTGATGACTCTGGTAAATCTAATTCTTTTATCGACGAGTTAATTTGCTGTTCAACTTTATCTAAATCCGTATTAAACGGGAATTCTAAATTAATAATACCGACGTTTTCATACGATACGCTTTGTACGCTTTTAACGCCTTCAATTCCTTTCACTTGGTCTTCGATTTTCGACGTGACGCTTTCATTTACGTCATCAGGAGAAGCCCCGGGATACGTTGCTTCAATGGACAGCTGCGGAAATTCGATATTCGGCAGTAAATCAATTTTTAGTTTTGAAAATGAATATAGCCCCGCTAAAATAAGTAAAAATGAAACGATTGACACAGCTACCGCATTTTTTAAACTAAATCTCGTCAAAAAATTCATCTTTTTCCTCCGTTACGTAACTAAGTTATTTGAGAAGCCTTCATCCTTTAATAGCTGCAGACCCGGTTTATTTTTTTTAAACAATTTTAGAGTACCCGTGGGTCAGTTTTAGGCAAAAAAACCTCACCTCCTTTCATGTGCTGATGAACTGTCTATACAAACTGAAATTTGATGGTCGCACGCTCCCCCTGGCAGTGAGATAAAGGAAAAGCCGTCTTGACCATATAAATCCCAACCTTCAAAAAACGAGCTGTCGTGAAACATATCTAGCGCATACCCATTAGAAAACGTAATTCGAAGTATACCGATATCTTCATACCACTGTATAGAGATAATGTGCTGGCCAAGCAGCAGCGCTTCGACTTGCTGACGCTGCTCGGCAGAATGTAGCGATTTCCAGTCCGCTTGACCAAGCAAGATGTTGCGTTTGTTTTTTAGTCTCCATGGACATTCTGCCACAAGTCCACCTTTACTAAATCCAAGAGAAAACGGCAGGGTATTGTCTGTGTTAACCTTGGTAACGGTTTGTTCTTGAAAATATGAAAAGTTAATTACTGTGCTGCTGTTATTCATCATATCCCTCCATTATCAACCAGTACCGATGAGTCATTTTTGGGTCTCAAAATAGCAGCCTTCAATGTATAAGTTCACAATGAACTCCGCATAGTTCATGATATCTTCTTCTGTTATATCATCATCGGAAACGATATCCATCCTATACCCATTTAACATGCTGCAAAACGCTTTTGAGTGTAAAAAAGCATTTTTTATTTTCTGCTCTTCAATCAATTTAGCAACAAGCCCGTGATAATCCTCAAAAAATTGATGAAGACGCCCCATCATTTCTGGCATTTGGTGAGGGGCTTGCCAAAAAGAGTCCGGATATTTTTTAGTTTCGTAAAAAAAGAGCAGGTGATGCTTCGCAACTGAATACAGCTTTTCATGAAACGTTTGGCATTCATCCGTTCTTCGCTTTGCATGATACAAAAACTCATCAAACGAACGATTGTTCACGGCGATATAAAGCGACTCTTTAGACGAAAAGTACAAGTAAAGCGTTCCTTTAGATACACCCGCTAGTTTAGCAATATCAATCATTTTTGCTTCATAGTAACCTTTTGATCCGAACACTTCAAAAGCAGCATCTAAAATTTTCTCTCTCTGCTGTTTTCGGTTTGTCATGGTAAAAAATCCTCTCATACGTTTTCGATACTATACATATAAAATAATTAAAATAACTTGTCAACACGTAGTGTGCTCTTTTATCCATTGCATCACAAGAGTATGTCAGTTTTTCAAACAAAATACTTCTATAGAGCAAATTAAAGCGTTTTCGACTTTTTTGTGACAGATACAAATGATGCTTGTATATGAAGAGCTCGCTATGGTACATTTTTGTCATTGATACAGAAATTTATTCCGTCGTTACGGGAGGAGAAAACATGGTTCTTACATCACCAATCGGTCGCCTGCGTTTAGTAGGCATTTTAGAAGGAATTTCATTTTTACTGCTGCTGGGCATTGCTATGCCGCTAAAATATGCAGCAGGCATACCCGAAGCTGTATCAGTTGTAGGCGCAGCACACGGTGCACTTTTTGTGCTGTACGCTCTTGCAGTCGTTCATGTGAAATTCGCGCATAAATGGTCAATCGGCCGCTCTTTATTTGCATTTCTTATGTCGGTTATTCCGTTTGGTCCTTTTATTTTAGAGCGCCAGCTGAAAAAAGAACAGTAAAAGAAAAGAACGTCACGGACATCATGTTTCCATGACGTTCTTTTTCCTTACTGTTCCGCACTGTTTTCGCTAAAGTGGTCAATCGTTTTCCACCACTTCAGTGAGTGAGGTTTTAATAACATTCCAATTTCTTCTGGGCTAATTTGCTGATCTATAATCATTTCATGCATTGCTTGAAAGAGTCCCGTTGTAACCGCTTCTTTCACATCAGATTCACCTTCTATATACAGCTGTTCAATCGCTTCAAACACATCCGGTTCACGTTCGAGCTGGCCGTTATATTCAAGAGAGATCAAATGACCCGCTACTCGGCTTAATTCATGCTGCAGCTCCTCTTTATCGTTGAGGTCGATTTCTTCGCTTGGCTCAAAAGATGGGCAAGCTTCTTTTAGTAATGGAATAACATTTTGTTTTGTAATCATATCTAAATTCCCTGCCTTTGCATGTGTGACAAATTCTCTATTCTCTACCCTTTTCTCTTTTTCTATAAACTTGTTTTACAAAACTTTTCCGTTTTCTACAACTACTTCTCCTTTTTTCACTACGCAGTCAATATGATTTAAGCCATACTGATATTGAAGGGTTCGATAACTAGAGACATTAAAAATCGCTAAGTCAGCCTGTTTTCCGGCTTCAATACTCCCAATCTTATCTCCTTGATTAATAGCATGAGCTGCGTTAATAGTTGTGGCTACAAGCACTTCTTCAGGACTCATGTTCATATTCATACATGCCAGGTTCATCACAAATTGCTGTGAAGTCGTTGGAGATGAACCTGGATTGCAGTCTGTAGAAAGAGTAACCGGAACTCCTAAGTCGATCATTTTTCTAGCATCTGGCCACTTCATTCCAACAAATAAGGAATTCCCGGGTAAGAGTGTGGCTACGATCCGTTTTTCAGCCAGTTTCTTTAATCCTTCATCAGAAGCATACAAAAGATAATCTGCTGATATCGCTCCTACCTCTGCTGCGAGCTCCGCTCCTCTGCAGTATTCAAAGGGGTCGGCATGTATTTTAGGAAGCATGCCATATCTTTTCCCCGCTTCGAGTATTTCTTGGCATTGTTTGAATGAAAAAGCATTTGGAAGGCATACAGCATCATTAAATGCTGCGAGCTTATAAGAAGAAATTTGAGGAATCATTTCGTGAATAAGTAAATTGACGTATTTCTGCGTATCTCTTTTATATGCAAAAGGTACCACGTGTGCTCCTAAAAAGGTACTTACCACATCAACTGCGTGTGTATCATTCAGCATTTTAGCGATTTGCAGCTGCTTTAGTTCTGTTTCTAGTTCTAAGCCATACCCGCTTTTCACTTCTATAGTTGTGACTCCGTGAGCTAGAAAAGACGTAAGACGCTCATAGCTCTGCTGATAAATTCGGTACGCATACTCTTCCTGTGTTTGAACGACAGTGGAGTGAATACCTCCACCTTCTTCTAATAAATCCAAGTAAGAAGTTGGCCTTTCAAACCGCCTATAAAATTCTTCTTCACGCGAGCCAGCGTACACAGCGTGTGTATGGGGATCAATCAGACCCGGAGTTACAATTTTATGTGAAGCATCAATAATCGTTGCTTCATTCCTTTCCCTTTCATATTTTTGTTCTAGCTCTTTTGTTGTACCTACGGTCACAATTTGATCTCCTTCTATCCAGACTGAGCCATTTTCAATCACCGTCAAGTTTCTCATTTCTTTTCCAGCTAAAGGACCTTTATTTTCTTTGGCTGTTACAACTTGCGAAGCATTTTTAATCCATAGCGCTTTTTTTGACATCGCTGAATTTCCCCCTTTTCTAGCGTGTACCACGTTTTGGGGCTCATGTTTACCGTAAACTCATTTAGATTCACCTACACATTTCGCACCTCTGCCTTCTTTCTTGTAGGTAGAAATTTGAAAAAGTATGTCCATGGTCTGAAAAGCGTGTTTTTAAGTCTTTAAAGCTAGATAACTTATACTTTTTTCAATTATATACGCTTTTAGACCCTTCTTTTCTCCGTTTTCTTACTTATTGATTCTCATTTTATACAAATATATCCTTATATACTAAATCTTTTATCACATGTATTTTATAAACATCACGGCGTGTTCCCCTCAACAGGATAAATAATAGATTTCTAGGAAGAGAACGTTTATAATATTCTTTGAAGTTTTACTTTTAGAAAGATTCACTAATGGAGGAAGAAATATGATTGTCAACTATAAAAACCAAGCAACCGGTCATCGCATGAATAACGGCTGGAATCTTTTCTATGCGTCAAACTTAACGATGTGGCGCAAAGATGAAAAGTATTTGCTTTTAGATGAAAACCAAGATGTAGTGATGATCTTTGGCTTTAAAAAAGACGAAATCATTCTAGATAAATTGCAAACGTGGGGCTATACATTTGGTGTCCATCCAGAGAAAAAACAAATTTCCTGCTTGCAGCGTCAAGAAGAAATTGGTGAATAAAAAGAGGGCTGAATTTCTTCAGCCCTCTTTTTTATTAATGGGTTTGTTGAAACATAGCGCTCAGCTGTTTTTTTTCAGATGGTTTGACAACATAATACCATGTACCATCTACCATTTGTCCTTCTCCTTTTACCGTTACCGTTTCGAAGTCAGGCCGGCCATTCTTAATGACGTTATACATCGTAAATGCATCGCTGACATCAATATTCGTTCGAATATGCTTCTTTGCAAGCGTGAGGAGACTTGGAATATTTTTCACCGTTGACATGCCCATTCCTTTATCTAATAGAGCTTCCACTACCTGGCGCTGGCGATTATTTCTTCCTAAATCTCCTTTTGGATCTTCGTGTCTCATCCGCACATAGGCAAGAGCTTTTTCGCCGTTCAACGCATTTTCTCCTTCAGGAAAGATAAATGAATCAAACACAAAAGGAAACGGGTTATTAACGTTCACTCCGCCAAGTTCATCTACTACATCTTTAAAGCCTTTCATATTTACTTTCACGTAATAATCGACATCGATATCTAAGAAGTTCTCAACCGTGCGCACGGTTAAAGGAATGCCTCCGTATCGATAAGCATGATTAATTTTCTCATCCGTTCCTTTTCCATCAATGTGCACGCGCGTATCTCTAGGGATCGGCATAACTTTTGCTTTATTGTGGCTCGTATCTAAGTTGACCACCATTAATACATCTGAGCGGCCTGTATCTCCTGGCCTTTCATCTACGCCCATAACCAGTACATTAAACGAGTGAGGCTGCTCTTTAGCAGATGTTTGATGTTGATAGACAATTCCAAATCCAGCGGTTCCTAAAAGCAAAATACATGCCGCTAAGATCCCTATTTTGTATTTTTTCATTCATACGGTCTCCTTTACACATCACTTACTCTCTATATGCCTTAATGAATGAAAATTTATACCTTTTTAGGGGAATTTAAGCACACGTCAAAAAAGCCTGCTTGTTGGGAAGCTGGCTTTTCACTAGTAGATTTTAGCTTGATTTTTGATGCACATCACGCTGTGCCCATTCACTTTCTAACATACTCATTTCAATTAAGCTCCAGTACTGTCCATCTACAAGCCGAACATCTCGAAGAAGGCCTTCGCGTGTAAAGCCAATTCGTTCATAGGACTGAATTGCCCGCTCGTTAAAATCAAAGACGCCGAGCGAAATTCGATGAAGACCCAGTTCTTCAAAACCGAAAGCTAACACTTTTTCAAACATGTGCGAGCAAAGCCCTTTTCCTCTATACTTTTCACCAAGCAGCACTCGGCCAATTCTTCCTGTTTTATGATAATAATCAATATGAGCCAGAGAAATATGCCCAATAAGCTGTTCATTTTCATCTATGACGGAAAAAGCATAGGTAGAAGCACCATCTTCATTTGCATATCGAATGTAGTGTTTTAACTGCCTAGGAGTAAGCGGAAAAGAAAAGCTAGAGCCGCTCCATTGCACCATAAATGACTCGGAGGGAATCCAATCCATTAGCTGTTTAAAGTCTTTTTTGGAGAACGATCGTAGAGCTATCACATAATTCTCCCCCTTATTATTTCTGACTTTTCTAAATATATTACATTTATCATAATAAACTGTCAACTGTCTATGTAAAAAAAAGCCATCATTTCGATGACTTATAGCTGTAATGCTTTTCTGAGAAGAGTTAAATCATGAGTAAATTCAAAAAAATAGGTTCTATTTTCATTGTCAAATACCATCATGATTGGCTTTTGATTCGGCTCAAGAACAAAAATAACTTCACTTGCCAGCGTGTTGACCGCACTATTTTCAATTTTCACGGCTGGATCAAGAGGTACTTTAACAAGATAGCCTTTTTTAGGAAGCGGACTTGCCTTTTTATATAAACCAGTAATGGACGCAATACTTTTTTCAGCTTCTTTTTGAACACTTGGAGGTTTGAGCGTTGAACGAACGACTTTGCCCGTTTCAATTTGAAATACCTCTACTTTTGGCTGTTCAGCACTTACTGCCTGCGGAAAAATAAAAGCAGCGAATACGACACATACAGCAACCCATTTTCGTATCATTTTTAGCACCTCTTTCCATTGTGGATGAGATGGAGATAAGAATGGTCGTCTCTTCTTATACTATGACCTATTTATATATATTTATTTCACTAAATGAATGCCTATACTTCCATGTTTTTGTCATGTTCTCAGAACTTCCTCTATACACTACTAATAAGGACACGCTGTATGAGGTGATAAGATGTCGTGGTTTGAAGCATTTATTTTGGGAATCATTCAAGGGCTTACAGAATTTTTACCGATAAGCAGCACGGGGCATTTGTATTTAGGGCGTCACTTATTTGGCTTAGACGATGCAGGATTGTATTTAGATACGATGCTGCATATGGGCACTCTGCTTGCTGTGTTTGTATTTTATAAGCGTGAGCTATGGCATATTATTCGTCATCCGTTTAGCAAGCTTACAGGGCTTTTAGTGATAGGAACGATTCCTGCAGTTGCAATTGGTCTTTTGTTCAAAGACTATTTTGACAGCATTTCTAAATCTGGCTTAACGATCGGCTGGGAATTTCTTGCGACGGGACTGCTGTTATGGTTTGGTGATTCCGTAAAAAATGGCTATAAAAAAATGGATCATATTTCATACGGAGATGCCTTTTTTATCGGCTCGTTTCAAGCAGCTGCTATATTCCCTGCTGTGTCCCGATCGGGCTTAACGATGGTAGCTGCGTTAATGCGAAAATTAGATCGTGAAACAGCCGCTTATTTTTCCTTTTTATTGTCGACTCCGGCCATTTGCGGAGCGGTGTTACTTCAGTTAAAAGATGTAGTCACAGGTGAAGTCGAGCAGCTTTCCGTTTTCTTTTTATTCGTCGCCACCCTTTCATCTGCTTTATTCGGTTATGTAGCGGTAAAATGGATGATCAATTATTTAAAGCATCATTCATTAAAAACGTTTGCGATTTACGTTTGGATATTAGGTGCAGTCGTGCTGGTTTGTCAGTTTACGGGGGTGTTTTAAGATGAAGGTAAAAGTCCGGACGCTTTTTTTAGTATTGTTTTTTTCAGGCATTTTAGTCGTGACAAGCTATGTTGATAACAATTCCCAGCATTCGTTTGACAGCTTATCTCACCTTTCCCTTGATGGAGGAGCTGTTGAAACCTCTGCTGATGAAGACGAAGCCGAACAACTAAATATGTCAGTCAAAGAAGTTCATGTTAAAACAGAAAAAAGAGGCGGATACCGAATTGAAGTGTATGAACAAGTAAATGTTTATAGAGATGATAAAGGAAAAGTAGTAAAAAAAGTTCCCACGGGAGAATATCAAACGTTGAAATATAAACTGAATGAAAAAAAATAAACCACTTACCGAAGTAAGTGGTTTTATTTTTAATGGTTAAAGTGAGCTGCAAGAATCCACAGGGTACCAACAACGATACAAAGTGCAATAAAGAAACTGTAAAGAATATTTGCAACCTGTACTTTACCATTTTCACTTTCAGTCATGTGCATGAACATTACTAGCTGCATTGCTGCTTGTAGTAACGCTAGGATCATGATAAGAGTCATCGTAATGCTTCTTGATAGATCAGCTAGCACTACTAAACCAAGCGCTGCGAATGTTAAGGCTAGTGAAAGGATAAGCCCAAATACATGACTAAGCGGAAAACCTGCTTTTTGGCCTTGTTTATTTTCCATGTCTTATCCCACCAATCCGTTCAAGTATACAAGCGTGAAGATGAAGATCCATACAACATCAAGGAAATGCCAGTATAAACCGATAATAAATACTTTACGAGCAGTAACAGGTGTTAATCCTCGTCTTACTAACTGAATAATAATACTGATTGCCCAGAATACACCGACTGTTACGTGAAGACCGTGCGTTCCAAGAAGTGTAAAGAACCCTGATAAGAAGGCGCTTGTTTGCATTGTTGCACCTTCGTGAACTGCGTACATGTAAAACTCACGAATTTCGTAGAAAAGGAATCCTCCACCAAGGACAAGCGTAATAACAAACCAAACTAAAAGTCCTTTTAAATCATTATTACGCATTTTAAAGATGGCAATTCCCATCGTGAAACTACTGAATAGTAGTAACAGCGTTTCGATCATAAAATCTTTAACAACGAACAGTTCTTCTGCAGTAGGGCCACCCGCTGTACGCATATGGTACGTTAAGTACGTTACGAACAGCGTAGAGAACAACGCGATCTCGGCACCTAAGAAAATCCAGAATCCAAGGATATTCAGGCGACTTTGTTCTTCTTGGTATTCTAACGGCAATGATTTATCTAAATGTCCTGCCATTATTTGTCACCCCCTGTAATTCCTTCAACCTTCTTAATTTCATCTACTTTTACATAGAAGCCCGGATCATAATCAAATGAACGAGCAAGCATACAAGCAAAGATACCTGCTAAGCCTAAGATTGCCATTGGCATCCATTCAAATACTAAGCCAAATCCACCGATAAACCAGAAAATACCTGAGATAAACGGCACGCCAGAGTTGCTTGGTAAGTGAATTGGTTTTAAGTCTTCTGCTTTAATTTCTGTTTCATTACGTTTTTTCATGTGCCAGAATGCATCCATTTCTTTCACATGAGGAATTACTGCAAAGTTGTAAGCTTGAACTGGTGATTTAGTCCACCACTCAAGTGTACGACCATCCCAAGGATCGTTTGCAGTGTCGCGTTTGTTTTTCCATGCACTGTATAATAAGTTAACTACTAATACGAAGAAGCCAAGACCCATTAAGAATGCACCGATTGTTGAAACTAAGTTTAGTCCGTTCCAGCCAAGGTTGTCTGCATAAGTTTGCATACGACGAGTCATACCGTCTAAACCTAGGAAGAATTGTGGGAAGAAACATACGTTAAATCCAACAACAAAAATCCAGAATGAAATTTTTCCTAATTTTTCGTTCAACGTGTGACCGAAAATCTTTGGATACCAGAAGTATAAACCTGCGAAACAGCCAAACACTGTACCAGAGATTAATACATAGTGGAAGTGAGCGATTAGGAAGTAACTGTTATGATATTGATAATCGGCTGATGCCATCGCAAGCATAACCCCTGTTACCCCACCGATTACGAAGTTTGGAATAAACGCTAATGACCAAAGCATCGCAGTCGTAAATTTGATACGGCCTTTATACATTGTAAAGAGCCAGTTAAAGATTTTAACTCCGGTTGGTACGGCAATTAACATCGTTGTAATTGAGAAGAACGAGTTAACTGACGGTGAGTTACCCATTGTAAAGAAGTGATGCACCCATACAAGGTAACTTAAGAATGCGATACCGACCATTGATACAACCATTGCTTTATAACCGAATAAGTTCTTACGAGAATGTGTACTGATAACTTCTGAGAAGACACCGAAGACCGGTAAAATAACGATATATACTTCAGGGTGACCCCAAATCCAGAATAAGTTAGCCCACATCATTGGAAGACCGCCGTTAGCCATTGTAAAGAAGGCTGTTCCGAATACACGGTCAAGTGTCATAAGTGCAAGCGCTACTGTTAATACAGGGAACGCGAAAATGATAATAATTGATGTGATGAAGATTGACCAAGTAAACATTGGCATTTTCATCATTGTCATGCCAGGAGCACGCATTTTTAAAATTGTTACAAAGAAGTTGATACCAGTCATTAATGTACCAGCACCAGCAATCTGTAGTGAAACGGCATAGAAGTTATTCCCGATGCCCTCACTGAATTCTTTACCTGCAAGCGGGAAGTAACTTGTCCAACCTGCATCAGGAGCTCCTCCGATTACGAAAGAAAGGTTAAATAGCATTGCTCCCATAAAGAATGTCCAGAAACTAATTGCGTTTAAGAACGGATATGCTACGTCACGCGCACCAATTTGTAATGGAACGATTACGTTCATTAGTCCGATAATAAATGGCATTGCCATGAATAAGATCATGATAACACCGTGAGCCGTGAAGACTCCGTTGTAGTGATGTTCATCTAAAATGTTCATACCCGGGAATGCAAGCTGCATACGCATCATGATTCCATCAATTCCGCCGCGGAAAAGCATTAATACAGCTGAAAGGATGTACATGACACCGAGTCTTTTATGGTCAACTGTTGTTAACCATTCTGTCCATAACCATTTCCATTTCTTGAAATATGTTAAGACAAAAACGATACCGATGACCGTCATAGCGATTGCTGCATCAGCAGCGTAAATCATAGGTTCGCCAGTGACGAAAAATTCATCTAGCTTCATTATGTCTTCCCCCAATCATTACGTTATTTAGTGTAATAAATGAATGTTATTCATGATTTGAGTGATCCATGTTTTCCATTTCTTCATTACTCGTTTTTTCATCTTCTTTCATCTTGCTGTGATCATGTCCTGTACCACGTTCTAGCTCTTTGCCAGGAATGTATACATCTTTTGCATGGTCAATCCATTTTAAATGTGTACCGTTGTAAGTTTGACGACCAACAACGCCTGGGCTTAGGATTTGATCATATTTCTTTTCAGTCAATTTACCAGCTGTTCCTTTTACATCACTAACCCACTCTTTGAAGTCTTTGTCCGTTTGAGCTTGAACTTCGAACTGCATTTGAGTGAAATGTTCACCAGAGAAGTTAGCACTACGTCCCATATAAGAACCAGGCTTATCAGCTTCTAAGTATAATGGCATTGACATGTTGTTCATCGAATATTTTTGTCCGCCAAGTTCTGGTACCCAGAATGAGTTCATAGGTCCTTGAGCTGTTAACTCAAATTTCACTGGCGTATCTGCTGGAATGTTTACGTAGTTAACCGTCTCGATATTTTGTTCCGGATAACTGAAAATCCATTTCCAGTTTGCAGATGTAACGTGAATCACGATTGGATCTTTATCCTTTGATTCTGCCGGTACTTCTTCTGCAGAATAGATCGCTTTAACAGTTGGCACTGCTAATAGAATTAAGATGATGATTGGGAATGCTGTCCAAATAACCTCCATCTTTAAGTTACCTTCTTGCTCAGGTGGCTCATAGTCCATGTTTTCAGGTTTTTCACGATATTTGACAAGAACAAATATAAAAATAGCAAATACGACAACAACCACGATCAACATCATCCACATAGACCAAATGATTAAATCAGATTGCGTTTTTGCAACAGGACCTTGCGGGTTCAATACAGCAAGCTTTGAACAACCGCTCAAAAATACTAGTGAAAGCGCAGATAGTAAACCTACTAGCTTCCAAAATCCTTTTTTTGGTTTCACTTAAAACTCTCCTTTCTAACAACACATGATGCGAAGCCTATATTGATGAACATTCAAAATGCGCTATCTTTCGCTAGATAACGACATTTTTATACAGACTCTCTTCCCCCTTATTTGTAGGCCACTACTATTGTAATACAAAATGACATTTTTTTCGTCCCTTTTGCTTTATTTTTTTATATTAAAAACATTCTAATATAGTGACTGTACCAATGGGGTTAGAGTGCTTCAACCTTGCGATATTCTATCACATAATTTGGTATGAATAAATGTAAATAAAAGGATTCAGCTCCCATTTCTTAACTATTTCTTTAGGAATAACTGCAAAATTAGCTTTGTATGTTTGCTTCAACATTGATATATCAATACACATCGACATAATTGAATATTTTGTGACAAATTTTCAAAGAAAATGTGACGCCCTGTATGAACCTTATTTTGCCCGTTAATTCCCCTTTACTTTGTAGCAAATATTTGATTTTTTTGCTTAAAATTCTTTCTTTCGAAAATATGAACAAAACGTGAATTTTTTTAAAAAGCTTTTTATTATAGAAAAAAGCTGCGTGTTATTCACGCAGCTCTTGATCCATAAATTCTTTAACCGTGATATCATCCCCTGCTTTATCTAGCAGCGTTGTCGTTGCTGGAAACGGATGTTTAATATGACTCGGTATTTTTTCGTACAGCACAAAATAATCACTTTTTGGGACCGCGGCATCAATTGTATATGTATCGTGCACCAAAGCCGCCTTTACTCGCTCAATTTGTTTACTTCTATTTGTTCCTGTAAACAGCGCATATGTCCCTTTATTTGTATGGATATCATCATAATCCACTAAATTGCTCATTTTGGTACTGACTTCAATACGCAGGCGTTTGTTCCATCCTTGCTTCAATACGGCCATTCCTTCTTTATCACCAGGTATGGAGAATAAGGCTATGTATGTATTAGAGTGATCAACCCGTTTAAAATCTTGCAGCGTAATCCTTGCAGAACCATCAATACTTTCTTTATGCTCCCAATTCCGCAAATGCTGCTGCACACTTGCAGCATTGTTTTCAATCGGATATCGAATCATCTCATACGCAACAATTACAACCGCTATACAAATGAACAGAAATAGCAACCGCTTTATCTTTCGCACATCTATTCACCTTCCTTAGCTTACTCCCCTTTTATGTAATTGCCTAAATTATAACTTCCTATTAAACCTCTGTCTATGCACTAGGAGAACTACGTTTTTTTTTACCACAAAAGGGATTTTTCAAACCTTTTGTCATAAAAATACGCTAAAAGACTCAGTAGCTGTTGAACCAAAAGAAACCGATCCCTGCCCCCCTTCTTATCTTCATAACAAAAAAAGATACCCATTTTGACACAGGTATCTTTTAGCTTATATATCACAGCTTTCCAAAAGGAAACCCTATAAAGGGTCATTTGCTGTTCTTTTTATTACACACATCTTTCCGCACACATGTATCCTTTGACCTGATACCCATGTTTTTTGAGCTGCCGAATGCTTAAATTTCGGGAAATGCTGTCAGGAACAATTACGACCACTTCTTTATATGGAATTTCTGCATGCTGTCTCTCTAAATAAGGAAGCGGAATATGGATTGCTTTTTGACAGGGGTTTTGTTTCATTTCATGAAAATGACGAACATCTACATACGAAATCGTTGTAGAAGCACAGTCGACGGTCGTCACTTTCTTTATTCCTTGCACCGGCACATAGCGTTTATAAAAACTGTAACAAATTAATAAAAGTAAAATACCTATGCTCATATATAGTATCGCCATGTTTTCCTCCCAATTAATTTCTATACCCCTGTATGTATACTATATTCAAATGAAAGAATCAACACAGAAGTACTCTATCTCATTTCTCTCTGAAAGAAAAATGGTCTTTTTACACTTTATTATGAAACCACAATAAAGTGACGAAATCAATCATTATTTATTTTGATTTTTCGAAAGATTTAAATACTAGTAAACAGATCGTTTTTTCTTATTATAATGAAGAAACGCAGAATTTTTATTTTCATCTTCCCTCTTCTTTCCCATTAAAACTGAGATTCGCTTATGAGTAATACATTAGAACCAATGTTGCACAAACGTCAGAAAAATGATTCTAAAAATGAAGGATGCGAGATAGGATAGTATGAACATGTGAAGGGAGAGATATGATGTTTGATTTGTACTATGTTGTATTATTTACAGATCAAGGTGAGGTAGCAGGCACCTGCCCCATCTATATAAGTCCCGAAGAAGACGTTGAAAAAGAACTGTTAAAAAATATCACCTTGCATAAACAAAGGCTGCAGTCAAAAAAAGAAAAAGTTTTTTATTTTGACCGGGATAAAGAGGATATGACAGATTTATCGGATCACTATGCACACATTCTTACATTTACTAACAACGACAGCCAAATTGCAAAATGGCTGGAAGAAGCACATGAAAAGCTGTGCAGAACCGGTGAACTTTTTGTTGAGAACGGTTATTTTCAAAGCGCTTTTATGCAATATATTAATCAAAAAAACAATGTTTTAGAAAATTACTCGTACGAAGTTTGTGAGAAATCCGTAAAATTCGTATATCAAGCAAGAGACTATATTGTGATTGGCTCAGAAAAATACGAGTTAACTTAAAAATGCGATATACACAAAAAAAGGAAAGCTTCGGAAACGAAAGCTTTCCTTTTTTAGATTAATCTCCATCAAGGTTTGCACGACAATTATTATGAGATAAAGATGTACTTTGTGCTTCATGCTGTTTTTTCCCACCCTGCATTGTCATATCTTCTTTTTTCGTTCTCCCTTTAGCGATATGTTTAGTTTTATTTCCTTGGTTTAATGTCATGTTCATTCCCCTTTCTAGTGGATATAGTGTATGAAAATAACTCACACGCCATAAGAGGAAATGATATGAAAAAACCCCTCTTAAATTGAGTGAGCTTTCTGCCTAAAACTGCTTTTCCTTTTATTGCTGAATCCGCATGAAAGGATATTCTCTATTTTAAACGTTCGTTTCTCGTTCCTTAGTAAGCACCAAGCTTTTACGCTCTGAGGATAAATTTTATACACAATAATAAATCGCTGTGTAAAACATCCTTTATCGTCCATATAAATAATTTCAACAGGTCGTTTTGAAGAGTAGCTTTCTTGAAGTAGCTGTCGCATAGAATTCGTTCCTTTAATTCTCAGTTTATCGAACATGCGTTCTATTTTGAAGTGTTTTAAACTGAATAATTCTTTAGCTTTTACAGCTTAAAACGGGGAAAAGAGTGGGGAAAATAATAAAAACCATACAAATATTAGGTAATTGTGATATGGTAAAAGAGATTACTTAAGTTGGGAGAGGTGCATGATGGAAAGTAACATACTTAAATGGATCCCCGTTCCTTACTTTCAATTAAATCAAGAAGGTGAAATCCTTCATTTTTCTAGTCAAGCACATTCTTATTTTTCTTCAGTCTCCAGTCTGTGGAGCATTATTCATAAAGACGACCGGAAACAAGCAATGTGGATGCTGTCACAGCACTCCTCATCTAACCCCATCATCAGGCATTTGCGTTTGAGAACGAGCGATGATACATTTGTGAATTTTAAATGCACGATTCATTGGAAAAATGGTGTAGGGCATTTAGTATGTACCGAAAAGAAAAATGTCAAGGATCCATTAGATGTTGTATTATCTGCTCAATCCTATTTAGAAAACTCGGACAAACGATTAAAAGAGTCGGACAAGGTGTTAAATAATTCAGCAGATTTATTATTTAACCGATTAAAACGCTAATCAAGTGAACAAAGTCTAAGCTATATTCCATTATTTCTATCATTTTTAAAGTCATTAAGAGGCTACCTATAAGGGTGGCTTTTTGTTTTTGGCCTGCATATAAAGTCATTCTCTTTTCGCCCGCACCATTTAGTACAGAGTACATACACTAATAGGCATACTTTCCATATTTATTCTTCCTATATTTATGTTTCGCCCGGAAAAAAATTCCGAATAATCAATAAATGTTTGAACATTTTTTGAAATTGACATATATTATAAACAAACAATCATTTGAATGTTTGAATGAAGGAGGAAATCATGCCAAAAGACCGCTGTGATATTTATTGTTTTAATGAAGAAAAAGTGAATCGTATTAAGCCTGCTATCGATGCTGAAGCTGTTCAAGGTGTTTCTACCCTATTCAAAGCGTTAGGAGATGAAACGAGGCTTAAAATCGTCTTGGCTCTGTATAAAGGCGAGGAGTTATGTGTATGTGACGTCGCCAATATTGTAGGCTCTACAGTTGCGACTGCTTCTCATCACTTAAGACTGCTGCGAAATATAGGAATTGCCAATTATCGCAAAGAAGGAAAGTTAGCTTTTTATTCTTTAAGGGATGCACATATTAAACAAATAATTGATATCATGTTTGCTAAAAAAGAAGACGTAACCATTTAAGTTTTTCTTACCGTATAGGGAGTGGGACACAATGAAACACGAAGATAAAAAAAATCATCAGCATACCGGAAGCTGCTGCAGCGGATCTTCTTCCCCAAAAATTGAAAGCAAGGCCTGCTGCTCCTCTTCTTTGGAAGCCGCATCTACTGAAGAGCCTTCTTCCTGCGGCACAAAGAGTCATGAACACAGTCACAGCTGCTGTTCAGATACAATTGCGTTAACGACCGACAAAGACCAGGATTCTTGCTGCAGTGATCACGATATAGTACCAGGCGACAGTGACATAGAAGAAACGGCTGAATACCGCGTATATGGAATGGATTGTCCTTCCTGCGCTGCGACGATTGAAAAAAGTTTAAAAACATTAAACGATATTCAACACGTAACCCTCAACTATAATACAGGGAAGCTCCAGGTAGCGGCGGCAAGTGAGTCAGCTCTGTCACTCATTCCAAGCTCAGTAGAAAAACTAGGGTTTAACATTGAGCCTATCCAATCAAATAAAAAGATGAAAACGTATTTGATTGAAGGAATGGACTGCGCTGCTTGTGCGAACACGATTGTGAATCATTTAAAAACAGTTCCTGCTGTCAAAGATGTACGCGTTAACTTCTCAACGGGAAAAGCACAAATTGAGCACGATAACGAAGCCGATGACATTATCAAAGAAGTATCTAAAGCTGGTTATACGGCTACTTTAGTAACCAGCAGCAGGCATTCTGTTGAGTCGAGGCATCATAAAGGCAAAAACGGCCCGATTGTTTTTTCGGGTATTCTCATCGCATTAGGTTTTATCGGTTCTCATACAGGAATTGCTTCTTATATGACAACTGTACTGTACGCTATTGCCATGATTGTTAGCGGATATAAGCCGGCTAAAAGTGCTTATTACGGAATCAAAAGCCGTTCTTTAGACATGAATGTTTTAATGACCGTTGCAGCACTTGGAGCAGCTGTTATTGGTGAATGGCTTGAAGGTGCTACGGTCGTTTGGCTATTTGCTTTAGGTGTTGCTCTACAAGCAAGGTCGATTGAACAAACAAGAAACTCGATACGAGGTTTGATGGATTTAGCTCCTTCTGAAGCATGGGTGAAAGAAAACGGCCAGCTGATTAAAAAAGCAGCGGAAGATATTTCAATCGGCACTACGATTGTCGTAAAGCCAGGAGACCGAATTCCGCTAGATGGTGAAATTATAAACGGCGAATCCAGTATCAACCAAGCTCCTATTACAGGTGAATCTATTCCAGTTGATAAAGTAATCGGTGATGCTGTTTATGCAGGCACCATTAACGAAAGCGGATCGTTAGAAATTAAGGTAACAAAACTAGTCGAAGATACGACGATTTCTAAAATCATTCATTTAGTGGAAGAAGCACAGGAGAAAAAAGCGCCTACTCAAGCATTTGTTGATAAATTTGCAACCATTTACACGCCTATCGTCTTTATTTTAGCTTTATTCATTATGGTCATCCCTCCCCTGTTTGATGGTGCATGGAGTGACTGGTTTTACAAGGGGCTTGAATTATTAGTTGTGGCTTGTCCATGTGCGCTAGTCATTTCTACTCCCGTCGCCATTGTATCTGCGATTGGAAACGCGGCGAAAAATGGCGTGCTCATTAAAGGCGGGACGTTTTTAGAAAAAGCTGGTGCAATCAATGCGATTGCTTTTGATAAAACAGGGACGCTGACAGAAGGCAAACCAGCCGTTTCAGAGGTTGTTTCCCTTGCTGCTGAAGAAAATCAGCTTTTAGCAATAACAAAAACGCTTGAAGATTATTCGAATCATCCCATTGCCCGCGCTATCGTGGATTATACAACGGAGAAAAAAGTCGTTTCTTTAGAAGGATCAAATTTTAAAATCCTTACAGGAAAAGGCGTGCAAGCAACAATTCAAGAAACGGTTTATTACGCAGGTAATCCAAAATTATTCTCAGATTTAGGAACACCTCTATCCCACTGCTGGTCTCATATTGAAAAGCTTCAAAACGAAGGTAAAACGATTATTATTGTCGGAACAGCTAAAAGTGTTCTAGGCATTATTAGCGTAGCTGATACCATCAGGCATACAACCGTATCTGCTTTAGAAAGCCTCAAACAAAACGGAATGCAGCAAATTGTGATGTTAACCGGTGATAACGAAGGAACAGCTAAAATGATTGCCTCTCAGTCCGGCGTAGACCGCTATTTCGCCGATTTGCTGCCTGAAGACAAAGTAAAGGCCATACAGCAGCTTCAACATGAAGGGTATCAAACGGCTATGGTTGGAGATGGAATTAATGACGCCCCTGCCCTCGCAACTGCTGATCTTGGTATTGCAATGGGCGGTGCCGGTACCGATACAGCCATGGAAACAGCTGATATTGTCCTGATGGCAGACAATTTAGAAAAGCTTCCTCATACGATGAAGCTAAGCCGCAAAGCATTAGCTGTCATCAAACAAAACATTTGGTTTTCTATTATTGTTAAAGTCATTGCCTTAGCTTTTATCTTCCCAGGGTGGCTTACTTTGTGGATTGCCGTCTTAAGCGATACAGGAGCAGCGCTACTTGTTATTTTAAACAGTCTTCGCTTACTCAAAATGAAAAAATAAATGTAATCCATAAGCTTTCCAGCAGGCATTGGAAAGCTTATTTTCTAGGAGGGTTTGTGTGAATAACCGCTGGAATCAATTTATTTATAAGTGTTGGGCCCCTTTTTATGATGCGTTTTTTAATAACGGGATGTTTTATCGAGCCAGAAAAAAAGTCTTTCAAGACGTCCACTTTACATCTGAACAGCGCATTTTATTTGTAGGTGTTGGAACGGGGGCAGATTTAGCTTTTATTCCTCATGAAGTAAATGTAACAGCCATCGACTATTCCAGTGAAATGCTTCAAAAAGCAAAAGATAAATACAAAAATCCATCTATAACCTTCCACCAAATGGACGCTCAGCAGCTAACATTTTCCTCCCTTTCATTTGATGTGGTTGTAGCAAGCTTAATTCTTAGCGTAGTACCTGATGCGGAGCAAGCTTTAAAAGAAATGACAAGAGTAGTAAAACCTAAGGGAACTATTCTGATTTTTGATAAATTCGAAACCAAAAAGAAATCAGCGGCTTTTCCTAAAAAAATATTTCGCCCTTTCGTAAAATTGCTAGGAACGGATATTGGCCTCTCTTTTGAACATATGTTTGAAGCAAGCCGGGCTAATCTTATTTTGAAGGAAAATTCAAGCGTCATGTTGAAAGGTATGTATCGGAAAATTATTTTACAGAAAGTTGAGGAATGACTTCTAAGGCTGCTTATGTCTTTTTAACATGATGGATGTACATATCATTGTCTATCTTTAACTGAAGAAAGGATGAACGTGTTGATAACGAAATCAAGGTTCATAACGATTGTCCTTGCGACAAGCATGATATCGGGATGCGGAAACGAAAGTAAAGAAAGTTCAGGTAGCAAACGTACAGAAGCAACACAACATGAAGAACAGCAGCAGCACACATTAGGTGATAAACGAGAAGAAACAAAAAATAGTGAAACTCTCCCCTCTTTTTTGAGTGACAAGCCCAAAGACATGCAGCTTATTTATGCAGCCGCTGCTAAGCATCAAACCTTACTAGAAAACATTCCTTGCTACTGCGGATGTGGAGAAGAAGCTAATCATCAAAACAACTACGACTGTTTTATCTTTGAAAACAGAGAAAACGGCTCGGTGACGTGGGATGATCACGGAACAAAATGCGGCGTCTGTTTAGAAATAGCGGCTCAAGCTGTAGTAGACTACAGCAAAGGCAAAAGCATCGAAGACATTCGCCAAGAAATCGATGATAAATATAAGGAAGGCTACGCTACGCCTACTCCCGAGGTATGATGTTTCAGTATAAAAATCAGTAAAAGACTTTGATTTCTTTATTCAAAGTCTTTTTGTCATTTTATTATTGGTTGGTAAAATCTCGTTTGACCTCACCTTTTTAAGTCCTTGTAAAACGCCATAATGTAAAAATAACACATTTGGACGTTTATTTACTGAATTCTCAGGGGATATGCTTTCTAAACCCAAATATAACCATGAGAGGAGAAAAAAACTATGAGTAATTCTGTAGAAACAAATCATTCAGCAAAAGTTGAAGGAGCAATTAATTCTATGAGCGAGGAGAAAAAAGAGGATATTCTCTCTAGCTTCGAAGGATTTAAAAGTTATCTAGGGGACAAGGTCTCAAAAGGTGAAAAGTTAGGGATGAATGAAGAACAGCTGGCTAAAACAGCTCAGAAAGTAGCTGATTACCTTGCTAAGCATGAAGAGCCGCGCAATCGAGAGGAAAACCTGCTTCACGAACTGTGGAAGGTTGGAAATGAAGAACAGCAGCATCACCTTGCCCATATGCTTGTAAGATTGGTTCAATAAGAACAAAGTGACTGTAAATAAAAAAGATGACACGCTGCCGTGTCATCTTTTTTATTTACGGGTATTAAACAGCGGGAATGATAATTTGCTGACCAATTTGTAATTTTGTAGGATCTACGCCGGGGTTTGCATCCTGCAGCTGCTGAACGGTCATGCTATATTTTTTCGCAATGCTATAAAACGTATCTCCTGCTTGTACAGTATACGTAGTAACAGGAAGACCAATTTGCTGACCAATTTGCAGTTTTGTAGGATCTACGCCAGGATTTGCATCCTGCAGCTGCTGAACGGTGATGTTATACTTCTTTGCAATGCTATAAAATGTATCTCCAGATTGAATGGTATAGAATGTAACTTGATTAGAAGGTAAGTTTAAATACTTAGCAATTCCACGCGCGTGCGCTTCTCCCACTTCCCGAAGAAACGTAGCGTTTTTTAATTTTTCAGCGTCGGCTGTCGTATCGATAAACAAGTTTTCTGTTAAAACAGCTGGCATATTTGTTTCACGCAGTACAGCGTAATTAGCCGTTTTTAAACCGCGATCTGCAATCGTTCCAAATTTCCGCATGATTGTTAAAATCTCCGTATGCAGCTCTTTTTGTAAAAGAGAAGATTGACTTCCCTCTTCTGATGGATACCGATACGTTTCAAATCCAGTACCGCTGCCAGCATTGATGTGCATAGAAACAAAAATATCCGCTCCCCATGCATTAGCTCGGTTCGCTCGATCTGATAATGAAACGAACACATCGGTTGAACGAGTTACTTGAACATCTACTGAATAGTTATGTTCTAAATACGCCCGCGCGTGTAGTACAAGCTGCAGCGTAATATCTTTTTCACGCAAATTATTTCCTAAAGCGCCGGAATCTGTACCGCCGTGTCCTGCATCTAGCCATACTTTTTTCATGTGAACCTTTCCTTTCAATCATAATATGAATTAACACCGGCTTTGCCGGATGTTTTATCTCTCATTCTATATATATATGTGATTGGACAAGAAGGGTTCGTCCCCTTAAAACATTCGAGAACATTCACTCAAAAAGCTGGATTTCACTAGCTGCTCTCCGCTGTTTTTAAAGCACAAAATAAAGACGAACAAATGAGATAAATGAGCTAGTATGGATTACTTTTACCACCGCTGTTGATTTCCGTGCAAGGCTTCGCTTTCCGCGGGCGGCCGGTGAGTCTTCGCCTTGCTCTCCAATCAACAGCTAGAAGCAACTACATAGACGAAAGCTATGGTCACCATAGCAAGAAAAAAATCCGAACGAGTTGGATTCTCCATCAAGAATCTCGATTCATCGTTCGGATTTTCCTTCAACTAAACTACTTTTGTCCACGCCTCTTAATAAAGATAAAAAGCAGGTTCACCATCTTATCTCCTGCTATTTCTCACTGAAAGCAATTTTTAAGCCAATAAGCGTAAAGATAGAACCTTGCACAAGATTAAGCCGCTTAGACAGCGCCGGAGATTTTCGCAAAAACTCCCCTACTTTCCCTGCAAATAGACTAATTAACGTAAAAATAATCAGCGCTTGAACTAAAAATACAGCTCCATAAACAAGCATTTGCTGTGTGACGTGTCCGATTGAATGATTAACAAACTGAGGTAAAAGAGCAAGAAAAAAGAGCGAAACTTTTGGATTTAGCAGATTCATAATCACTCCTTTTTTATATAGCACCTTGTACTCAACGGCTTCTTTGTTTTCAACAGCGAGAGCGGAATCTTTTGCTGTAAACGTCTTATAAGCCAGATATAATAAATAAGCTGCTCCAGCGTATTTTACGATAGCAAACGCTAAAGCCGATTGATAGATAACAGCCGATAGACCCAACGTTGCCGCTGCTATATGACCAAGCAAGCCCGTACAAAGCCCAAATGAAGTCGAGATTCCTGCATATTTACCGTTTGATATACTTTGTGCTAAAACAAATAAGTTATCAGGACCAGGCATAACAGTAAGCAAAGCGGCTACGCCTAAAAAAGAAGTGATTGATACGATATCCATATGTCGTTCTCTCCTTGCATGATTTTGTCCACCATTATAGCATTGTTTACTATTTAGTATTCAAAAAATTAAAATTTATCCACAAAAGAAGAGGCTGGGACATAACTAAATCAATCTAATCTAAAGACAAACAAATTGGATACATGAGCTGGACTGCTTGTTACACCGCTGTTGATTTCCGTGCAAGGCTTCGCTTTCCGCGGCCGATGAGCCTCCTCGTCGCTTGCGCTCCTGCGGGGTCTCATCTGTTCCGCTTTTCCCGCAGGAGTCTTCGCCTTGTCCTCCAATCAACTGCTAGAAGCAACTGAAAACATGAAATCTATATTCAACATAACAACAAAAAAACACGAACTACCAATCAAAAAATAATTAATAGTTCGCATTTGACTTCAACTGAAATACTTTTGTCCCAGCCTCATTTTTACTCCTTATTTAATTTGTTTTTCTATGATCTGTTCTTTAGCTGAGGCAGTCTGGGCTTCCGCTGCTTTCATTTCATTATTAACATGGATTGCTTCTTTTAAATACTCGGTTTTGTATCCGCTTTTAAGTGCCCAAGCATAAAAGAAAAGTGCAACAATTGCAATAAGTCCCATGTCCCAACCGTATTTAATAATATTGAGTCCCCCGAATTTTTCACTTCCTATCCAGGAGATTGTCATCATACATAATAAGTAGACAATCATCCAAACGCCAGCTCGGAAGTTTTGACCAAAGCCTTTCCATTTTGATTTTGCTTGGTAATAAAAATAAATTGGCAAACCAATTAAAATAATAAATAATACCTGTCCAGTTAACGGCCATCTTGCCCAGTAAAGAGTAAGTGAAGCAAAAATAAATCCAAGAGGCGCTATTACGTTTAACCCTTTTATACGTAAAGGTCTATAAAGCTCGGTCCCCGTTTTTCTTAACGTCATAGCCGTAATAGGACCGGTTAGATATGAAATTAACGTAGCTACAGAGATAATTTCGGCTAATATTCCCCAGCCTCTAAATAAAAATAAAAAGATGAATGAGACAAATAAATTAAAGAACATTGCCTGACGCGGAACTCCATAAAGCGGATGAACTCGTCCCAGTATATTCGGCAAGTATTTATTTTTTTCCATACCATAAATCATGCGTGACGTGGTAGCTGTATACGTAATACCTGTTCCCGATGGCGATACAAAAGCATCCGCATATAAAACAATAACAAGCCAGTTAATATTTAAGGCAATTGCTAAATCAGCAAACGGCGAATTAAAGTTAAGATGACTCCATCCTTTTACGATTTCTGAAGGATTTACCGCTCCAATAAACGCAATTTGAAGCAATACGTAGATCACGGTCGCAATTAAAATGGATCCTACTACCGCAATAGGAATAGAGCGTCCCGGATTTTTCGCTTCTCCCGCCATATTAATGGGACTTTGAAAACCGTTAAAAGCAAACACAATCCCAGACGTAGCAACAGCTGTCAAAACGCTTGCCCATCCATTTGGAGCAACGCCTCCTGCAGAAGAAAAATTTCCGCCGTGAAATCCTGCGAATAAAAGAGCACCAATTGTAAGCCCTGGAATCACAATCTTAAAAACGGTAATAAGTGAATTAGCTTTCGAAAATAAGCCTACGGTCCAATAATTTAAAAGAAAATAAATGATTAATAGTCCTGTAGCAATAGCCAAACCTTTTCCAGTAAGAATCCCGTTTTCTACTAAACTGCCTGTCCATTTCGCCCACTCCCATGGCCATGAACTCATATACTGAACAGAGGCAACCGCTTCAACAGGAATAACCGATACGATTGCAATCCAGTTTGCCCAAGCCGCAATAAAGCCAAGAAATGAGCCGTGCGAGTATTGCGTATACTTAACCATACCTCCTGCTTCTGGAAACATAGACCCTAGTTCACTGTAAGAAAGAGCTATAAATAAAATAACAACCATTCCAATAATCCAAGAAGCAATTGCTGCGGGGCCTGCAATTTGAGCAGCTCTCCATGCCCCAAACAGCCATCCTGATCCAATAATAGATCCAAGGCCGACCATCATGAGAGAAAACGTTCCCATTTTTCTATGTAAGTTATTCATGTATCTAACACCTTTCTTCTATATTTTCTGAGAAGTGAGTTATTAAGCGCTTTCATTGAATAAAAAAATAAAATTCATTTTGAACTCTAAAAATCCTGCTTAAAAATAATGACCAAAAGCTTTTACATCCATTCACGCGTCCCCCTTCTTCATTTATTATTTGTTATTATATCATCATCAAGTTAAAAAGTACGCGTTTTGAATAAAAAATATTTTTATTTTTAGAATTTTGTACGTTTTCTCAAGTAAAAGTGCGCGATTTGAACACTATCATTAATAAGAGCTGCCTTTCCATTAAAGTGATATACAAACGATCGTGTTGCAATAACCAGAAAAAAAGCAAGATAAAATGAAGCGCTCATTTTACCTTGCTTTTTTAAGTTATTTCACAACAGCTAATACCGTTTCTTTAAAGCTGTTATAAACATACGACCAAAGAGCCGGTTCTTCTTTATATCTTGTTCGTAACGAAGAAAAGACTTCTTTTTGTTTTTCTTCAAACGAAGGATCTTCTTTTGAAGGAAGCGTGGCACGAAGCTCATCGACAATTTGCTGAACTTCAGGAGCACGAGGACCCCATTTTCCCAGTAAATTCCCTTCATTATTAAAAATTAAAATAATCGGAATAGCACGGCCGCCGTTTGTTAAGTGGCGATCAATTAATTCGGTGTCCGCATCTCGCAGTGCAACGCGCACATCGATACCGGCAGCTTCAGCTACTTTACGAATGATTGGGTTAATCATCATCGCATCTCCGCACCAATCTTCAGTAATCGCTAAGAAGTGAAGCTTGTGAGCCTTTAATTTGTCAGCCAGTCCATCTTTAGGAAGCTGAAATTGTTCATAAACAGCTAAACTTTCCTCTTTTAATGTACTCATGTCGTTCATATATGTTTGAATTGATTTTCCTTCTTCAAAATACTGCTGTTCTGTTTTCATGAAAATCCCTCTTTCTTTTTTGTATACGAATAGATGAGATGTAAAAATTCGGTTTACTCTTTTCTATACGCACTACTAGTATAGCTTTTAAGCACAGTGAATCAAAATATAAAAGTCAGCGTGTTCAATTTAATCCCGTTTTTTAGCCTGCGACAGGATTTACAAAACTTCAATTTAAAAACAGCACATTGAGATGTTATAAAAAAAGAGAATGGGGTACATGTACACTATCAATGTAACAAATTTTAAATCTTTGTGAATATTTGAGAATGTTTATTGTGTAACCGTCATCTTTTGATTATGATAATGATATGTTAGCTACTTGACTAAATATGGAGGATGAGGCAAATATGAATCAATCCCCGCATGAAAAGCGAAAAAAACGCAAACAGTTTGTAGAACGTTTAAGGCTAAAAGGAATCAAAATAGAGCTGACAAAACCGCGCTCTCACTTTTCTTCACTATCCTTACTAAAATCATAACTCGTAACCACCTTTTTCTAAAGCGGAACGGTATCGAATTTCAGCTATCTATGCTAAGGCTTACATATCATTTCAAAAAGAACAGCTTCTAAGTGCTGTTCTTTTTTGATACTTATTTATATTTCTGCCTCTGTTAAAAAAAATTATAAACCTTTTTCTTTATTTCCTCCTTTTTCTATCTAGGTCTTTCCACTCCCTTTCATACGGGGTTCTCAAAATCTATAGTTCTATAAATCCCTTAAATTACCACTATATTCAAGGTATATATAATATAAGTATATATTGTAAATTTATAACTCTTCCTATATAATCTTGTAGAAAACGTAAAAAAAAGGAGAAAATTGATGAAAAAACTGGGGGCAATTTTATTATCATTTTTGCTGTTTGTTGGCGTATTTCCAACGTCTTCATTCGCAGCAGCGTCAACATTTGACGCAGATTTCAGCAAGTATTTAAAATCGGTAAGCCAAACGCGAGGCTTTGAAGTAACCAAAGACGACGTTGAATATTCACTTTCACTGTATGACGATAGTCTTGAAAACTACGATACAATCGCAGATTTAGAAGAATTTTTAGGTGAACCAATTGCAGCTGACTTACATAACCTGCAAGATGTGTATGCAGATTTTGACTTAGACAAAACAAGCTTAAATGCGTTATTAAAAGAGAACGGCCAAAGCTTAGACGATTATGTGTACCTAGATGATTTATACGATGATGTCGGCTTCTATCAAGAGGGCGACGACTGGTATGAAGATGATGAGTCATATGACGAAGAGGACACTTCTTACGATGATGAATTAAGCGAAGAAGATTTAACCGGCTTACTATCATTTATGCAGTCTGAATTTGGCTTAACATCTGAAGAACTAGATCGAATCGAAGCACATTTTACATCATTAGAAGATGAGCTTTCAAGTGAAGCAACACTCAACCGCTTAGATCAATTAGGCGAGCGCTTAGCGGCATTCGAAGATTTTGATACAGCAACAGAATTATCTGCTGATCAAATCGCGGAATTAATGTCTATTTATAAAGAGCTGCTATCAATCTTCCATTTAGACGCTAAATTTTCACTTGTACAAGGCGGAAATGAAAAACCGCTTTCTCTTACTGATTTAATCAACTTAGAAGAATTAAAAAATGCAAGTCTAAAAATTTCTCTTTATACGACAGACGGTAAATTTTTAGCAGACATGGTGATCACAGGCGATATGTTCAATTCTGATATCATCACAGACACAGGAAAAGAAGTAGAAAAATCTGCTGAAGCTGTAGCAAAACCAGCTCAAGTGCAAAAACCAGCAGTAGAAAAGAAACAAGAACCAGTAAAGAAACAAACGAACAGCCCTGTACAAAAAACTGTTAAAGGTGCAAAACTTCCGGAAACGGCTTCTAATTATGTAACGAATACATTAATTGGATTAGTACTTGTAGCAGCTGGCTTTGTTCTTTTCCGCAAAGTGAGACGCGCATAAAATGGAACCAAGAAAAACAAGAAGAACAATCAATCGCAAAAAGCGGTTGATTGTTCTTTCCCTTTTAGCCGCCATCATTTGCTTTGGTCTTTGGTTTACGACCACAAACGCCTATAAATTTGCAAGAGGCTATTTGGCATTTAAAACAATGGATACAGAAGAACCAGCCGCAGCTTCAGTTTCTAAAAGCAAGGACTCTTCAACAGCAGACTCTTCTGCTGAAGCTTCTTCTGTTGAATCTAAAAAAGCGGTACACTCTCGTACTGCTAGCTCGGAAAAAAAGCCGAAAGTGTCAAATGTGTCTTACCCGAAACAGCCAAAAATCGGTGATTTAATGGGAGAATTATATATTCCTAAATTAAACGCTAAGCTGCCGATTTATCACGGTACGAATGAAGATGAATTAGAAAAAGGCGTGGGTCATTTTGCAGGAAGCGTGTTGCCTGGTCAAAACGACAATTCTGTTCTATCAGGACATCGCGATACGGTTTTTCGTAAGCTTGGCGATGTGGGTGAAGGCGATTCGCTCGTGGTGAACACGGCAGCAGGCACCTTCACATACAAAGTGAACAAAGTACGAATCGTTGATGCGGATGACCGGACCGTTATTGTGCCAAAGCCTAGAGCCACTTTAACTGTCAGCACCTGTTATCCATTTAACTACGTTGGTTCAGCACCTGAACGCTATATTTTAGTCGCTCACCTTGTGTCATCAACAACAAAATAAAAAAGCTGCCCTTAAAAAGGCAGCTTTTTTTAATGAATAGATTTCATTAGTAAATCAAACCATATTTTCAGCGAAGTCGCCGTAATAACGACCGCTAAGATAACTTGCAGCGACGCTACCTTCGTCTTTTGCCCGACAAAAGCGCCGATCGGAGCTGCTAGTAAGCTTGCTCCAATAATCATAAGCGCCGGAAGCAAAAGGACTTGATGCGTCATTACTTTACCGAATGTTGTTCCCATAGACGAAATAAACGTCACGGCTAATGAGCTTGCAATCGTTACGCGCACAGGAATTTTTAACACGGTAATCATAATAGGAACAAGTAAAAATGCGCCTCCTGCTCCGACAATCCCCCCGCAAATTCCAACTAAAAACGCCAGAGCTGCTGCCAAAGGTTTTGAAAACGTCACTTCGAATGAATCGGCCGCTGGATTATTTTTTTTTGGCATAAACATTAATCCTGCAGCAATTGTGGCCATCACGCCGTAAATGAAATTGATCATTCCTTCTGAAAACGAGTTTGATAGCGTTGAACCAATGAGACTGCCAACTAAGACGCTGATACCCATATATAAAATTAACGGTTTATTCAAATAGCCGCCCTTTTTGTAAGCAAGAGCTCCTGAAACAGAGGCAAACAGCGACTGTACGGCTCCTATACCAGCTACTTCGTGCGCGCTGAATATTCCCACTCCTACAAGAGGCGGAACAAATAGCAACAGCGGGTACAAAACAACTGATCCTCCAATTCCAAGCATACCTGCTAAAAATGACCCGAAAAACCCGAGTGCAAATACCGTTATTAATAGTTGTACATCCATGTTTTTACCACCTGCTTTTATCAATCCAATATCATGTTTGTTATAAAGTATGTATAAATACAACGCCTTATCTCTTCTTCCATTGTATCACTGTATATGCCTCTTTTCTGTAAAAATATTGATAAAAGTACTTTCAATTATTAATTTTTTTAATCATTAAAATCCTATCGACTTTATGCGTTATTTACTTTTAGCTCAAACTTCCTCGTTCTCCCTTCTGTTACTTGTGGTAGAATAAAGAAAAAATAGATGTTAGAACTGCCTACACGCTACGCTTATCTCAGCAGGCCCATCATCACAGGAGGCTTTCGTATGTTTGAATACAAAATTGATGACGAAGTTAGTTTGCATTTGATTGAATCAACTGACGCTTTCCCTTTGCTTTCTCTTATTAACGAGTCAAGACCTTACCTAAAAGAATGGCTCCCATGGGTAGATAGCATGCAAAGTATTGCTGACTATGATGAACTCATCCCTGAATGGAGAGCTCAATACTATAATAACCAAGGGTTCCAGGCCATCATTCGGTACTACGGAGAAATCGCCGGGATGATTGGTTTTCACGGAATTAATTGGGGAAACAAAAGTACAAGTCTCGGCTATTGGATTGGACATGATTTTCAAGGAAAAGGTATTATGACAAGAGCCGTACACGGATGCCTGAACTATGCATTTAATACGTTAAACCTTCATCGAGTCGAAATACGCTGCGGCGTTAATAACGAAAAAAGCAAAGCCATCCCTACGCGTCTAGGTTTTACAGAAGAAGGCATTTGCAGAGAAGGTGAATATCTATATGATCACTACCATGACCTTGTGATTTATGGCATGTTAAAACACGAGTGGAAGCAAGTTCCTTATGCTCCTTGGCTTCTTTCTTAAAAAACAGGATCATTTGTACAAGCTATCGTTTGAACTGGCTATAGTGAAAAGATTAAAAGAGGCTGGGACAACAATATGTTAGTTGAAGGGAAATCCGAACGAGGTTGATTCTTAATGGAGAATCAACCTCGTTCGGATTTTTTAGTTGAAATACTGAAGCTGTTCGCGGCGAAGCTTATCTTTTTGTTTGTCCGAAATCGAGTAGTCGTAGTTATAAATAGCTCCTTCCCAATCTCCATACATTGGATCTGGAAATACGATTAGCTTTTGGCCAAACGCTTCTTTTTGCTCTTCTACAAGCTTATTTCGATCAGTAATGGACTTTTTATCAAAGCCGCTAAAATCAGATAAGTTATCACCAAACAGCAGGACTACATTATGATTCGTCGCTACTTTTTGACGGCGCGTTTCTTTTCCTTCATCTTTTGGACCCGTTAATAGCACATGGTCTTTGGTTGCTTGAGGAATATGTAAATTCTTTAGGTTTTTAATTGTTGCCTCAAGCTGAGAAGTTGTACGGCCTGAAATATAGTAAATATCTACGCCTTTTTGATTCGCATACGTCAAGAAATCAACAGCACCTGGTACTGCTTTCGCTTTTGCTGCTTGCACCCACTCATCCCACTTATAAGGAAATCCTTTGCCGGTTTTGATTGCTGATGCTTGAAATGGACTATTATCAAGTACGGTCTCATCTAAATCCAAAATAATGGCAGGCTTTTTATCGGTACTTTTTGCAAGCGCCTCATCTAAACGAAGCTTTCCTGTATTATAGCCTTGGTAATACAAAGCTTTCATTTCGCCGGATGTTTGGTACCAAGCGTCCGCCATGATTTGCTGTTCAGCTAGGTTTTGAACGGGTTCTTTTTTCTCAGCAGACACTTCTTTTTCCTGCTGAGGGGCACATGCTGTAAGTGAAAAAGCAAGTACAGCCACCCCTGTCAACGCTGATAATTTCTTATTCATTTCGCATCCACTTCCATCTCTACATATTTTCATGCTAATAATATTATATATTACCTTAATTGAACAAAAAATTAATACAAAGACGAATTATATTTTAATTTTTATTATAATCGTTCGTTTTAACTAATGTTTTCTCCCTTTTTTTAACCATTATCCAAATATTTGTTTATACATTTTCCAAAATCCGTTTTTCTCATTCTTTCTTTGTAATCTTTTTTTAGAAACATATTGGTTTATCAATCATTCGCTTCAAAAGAACTTGATAAATCTGAATTATCTAACTTTTAATCTTGTGTTAGATTCTCTCACAAAAGTGCTTTTTTTTGAAAAGATATATAGTAAAATAGATTTTGTGAATTAAAAGACGGTGTTTTCTATCGGAAGTATTGTATAAATATACAAAAGGGGATGGAGATATGAATCACGTAAAACAATGGGGATGGATTACCTTTGGCTGTTTGTGCGTTGCCATCGGAATTCAATTTTTAACCGCTTCTAACCTCGTTATTGGCGGAACAGCAGGACTTGGAATCGTCCTGCAGCATTTAACCGGTATTTCATTTGGGGTATTGTTCTTTATTATCAATTTACCATTTTATTTCATGGCTCTTACGCAAATTGGACTTCAATTTACGATAAAAAGCTTCATCAGCGTTAGCCTGATGTCAGTGATGTCCGATTTATTAGCTGCCAACTTTTCATTTGCGCTTCCATATCCGCTTGTAGCTGCGGTTGTGGGCGGCATTATTGTCGGCATTGGACTGATCTTTTTGTTTCGCCACGGTTCTTCTCTGGGCGGAATCAACATGCTATGCGTGTTTCTTGATAAACGCTTTGGCATTAATCCAGGTAAAACAATGCTTTTGACAGATGTGTTGATTGTAGGCTCTGCAACAGTGGTATTCGGCGTAGTTCAAGTTCTTTATTCGTTAATCGGTATCTTCATCATGACAGGACTGCTTGGACGCTATCACAAACGCTCGCCAATCGAACGAACTGGTGAACATATTGAAGAAGAAGCGAAACAACAAACGGCTTCAACTATGTAAAAAAACCGTGCGGGAATGATCCCGCACGGTTTTTTACGATTATTCTGCTACTTTTACAAGCTGTTTTCCTAAGTTTGCTCCTTCAAATAAACCAAGGAACGCTTCAGGCACATTTTCAAAACCTTCTACAACGTTTTCGCTGTATTTGATTTTTCCTTGCTGCACCCATTCGCCTAACTGCTTAATGCCTTCAGGGAATTTGTCTGCATAGTCGGCTACGATAAAGCCTTTCATTAACGCACTGTTAATTAATAAAGGTGTTTGAACACGTGGTCCAACATCTTGTTTTTCTAAGTTATACAGTGAAATTTGGCCGCAAAGCGGAATGCGCGCAAATTTATTTAATAAGCTAACAACTGCATCTGAAATCTCTCCGCCGACGTTTTCAAAGTAAACATCAACGCCATTAGGACACGCTTCTTCTAACGCTTCTTTCACATTTCCTTTTTTATAATTAATCACTTCATCAAATCCGAGCTCATCTTTTAAATAAGCAATTTTATCTTCAGAACCTGCGATGCCGACAACACGTGCGCCTTTAATTTTAGCGATTTGACCAACAACAGATCCAACAGCACCTGCTGCACCGGAAACGACTACTGTTTCACCTTCTTTTGGCTGACCGATTTCAAGCAGTCCAAAGTAAGCTGTGAGACCAGGCATACCCAGAACGCCGATAGCCGTTGTAATTGGCGCTAGCTCTGGATCAACTTTCTGTAAGTTTTTTGCTTCTGCAGCTGAATAGCGTTTCCAAGGAAGCATACCCGTCACGATATCGCCTTCTTTAAAGCGATCTGATTTTGATTCCGTTACGCGTGCTACAATGCCGCCTGCAAGCGGTGCGTTTAGCTCAAATGGAGGAACATATGATTTTGTATCGTTCATGCGTCCTCTCATATACGGATCAACAGAAAGGTAAAGTGTTTGAACAAGTACCTCGCCTTCTTTCGCTGTAGGCATTTCAATTTTTTCGTATTTAAACGTATCTTTTGTTGGCATTCCCTTTGGGCGTTCTGCTAATAAAATTTGTTCATTCATCGATATCGCTCCTTTTTATTTCTCTGTTTTTTGTAAAATGTGCTAAACTTACCTTTGTTATTTTAAATTATATATTGTGCACAACGCAAAAAATATGATTGTGCAATAACACCGAAGGAGAAAAAGACATGGAGCTAATTCGCTGTAAAGAAGATGTTGTTAAAAAACTAAACGAGTTTGTTGAAGTAACTCCCCCCGTTATTTTGTTTAAAAAAGGCAATATGTATCCGATTAAAATGGATATCAACTACAACTGGATTGCCACGGACGAACAAGGTCATGAGCATATTGTCGCTTCAAACACAAAGAATGTGCAGGACGACTACTGGTTTAACTACCATTTTGACTTATATTAAGGAGTTTCCCGGATTTACTCTTCATAAACGTTATATAAATAAAGTGTTGCATTAGTAAAAACAGCGTGCGAATTCCCACGCTGTTTTTATGTAATAATTAGAGTATCTCAAGCATGTGTTTGAAGCTTTGCTCATGTTCCATTTTCTGCATCGATATCTACTTAAGATTATGTTACAATCACGGTAAAGTAATTTATGATTGATAGAATAAAAGCTAGAGCTTGAAAAATTCGAGGTGGATTATGCAAGGTAAAGTTGTATATAAAGAAGGATTTTCAGTGATAGGCATAGCAAAAAACGGAGAGTATCAAAAAGAGAATCTTTTGAAGCAAATACTTAAAGAAAAAGAAATGATTACCTCTTCAAAAGAACCTCATATGATTACAGGCATTTGCATGGCTCCGAAAAAAGAAAATTATTTTTATATTGCAGGGACAGAAGTGGCTGATACTGCTTGTATTCCAAACGGTATGAGCGTTCATACGTTTCCTTCGTTTACATACCTGCAGTTTAAACACAGAGGTCCCATTACATCGCTTGGGTCGACGTATAACAGCATCTGGAATGAATGGCTGCCGAACTCTCCTTACAGCATGATTGAAGGTCCTGCTCTTGAAATTGTAAATACAGCTATACACAGCAATTTATATAGTGATACATATGAAATGGAGATTTATATCCCCATAAAGCTCGGACAATAAAAAAGGTGAACTTAAGTTCACCTTTTTCCTATTTTTGCAGCTGTTTATATAAATGATAAAGAGTAAAAACGCACTCTGGATGACGCTCTTTATGGTTAAAAAAGCCATGGGGAAACATGAGTGAAAGATTCCCTTTTTCAATTCCGGTCACATACTTGTTTTCCATAAGCGGATATTCTTTCACAACCCAGCGCGCTTCGTCAATAGTAGATGTAACCACTTCACCAAAGTATACGCCCATACACTCTTCGAATTCTTCTTTTGTCATCGAAAAATAGTCAAAACAATTGCTGTCTTCTAGATCATAGTAAAGAAGCTCTAATATTTTCAAGCTTTCATCTGTAAAATCAACGGTGAATTCATCTACCGCTTTGCTTATTTCATGAATGTGATTCATGCACTGTTCGCGCACTTGATGATAGTAATAGCTAGCTTCAAACTGATGTTCACACGTCACTAACGATTCTCCGTATGATGCTGTTAGATCATGATGCTTGTTCATGCTGACACCTCCACGCTAAGCTTATGGAGCAAGTATAACATTAACCAAGCAGCTATTGAGCATCTTCCATTAACAACCTATTCGCGGCAATATTAGGTTCACTTTTTGCTCATTATTCTGCCGTACACAAATCCTCCGCTAACAAGAAGAATGCCGCTAATTAATACGCTGCTTAAAAAGATTTGCGAATGCATCAAGTGATTATACATCATCCACACGCTCATTTCGTCATCTCCTTTTGGCTTTTTTAACTAGTATCCCCGATTTTCTTACCGTACATGCCGGCGTTTTCACTGTTTTTTCATCAAGTTTCTATATAGTTAAAGCCGTGAAGCCAACTATCTTTTTTCATCGTTTTACTCCTTAAAAAGCCTGCTTATGACTCTAAAGCAGGCTTTTTTTATATGGTGAAACAAGTAATTAAGCCGTCTATCCCCACTAATTGTGCATAGTAAGGTATAATTAAAGATAGTTTCACTTTTCTAAAGTGAGAAATACATATGAGGCATCAAAGGAGACATGCAAATGACAGAACTCGAAAAAGCGAAAATTCAGCACCGAAAGCTGTCCAAGGGACAGGTATTTGGAAGGGCCATCGCCATTGCGATCGGTGCGCTGCTCATGGCCACAGGACTTGAAATTTTCCTTGTCCCAAACCACGTTGTCGACGGAGGAATTACCGGTATTTCCATCATGCTTTCGCATCTTACTGGAGTAAATCTAGGAATCTTTCTTTTTGTACTAAATCTTCCGTTTGTATTTATCGGGTACAAGCAAATGGGGAAAACATTTGCCCTTTCCACTATTTTTGGCATACTGGTTGTATCCATCTTAACTTCTATGTTTCATGATGTCCCCGCGTTTACCGCAGACGTTCTTCTTGCTACCGTTTTTGGAGGGATTATTCTCGGAATTGGAATTGGACTCGTAATTCGCTACGGCGGAGCGCTTGACGGTACAGAGATACTTGCCATTTTAATCAGTAAAAAAATTCCGTTTTCTGTAGGAGAAATTGTGATGTTTTTCAACTTCTTCATTTTAGGAGCAGCGGGATTTGTGTTCACGTGGGACCGCGCCATGTATTCCATCCTTGCGTACATCATTGCAGCTAAAGCCATTGATACGGTTGTAGAAGGATTGGAAGAATCAAAATCAGCTTGGATTATTAGTGAATATTCCGACGAAATTGGCGATGCGATTAATGCGCGTCTAGGTCGAGGCGTTACTTATTTGCACGGTGAAGGTGCTTATACGGGCGATGATAAAAAAGTGATTTTCTGCATCATTACGCGCCTTGAAGAATCAAAGCTAAAAACCATTGTTGAAGATTTTGACCCTACTGCCTTTTTAGCCGTTGCGGATATTACCGAAGTCCGCGGCGGACGCTTTAAAAAACGAAACATTCACTAAAAAAAACGCGCAGAAAGCATGATACTTTCTGCGCGCTTTTTTATATAAGAGATACTTTTTGAACCCGCTTAAACCACTCATAACAAAGAAGCACAATTAAACATAAGTCGATTAAATCGCCTCCGTAATACATCAGCATAGCCCCTTGCTGCGCCCCTTCCGCCGAGACGTGCATAGGCGGGTGAGCGTACACATATTTTGATAAAATACCGTGAGCTGCAAGAGCAATTATTAATACGGAAGCTCGGTGCGTAAAACTTTTCTGATGCGGCGAAGGATCGATTGAAATCATCGATACGGTGAATAAATAGCCGGCTAAAAATACGTGAATATGTACAGCGACATGCACGAAAAAAGAGTGATGCATCATGCCATACAGACTTGTTGTATAAAGAATCCAAAGTCCTCCTATGTTAAGAACAGAAGCTGTCACCGGACCGCTGATGAACCAAACAAACCGTCCTTTTAAAAGTTTTGACACTTTTCTGGCTGCCTGAACCGGAAGTGTGCGAAGCAGCAGCGTAAGAGGTGCTCCTAACGCCATTAAAAGCGGAGCTAGCATACCTAAAAGCAAATGCCCAGTCATATGCGCGGTAAAGTCCATATGAGCACGGGCTGCGAGCGGTCCTGCTACAGAAGATATGGCGCATAAAATACCAAGTGTCCAGCTGGACGTCCTATATAATGACCATTTTCTATACGTTGCATTCGAAGACGCTACAGCCCACATGTATAAAAAAAAGGCAGCGACAAAAGGCAGGGCTAATAAAAGCTGAGATAATATTTCATATTTAATCATGATGTGCACCTTGTTTACGTGTAAACCATGTTAAAATGATGCCAATAAGCAGCATCAAACATGCAAGTACATTCCACGTAATGTCGTAAGGTGCAATCTTCACTCCGTATCGGATTTGATGAAGTCCCATAAGCTTATGCTGCACGGTCCCGTCATAAAGCTGAAACGCCCCGGCTCCAAGCAATACTCCTCCTATCCACCTTTTCACCCACCAGCCGCCCCGGCGCCTGAGATCTGCCACCATAAAAAGTGATGCAATTGTAGCGAACCAGCTGAATGCATGAAACAAACCGTCCGACACTAAACCAGCAGCCGTTGTGGACTTATCATAAAAATGATGCCAATGAAGCAGCTGATGAAACACTGCTTCATCAATAAAAGCAACTAACCCTACGCCAAACAAAAAGCCTGACCAGCTATTTCGAGTGCGGTGAACCACGCGCTGATTTGTAGTTGCTTCGTGTTTCTTTTCCATATATATACCTCCCTGCCAGTTCTTTAAGTTTATATCGATTCTAATGAACGTATACCCTATTAAAGAGAAATGAATCTATAATATGGAAAAATAGGAGCTATATCCTAATATCGCTTTCACTATCTTTTCACCATAAAGGTATAGGATAGTATTTGCGAAGCCAATTAGCATATTTTTTCATAGTTTTACTCCTTTTGAAGATCTGCTTCCCCAGAGCAGGTCTTTTTTTATATCCAGTTTCTCTTTTCATCATTTTTTCACCATAAAGGTATAGGATAGTATTTGCGAAGCCAATTAGCATATTTTTTCATAGTTTTACTCCCTTTCTAATGACCTGTTTCCCCAAAGCAGGTCTTTTTTATATCCCGCTTCTCTTTTCATCGTTTTTTCACCATAAAGGTATAGGATAGTACTTGCGAAGCCAATTAGCATATTTTTTTCATAGTTTTACTCCTTTTGAAGATCTGCTTCCCCAGAGCAGGTCTTTTTTTATATCCAGTTTCTCTTTTCATCATTTTTTCACCATAAAGGTATAGGATAGTACTTGCGAAGCCAATTAGCATATTTTTTCATAGTTTTACTCCCTTTCTAATGACCTGTTTCCCCAAAGCAGGTCTTTTTTATATCCCGCTTCTCTTTTCATCGTTTTTTCACCATAAAGGTATAGGATAGTACTTGCGAAGCCAATTAGCATATTTTTTCATAGTTTTACTCCCTTTCTAGTGACCTGTTTCCCCAAAACAGGTCTTTTTTTATTTTTTCTAAAAGCTTCCATCTTTTCACCGTTTTTTCACTTTTCTTTTGTAT